>JAAYZQ010000173.1 GCA_012514775.1 Anaerolineaceae bacterium
CCAGCGCTGCCAACACGCTCCACATCAACCATCGTCTGTGCTTCATTGCTGTCCTCCTCCTTGGGTTTGTACGCCACGTATCAGACGCTTCCCGGTGCGGCCCGGTTCCGCCGTTGGTGGTGGGTGCTTTGGCGCCCCCGCAACCAACAGCGCGATGAATCGCGCACTACCAACGGGTTCCCCGGAGCTGCGCGATAAATCGCGCACTACCAACGGGTTCCCCGGAGCTGCGCGATAAATCGCGCACTACCAACGGGTTCCCCGGAGCTGCGCGATGAATCGCGCATTACCAATGGGTTCCCCGGAGCTGCGCGATGAATCGCGCACTACCAACGGGTTCCCCCGGAGCTGCGCGATGAATCGCGCACTACCAACGGTTCCCCGGAGCTGCGCGATGAATCGCGCACTACCAACGGGTCTCCCGGAGCTGCGCGATGAATCGCGCACTACCAACGGGTACCCGGAGCTGCGCGATGAATCGCGCACTACCAACGGGTTCCCCCGGAGCTGCGCGATGAATCGCGCACTACCAACGGGTTCCCCGGAGCTGCGCGATGAATCGCGCACTACCAACGGGTTCCCCGGAGCTGGGCCTTGTATCGTTCGCGGATTCGGGCAAAGAGGGCGCAATACTCCTCGCTGCCATAGTCGGGATAGGTCCAGGGCCAGGGACGAAAGCGGCCCTGCTGGTAGGCCAGGGTGACCTCGCCGTACACGCCCTGGCCCAGGTAGAGCCGGTGGGCGTGATCCTTGGTGGTGGCCAGCACCAGCTTGCCCAGGGCCACGTAGCCGGGGTCGACGTTCACCCGGCGCCGGCCCCCGGCCGCCAGCGACTGCTCCAGTTCGTTGGCCAGGCGCTTGGCCGCCGGCAGCTCGGCCGGCGAGACGAGCCGCTCGAAGGCCACGATCTGGCGCTGCAGGCCGGGGCCAAACTCGCCCGCGTAATAGTCGCTGTGGTCAAAGGGCAGGAGGTCGCTCTCGAGGTCGATGGGGCCCCAGGCGGCCGCCAGCGCCTCGCGCACCCGGGCGAGGAGGCCCGGCTCTCCCGTGAGGAGGCTGGCGATGAGCTTGACCGGCTGCGGCTCGCGGGCAGTACCCATGCTGTACCCTTTCCTGGTCCATGATAGCGGCTTCTGCCGGTTCTGTCAAGGGCGGGCGCAGCGCGCTGCGGCATACCCGACGGTTGCCCGGCGCTTGACAGGCGGCCGTTAGGGCGCTATACTCAGCCGCTGGAGGATGACGCCATGCAACTTGAAACCGATGCCAAGGCACGGCCGGCCAAAGCCGAGGCTTTCGACACCGGCCAGGTCTTGACCATCGTCGGGGCCCACGCCGTCCACGACACCTATACCGGCTTTTTGCCGCCCCTGTTGCCCCTGTTCATTCAGAACCTGGCCCTGAGCCGCACCGAGGCCGGGCTGCTGACGGTCTTTAACCAGGGTCCGTCGCTGCTCCAGCCCCTCATCGGGCACCTGGCCGATCGCGCCAGCCTGCGCACCCTGGTCATCCTGGCGCCCGCCATCGGCGGGGTGACCATGGGGATGTTGGGCGTGACGTCGAGCTATGCCCTGCTGGCCCTGCTCCTGGTACTCTCGGGCATCAACTCGGCGGCGCTGCATTCCGTGGCGCCGGTCATGGCCGGCCGGCTTTCGGGCCGCAGCCTGGGGCGGGGCATGGGCCTGTGGATGCTGGGCGGCGAGCTGGGCCGCGCCCTGGGGCCCATCGTCATCGTCTCGGCGGTCGAGATCCTGGGCCTGTCGCACACGCCGTGGCTCATGGTCGGCGGCTTTCTGGCGTCGGCCCTGCTCTACGTCCGGCTCCGCGACGTGCCCGTGCACGTGGCCCACAGCGTCGAGCCACTGCCCTGGCGGCAATTCCTGTCCATCATGGGGCCCTTTCTCGTGCCCCTCATCGCCATCATCACCGTCCGCGCCTTCATGATCTCGTCGCTGACCACGTACTTGCCCGTCTTCTTGACGGAAGAGGGATCCGAGCTGTGGCTCGCCGGGGCCTCCCTGACGCTGCTGGAGGGGGCGGGTGTGGCGGGCGCGCTGCTGGGCGGCTCCCTCAGCGACCGCTTTGGCCGGCGGGCGGTGATGGGCGTTGCCCTGCTGGTCACGCCCATCCTCATGTTTCTCTTTCTCTTTGCCGACGGCTGGCTGCGCATCCCGCTGCTCCTGGCCCTGGGGCTGACGGCCCTGTCGGTCATCCCGGTGCTCATGGCCCTGGTGCAGGAGAGCTTTCCCGAGAACCGCGCCCTGGCCAACGGCGTCTACATGGCCCTCAGCTTCCTGATCCGCTCCGCCGCCGTCCTGGTGGTGGGCGCCATCGGCGACACGTGGGGCATGCGCCCGGCCTTTGCCGTCAGCGCCATTGCCCCTTTGCTGGGATTGCCCTTCCTGTGGCTCTTTCCCAAGGGGCGCGGCTCGTCTGCCGGACGCGCACCTGTTTGATGCGGCGGCGGGGCTGTGGTATAATGGCCCCGATCTCTCTGCACAAGGCGGGATACGCATGGCACGCAACTATCGCAAGCTGGCAACGTCGCAGGATCTGACTCGGCTGATGACCCGCTACTATGCCACCCGCAAGGTGGTCGGCAAGGTCAAACCCCTGGCGTGGGTGACGAGCGGGGCGCCCGTGGAGATCCTGCACGGCATGGGCGTGGCCACGGTCTATCCCGAGAACTATGGCGCGCTGCTGGGCGCGCAGCGGGCGGCGGTGCCGCTGGCGCAGGTGGCCGAAGAGCGCGGCTTCAGCCCCGACGTGTGCTCCTACGCCCGCTCGCACATCGGCTCGGTGCTGGCGCCGGGCAAGGCGCCCCAGGGCGGCCTGCCCCGGCCCGACCTGCTCATCGCCTGCAACAACATCTGCGGCACGGTCATCAAGTGGTACCAGGCCCTCGCCCAGCAGCTGGGCGTGCCCCTCTTTCTCCTCGACGCTCCCTACCAGCACGAGCCCGGCCTGCACCACCACACCGTCCAGTACGTCGCCGCCCAGTTGGAAGAGATGATCGCCTGGGTGACCCGCCACACCGGCCGCAAGCTGAACGACAAGAAGCTTGCCCTGGCCCTGGAGCGCTCCAACGAGGCCGTCGGGCTGTGGCGCGAGATCCGCGAGCTGTGCCAGGCGCGGCCCTCGCCCCTCAACGCCCCGGACCTCTTTTTGACCATGGCGCCCATCGTCGTCCTGCGCGGCACCCGCGACGCCGTCACCTTTTACCGCAAGCTCAAGGCCGAGGTGGAAGAACGGGTGGCCCGCGGCGAAGGGGCCATCTTCGAGGAGCGCTACCGGCTGCTGTGGGACAATATCGCCATCTGGTACCAGCTCTTTCGCCTCTTCCACCTCTTTACCCAGGCCGGGGCCTGTTTCGTGGTCGACACCTACACCAACGCCTGGTCCACGTCGGTGGACACCGGCGAGCCCATCGAAGGGCTGGCACGCACCTATGCCACGGTCTATATCAACCAGAGCCTCCAGGTGCGCGCCGAGCTGGTGGCCGGCATGGTGCAGCGCTTTGCCGTCGACGGCATGGTCTTTCACTCCAACCGCTCCTGCAAACCCTACTCCCTGGGCCAATACGACCTCGTGGAGCAGGTGAGCCGCCAGACGGGCGTGCCGGGCCTGGTCCTCGAGGCCGACATGTGCGATACGCGGCTCTATGCCGAGGAGCCGGTCAAGAATCGCGTCCAGGCCTTTCTCGATCTGCTGGAGGCCCGCTAAACGGGGAGCGGGACCGTAGCCAGAGGAAAAGGCGTGCCTGGATCCCACGTGCTGCTCCCCCAGCCCGGGCTGGGGGTTTATAACGTCTGTAGAATCTACCGGCGATGCCGGGGTCTACCAGGGAGGTGGCTTGAGCGGCGAAGTCCTGGCACTCGTTAGTGCCCTATTGTGGTCCGTGGCCAGCGTGCTGATGGCCCTGGGCAGCCACCGACTCCACGTCCTGCCCTTGAACCTGATCCGCTGCGTAGTGTCGTCCGTCTTTTTCTGGGCGCTGCTGCCCTTTTACGGCGGGCTGGAGGCCTTCCGGACGGTGCCATCCTCGGCCTGGCTGTGGCTGGTGGTCTCGGTCCTCATCCTGCTGGTGGTCGGCGACACCCTCTACTTCCGCAGCCTGAACCTGGCGGGCGTCTCGTGGGCCATGCCCGTGGCGGGCATCAACCCCTTGTGGGCCATCCTGCTGGCAGCCCTCTTTGTCGACGAGCCCCTCACCTGGAGCCTGCTTCTGGGGGCCCTGCTGGTGGTGGCCGGGGTGACGCTCCTCAGCCGGCCCGAGATGCACTCCAGCAACGGGCAGGACATCGAGCCGGCGGCGCTGCGCAAGGGACTCCTCATCGCCCTCCTGGTCTCGCTCCTATGGGGGGCCGGGCAGGTGACCCTCAAGCCGGCGACGGCGGGCATGCACTCGGTCGTGGCCAACAGCATTCGCCAGCCCCTGGCCATGTTCATCCTGCTGGCCATCAACCTGCGCACGGGCCTGTGGAAGGAGCTGCGCCGCCTGGACCGCCGTTCCTGGGCCATGATCCTGCTGGCCAGCCTCGTGGGGACCGGCGTGGGCACGCTGTTTTTCGTCATGGCCATCCAGTCCCTGGGAGCTGGGCGCACGGCGGTCATCACCAGCACGTCGCCCCTGTTGGCCATCCCCTTTTCCATGACCATGCTTCGCGAGAAGCCCACGCGCTGGACGGTGGCCGGCACGTTTTTCACGACGGTGGGCGTCGTCCTGGTCGCCTGACCGGCCGCGCCCGGCATTGGATTTTCGGAGGACGTCTTGTTGGACAGGCTGAAGGACCGGGTGGGGCGGTGGGGGCAGCACCTGGAGAGCTACCGCCGCATTCTGGCCTACGTCCGGGACTATCGCTGGCACCTGGCCCTGGCGGGCCTGAGCCTGGTGGTCATCGGCCTGCTGGGCCTGGCCATGCCCTGGATCGTGCAGCAGATCGTCGATCTGCTGGTCGGCGGCCAGGAGCTGAGCCGGCTGAACCTCTATGCCCTGGCCCTGGGAGCCATCCTGCTCCTGCGCTCGGCCCTGGGCATCGTGCAGTCCTACGTGGTGGCCTGGGTGGGCGAGCGGGTGGTGGCCCGCCTGCGGCGCGAGCTGTACGAGCACCTGCTGTCGCTGTCGTTGGGCTTTTTTGCCGGGCGGCCCGTGGGCGAGATCCAGTCGCGGCTGACCAACGACGTGCAGGTCATCCAGGTGGCCGTCACCAGCAACATCATCGTCCTGGTGCAGCAGGTGGTCATGGCCGCCGGCATCGTGGCCATCGTGGCGATCACCAACTGGCGGCTGACGCTGCTCTTGACCCTGTCGGTGCCGGGCATGGTGTTCCTGACCCGGATCATGGGCCGCCGCATCCGCCGCGTGGCCCGCGAGGCCCAGGACGTCCTGGCCCAGGCGTCGGCCGTGGTGGAAGAGACCGTGGGCGGCATTCGCGTCGTCAAGTCCTTTGCCCGCGAGGACCACGAAGCGGCGCGCTTCGGGCAGAAGGTGAACGATCTGTTCGCGGCGGCCATGCGCCGCGCGCGCATCTATGCCACCATGGGGCCCCTCATGTCGCTCCTGGTCTATGGCAGCCTGGGCCTGGTGATGTGGATGGGTGGCCGCGAGGTGCTCCTGGGCCGGCTGACGCCGGGGCAGCTCATCGCCTTTCTCTTTTACGCCACCATGCTCAGCGGACCGTTGAGCAGCTTTGGCGGGCTGTACGGCCAGATCCAGGCCGCCGTGGGCGCCACGGAGCGCGCCTTCGAGCTCCTCGACACCCGCCCGGAGATCAGCGACGCCCCCGACGCCGTGCCCCTGCCGCCCGTCCGCGGCCACGTCGTCTTTCGCGACGTCGAGTTCGACTACGATCCGCGGCAGCCGGTGCTGCGCGACGTGAGCCTGGAGGCCCTGCCGGGGGAGGTGGTGGCCCTGGTGGGGCCCAGCGGCGTGGGCAAGACGACGCTGGCCAACCTGATCCCCCGCTTTTACGATCCCGCCCGGGGTTCTATCACCGTCGACGGGCGCGACATCCGCGGGGTGACCGTTCGCTCGCTGCGCGACCAGATCGGCATCGTGCCCCAGGAGACGCTCCTCTTCAGCGACACCGTGGCCGCCAACATTCGCTACGGGCGCCTGGACGCCACCCAGGCCGAGATCGAGGCGGCGGCGCGGGCGGCCAACGCCGACGACTTTATCTGCAACGACCTGCCTGACGGCTACGAGACGCAGGTGGGCGAGCGGGGCGTCAAGCTGTCGGGCGGCCAGCGGCAGCGGGTGGCCATCGCCCGGGCCATCCTCAAGAACCCGCGCATCCTCATCCTGGACGAGGCGACCTCGTCGCTGGATACCGAGTCGGAGACGCTGGTCCAGGAGGCCCTGGACCGGCTCATGCACCCGCCGGGCGGCGAGGGGCGCACGACCTTTGTCATCGCCCACAGGCTGTCGACCATCGTCAACGCCGACCGCATCGTGGTCCTCCACGAGGGGCGGGTGGCGGAGCAGGGCAGCCACGCCGAGCTGCTGGCCAGGAAAGACAGCCTTTACCGCCGCTACCACGCCCTCCAGTTCCGCTGGGACGACGGCGAGGAGGCACCGCCACCGACCCGTGAGGAACGCGGGGCCCTTGTCGGGCAGCGGGACTGGCCTTCCCTGCTCTCGCTGCCTTTCCTGCCCCCGTCCGGGCTCGGCCAGGACCCGGACCCGGAGGGCGGGGAGCCAGAGGCATGAGGCTCTCGCGTCCGTCCCTGGCCCGCCGACCATGATCTGGCTGCACCTGCGCATCGTAGACTTCTTTAACGCCCTGGCCGCCCGGTACTACCGGCGCAAGTTCGGCGCCGCCGCCCGGCAGTTGGGCCGCACGCCCCACCCGGACGGAGCCGGGCAGCGCGGCTTTGTGGCCATCGAGATCGACGGCCTGGGTTACCGGTACCTGCGGCAGGCCATCAGGACCGGCGCCATGCCCTACCTGGCCCGGCTGATCACCACGCGCCGCCTGCGGCTGGCCCGCTGGCGCTGCGGCCTGCCCAGCACCACGCCCGCCTCCCAGGCGGGCATCCTCTATGGCAACAACTGGGACATCCCCGGCTTTCGCTGGTACGACAAGCGGAGCGGCGAGTCCATCATGTGCAAGCTGCCGGGCGTGGTGCGGGCCATCCAGGAGCGCGTGTCGGAGGGGCGCCCGGGGCTGCTGCGCGGCGGCTCGAGCTACACCAACATGTTCGACGGCGATGCCCGCCTGGCCCTCTTTACCCTGTCGGCCATGGGCCGCGACCGCTTTTTCGAGAACGTGCGCGGCTTTGGCTTCCTGGTGCTCTTTCTCCTCAGCCCCGGACGCGTGCTGCGCGTCGTGGGCCTCTCCTTGTGGACGTGGCTGGTGTACGTGGGCAAGCGCGCTGCCACCTGGCTGCGCGCCAGGCAAAAGGGCTCGCACTTTACCTTCCTGGGGCCTCTCCTGGAGATCGCGAACAACGTGGTCTTTCGCGAGGTGACCACCTTTAGCGTCATGATGGACATCTACCGCCAGATGCCGGCCATCTATGCGTCCTACACCGGCTACGACGAGATCGCCCATCACTTTGGGGCGGGTAGCCCCGAGGCGCTGCGCGCCCTGCGCGCCCTCGACAACCAGATCCGGCACATCGACCGCATCCGCCAGACCTACCAGGCACGGGAATATGACCTGTACATCCTCTCCGACCACGGCATGACGCCCTCGGTGCCCTTTCGCGCAGCCTTTGGCCTGAGCCTGGAGCAGTTTGTCGCCGAGCGCACGGGGCAGCAGGTGTACGCCGGCGAAGGCGAGGACGAGGGGCTGCCCGAGCAGCGCGCCCGCTTCCTGGTGGAAGAGATCCGGGTCCTGGAGGCCCGGCGCCGGGGGCAGATCCCCAGCCTGCTGCTGCAGGCCACCCGCCGCCGCCTGGAGGAAGAGCTCCTGGCCCAGGCGCTGGAGGCCGAGTGGGACCTGAGCCGCCGGGGGGAGATTGCCGTGCGGAACTCGGGCTCGCTGTCGCACATCTATTTCCAGGTCACGCCGCGCCAGATGGACCTGGGCGAGATCGCCCTGCTCTACCCCCAGCTCTTGCCCGACCTTGTGGGCCATGCCGGCATCGGCCTGGTGGCCGGCCGCGACGGCGAGCATGTGGTCGTCACCAGCGAAAAGGGCACCCTATGGGTTGGGCCCGAGGGCGAGCGGCTGGAGGGCGAGGATCCGCTGGCCGGCTACGAGGGTCGAGGCTGGGCCGTCGGCCAGGTCGTGCGCCTGATGCGCTTTCCCCACGCCGGCGACCTGGTGCTCCTGGGCACCTGGGACGGGGAGCAGGTCATCTGCTTCGAGGAGCAGGTGAGCTCCCACGGCGGGCTGGGCGGCCCCCAGACCCAGCCCTTCCTCGCCTACTCGGCCGATGTGCCGCTGTGCGCGGGGGAAATCGAGAATGCGGAGGAGGTGTACGAGCAACTGCAGGTGATCTATCGCACCGTCCGCGACGAGGTCGAGGAGGATAACTAGCCGGCGAGGTGGCTCGCCCGCCGGAACACCCCCGCGCTCCCGGCCCCCTTCACGTCCAACACCCGCCCGTTGGCAAAATACTCGAACTCGAAGGCGGTCACGTCGCCGGCGCGGAGGCCGGGCACCGGCATCAGCCGCGCCGTCAGGGGCTTGTCCAGGCGCACGGCCAGGGCCGCCACGTCCAGCAGGATGCCCGCCAGCTCGTCCTCGGTCACGTCGCCGGGCAGCGGCACGGTGTCCAACCCCGTGCCGCACACGGCGGACCACAGGAGCAGGTCGTTCACGGTAAAGAGCCCCTCCTTGCTCCGCTCGGCCAGGACGGCGTCCTCCAGCACGGGCAGCATCAGCCCGTTAAAGCCGCAGTGGGGATAGCGCGCCTGGCGCAGGCAGCCGGTCAGGAACGAGGCGGCAAAGAGGGTGCCCGGCGCCCCAAAGCGCTCGACGCCCAGGCGCTCCACCGCCGCGCCGACGCTCCGCGCCTCGTCGGGGAAGGGCGCGTAGGAAAAGTCGATGCCGGCAAAGCGGGCGCCGGCGTCCCGGGCGAGGGGCTCCACGACGGCGGCCACGCGCCCGGCCGCGTCTTCCACGGCCGCCACCAGCCGCCCCCGGGCCTCGTCCAGCGAGCCCGCCGGCGAGAAGGCCTCCACCGCCAGCCCGGCCGACTCCAGGGCGACGGCGACCGCAGGGCCGCCGCCGTCGTGGTAGGCCGCCGGGAAAAAGGGCGCGTGGGGGCCCACGTTGGCCAGCACCGCCAGGCGCAGGTTGCCAAAGCCCTGGTCGGTGGTGTGGGCCACCTCGCGGACGACCGCCGCCGCCTGCCGGATGGCCGCCAGGTTGATGCCCGCCTCGCGGCCGGCGACGAGGATGCTCGTGAACGTCGAATCGTTCCCCCGGATCAGCTCCGGGATGAGGGCCAGGCGCTCCAGGCCGGCCCCCGGCTCGGCGGCCAACACCGGCCCCAGCGAGACGTACTCGAACCCGGCGGCCGCGCCCTCCGCGGCGACGGCCCGGGCCACGGCCATGGGATCGCCGGGCAGCGACGACAGGGGCTGCGTCGCCAGGCGCCGGGACTGGACCGGCAGGCCGGCCGCTTCCAGCGCGGCCTGGGCGTCCCGGGCCAGCCGCCCGGCCCGGGCGGCCGCATTCGCGCCCGGCCCGCCGGCGTTCACGAAACAGGTGATGGATCGCACGTTCATGGTTTCATCCTCGATTTTGCCGCGCTGCTTCGAACAGGATGACCGTGGCCGCCATGGCGGCGTTGAGCGACTCGGCGCCGCCCGCCATGGGGATGCGCACGGTACCCGTGGCCAGCCTCGCCGCTTCGGCCCCGGCCCCCTCGGCCTCGCCGCCTACGATGAGCGCCGAGGGCACCGTCCAGTCCACGCGGTCGTAGGCCACCTGGCCCCCGGCCTCGGCCAGCCAGGCGGGCCGGCCCGCCAGCAGGCCGGCGATGGCCGGCCAGTTCATCTCTTGCACCGCCAGGCGAAAGTGGGCGCCCATCCCGCCGCGCACCACCTTGGGGTTGTAGGCATCGACCGTGCCCGGCGCCAGCACCACCCGGCCGGCCCCGGCCGCCTCGGCCGAGCGCAGGAGCGTGCCCAGGTTGCCCGGGTCGCGGACGCCGTCCACGACCAGGATCAGCCCCTCCCGCGGCGCCACGCGGGGCACGGGCACCACGGCCAGGACCCCCTGGGGGGTCTCGGTGCCGGCGCAGGCCGCCAGGACGGCGTCGCTCACCGGCCAGGCGCCCTCTTCGGCGGCGCGCAGGTGGGGCAGCAGGGCCTGGCCCGCCGCGCCCGCCGCCCAATCCTCCGTAAAGAAGACGAGAGCGGGCCTGATGCCCGCCCTCGTCACCTCGTGTACCAGGCGCGTTCCCTCGACAACAAAACGGCCCTCCCGGTCGCGGGCACGCCGCCGTCCGAGGGACCGTACGTACTTGACGCGTTCGTTCTGCGTGCTGGTAATCATCCCGTGAAAGGCAGAACCTTCGCTCTCAGCGCTTGGCGACCTTGACCAGGCTGCCAAATGTGGCGGCGTCGTGCACCGCCAGGTCGGCCAGGATCTTGCGGTCCAGCTCCACGCCGGCCTGCCTGAGGCCGTGGATGAAGCGGCTGTAGGACACACCTTCCTGGCGCGATGCAGCGTTAATGCGCGTGATCCACAGTCGCCGAAAATCGCGCTTCCGGTCCCGCCGGTCGCGCGTTGCGTACCACAACGACTTCATCATCGCCTCGTGGCCGCGACGCCAAAGGCGATGTTTGCCTCCGAACTGACCCTTGGTGATCTTCAGGACCGCGCTATGCCGGCGTCGCAGCCGGGGGCCCCCCTTTACTCTCGGCACGTTAGACTCCTCTCACAGCAATGATCTGGCCAGCCTGCGAACGGACACAAGCCCGCGCCAGGCTACTTGTCCAGGTAGGGCGCCAGCTTGCGGACGCGCTTCTTGGCGGCGCTCGCCGTCACCTCGATCATCTCGTCGAATTGGCGCTTCACGCGCTTGCTTTTCTTGCGGCGCAGGTGGCTCTTGCCGATCTTGGTGCGCATGAGCTTCCCGCCGCCGGTGTACTTGAACCGCTTGGCCGTTGCCTTGTGCGTCTTGATTTTTGGCATCGTCGTTCCTCTCCTACAAAGCGATTGCCCCTGATCAGGGGCAATGAGCTAGAATTTCTCACGTCGACCTGAATCGAGCAGAGCAGCTCAAGCCATGCGCACGCCCTATGCCTTGCGGGGGGTGCCTGGTGCGACGATCATCAGCATCGTCCGCCCCTCGAAGCTGGGCCGCTGTTCGATCACGGCAATGTCCTCCAGTTCCCTGGCGAACCGATCGAACTGGTCCTTGGCCACGTCGAGGTTATAGATCTCGCGTCCCCGGAACCGCATGCGAATCCGGACCTTGGCCCCCGACTCGAGGAAAGCGCGCGCCTGCCGAACCTTGAAGTTGATGTCGTGATCGTCGGTCTTGGGCCTCAGGCGGACCTCCTTGATCTCGACTTCTTTTCTCGACTTGCGCGCTTCTCGCTCTCGCTTGGCCCGCTCGTACTGGTACTTGCCAAAATCCATGAGCTTGGCCACCGGGGGGTCAGCGTTCGGGGCAACCTCCACCAGATCCAGTTCCCGCTCTTCGGCCAACCGCAACGCCTCTCGCCGCGGCAGCACCCCGAGCTGCTTGCCATCGGCATCAATGACCCTCAACTGTGGCGACTGGATCGTGTTGTTGACGCGCGTTCTGTTCTTGCTAATCTCTGCTTCTCCTTCTTCCCCTGCCCGGTTACCCTTCCTGGGAAAGCATCACCTCATTATAGATTTACAGGCGCAGGCGCACTGTATCTGCGGCATTATACCCCAGAAATTGTCCCGGGTCAAATGGAAGACAACATATGTCAGCAATTCTCGGTATGGCAGCCATACGCACCTATCGCTCCCGCCGGAGCGCCAGATCCGGACCGAGCAAAAGGCCAGGTCGAACTCACGCATGGCCAAACCGAGAATTGCTGCAACATACGTATCGACTATCGGCTACAGGTCCCTCTTCTCGGCCACGGCCTCGTCGATGCGGGCGATGACGTCGGGCAGCGACTGCGCCCCCAGGTTCTCGCCGCTGCGCAGCCGGACGGCCACCTGGCGGTTTTCCACCTCCCGGTCGCCCACCACCAGCATGTAGGGCACCTTTTGCAACTGCGCGGCCCGGATCTTGGCCTGCATGCGGTCGGCCGAGTCGTCCACCTCGACGCGGACGCCCGCGGCCCGCAGCTCGGCGGCCACTTCCCGGGCATAGTCCGCGTGCCGGTCGGCGATGGGGATGACCTGCGCCTGGACCGGTGCCAGCCAGGCCGGGAAGGCCCCGCCATAGTGCTCCAGCAGGATGCCGAAAAAGCGCTCCAGGGAGCCCAGCAGGGCACGGTGCACCATGTAGGGCCGGTGCTCCTGGCCGTCGGCGCCCACGTACGTCAGGTCGAAACGCTCCGGCTCGTTAAAGTCGAACTGGATCGTCGTCAACTGCCACTCGCGCCCCAGGGCATCGCGCAGCTTCAGGTCGATCTTGGGTCCGTAAAAGGCCCCGCCGCCCTCGTCCATCTCGTAGGGC
>JAAYZQ010000174.1 GCA_012514775.1 Anaerolineaceae bacterium
CCCGGGCAGTTGGTGGCCTACCCCATCTTCAGGATACCCGACCAGGACCTGCACGACTACCTCTGGCGCCTGGAAGAGACCGTCATCCGGGTCCTGGCGGCCTATGGCCTTCAGGCCGGACGCTCCGAGGAGCATCCCGGCGTGTGGCTCGCCGGAAAAAAGATAGCCGCCATTGGCCTGGCGGTGCGGCAGGGGGTCACCCGCCACGGCCTGGCCCTCAACGTTGCGCCCAACCTGTCCCACTTTGACCTCCTCGTTCCCTGTGGCATCGCCAACCGGGGCGTGACGTCCATGGCCCGCGAGCTGGGCCGGGCGGTGGACGTGACGGCCGTCAGCCGGGAGTTCGTGGCGGCCATGGGCCAGGTCTTCCACCGGCGGATGGTCCGCGCCGACCCGTCCGGGCTGCCCCGGGCCATGGGCGCCGCCGGGGGCCAGCCGGCCTGGTTGTGGCGCCGCGTTTCGCCCGCGGCCGAAGCGGCGGTGGCCGGCATGGAGGAGCTGTTGCACGGCCTGGGGCTGCACACCGTCTGCCAGGAGGCGCGCTGCCCCAACCTGGCCGAATGCTTCCAGGAGGGCACGGCCACCTTCTTGCTCCTCGGAAGCCTCTGCACCCGGGGCTGCCGCTTCTGTGCCGTGGGCCACGGGCGGCCCGCGCCGCCCGACCCGGGAGAGCCCGGGCGCGTTGCCACGGCCGCGGCCCGGCTGGGACTGGAGCACGTGGTCCTGACGTCGGTGACGCGCGACGACCTGCCCGACGGCGGCGCCGGCCACTTTGCGGCCACCATCCGGGCGGTGGGCCGCCGCCTGCCCGCCGCCGCCGTCGAGGTCCTGATCCCCGACTTCCAGGGGTCGCACGCCGCCCTCGAGACCGTGATCCGGGCCGGGCCTGCTGTCCTGAACCACAACGTGGAGACCGTGCCGCGGCTGTATGGCAGCGTGCGGCCGGGGGCCGACTACCGGCGCTCCCTCGCTCTGCTGGCCCGGGCGAGGGCACTGGGGCCGGGCCTGGCGGTCAAGTCGGGGCTCATGCTGGGCCTGGGGGAGCGCACCGCCGAGGTGATCCAGGTGCTCCGCGATCTGCGGAGGGCCGGCTGCGACCTGGTGACCCTGGGCCAATACCTGCCCCCGTCGGCCGATCAGCTCCCTGTCGCTCGCTTTGTGCCCCCCGACGAATTTGCCGCCTACGCTGCCAGTGCCGAGGCCATGGGGTTTCGGGGCGTGGCCTCCGGCCCGCTGGTGCGCAGCTCCCATCGCGCCGGGGCGCTGTGGGCTGCGGCGCGACACGCTCCAACCCCCGCCTGAGCGCCGCGGGCTGCAACCGCACCTCGCCGCCCGGGCCATTCTCGGCGTCGATGGCGCACCGCGCACGAGGAAAACGAGGTACTGCACACCTGGCCGGACAAGGAAACGCCCCCGGCTCCACCGGAGCCGGGGGCGACACGTGCCAGGAGGCACGCACCAGGGCAGGATGCCTGCCCCGGCCGTTCTACGGCTGGAAGCCGTCCGACAGGGTCTTCATGAACAGGACGATGCCGGCCTCCTCGTCCGCCGTCAGGCCGAGGTTGCCCAGCTCCTCCGTGTTCACGGTGCCGGCATATTCCGGCTCCGGCCACGAGGGATCCACGTCGCGGGTGTTGTAGAAGCGGGTGATCTCTTCCAGGGACTTGAAGAAGCCGTTGTGGGTATAGGCCTTGACGAACTCGGGGTAGGGACGCAGGTCGACGTTGCGCAGGGTAGGAACCTTGTGCTTGCCCATCTCGTCCATGTAGACGTCTTCATCAAAGCCCGCAGCCTGCAAAAAGCCCGCGAGGCCGGGGTCGATCCAGTCCGCCCCGTCGGGGTTAAAGTTGGGCGACATGGAGTACCACGGGTTGGCGGGGTTCTTGGGCACGCCCAGGTTGTCGTAGGTGAAATCGGTGAACAGCGGGCGGCCGGCTTCACCCAGGTCAAAGGTGTGGCACAGGGCGCACTTGCCCTTTTCCTCGTCGGTGAACAGGGCCAGGCCATAGACCTCGTCATCCGACAGCCCATAGCCTTTGTATTGCTCCCAGTTGCCGACGTTGATTGCCGTGACGTCCAGGCCCGCCGCCAGGGCATTGTCCCAGAACAGGTCAAACTTGGAGCTGAAGGGGTTGACCTCCGCCGACCGCTCGTAGGCGGCGATAGAGCGGGCGATGTACTCGTAGGTTAGCTCCAGGCCCTTGCCGCAGTCCAGCGAGCCCGGCCCCCACACCTGTTCGAACAGCCCGGCGTAGGCCGACTTGCGCACCTTGAGGCAGACCTGCTTGATGCCGGGGTTGTTCTGTTCCACGGGATTCAGGAAGGGCCCCTGGGCCTGCTCGGCCAGGGGGTCGCCCAACGTCCAGCCGCTGGCCCGGCCGTCCCAGAACATGCCCCCCACCCACACCTCGTCGTCCTCGTCGTAATAGAGAATAGGGCTGTCGCCGCCGTAGGCAGCCGTGGGCGGCTTGCGGTTCCCAAAGCGGTGATCTATCGCCCCCGGGTAGACGGCCAGGGTGGCATTGATCTCGGAATCCGGCCCGGTGTAGCCCGTCGCCGGCGCGTGACAGGCCGCGCAATCCTGGCCCCGGGGGGTGGACAGCTCGGTGTCGAACAACAGGAACTTGCCCAGTTCCTCTATGGGCGTCAACGCCTGTGCCTGGCTTCCGGTAGAGCCGATCATCCCCGCAAGGGCAAGAATGGTCACCACCAGTGCGCCAACCGCAAACATCGGTTTTATCTTCATGGTCGTCGATAGCCTCCTTCACTTGGTTCTCTTCGAGCTCGAACCGCCGGGTTCGCCCGGTCCCAGAGCTGGCTGGTTGGGGGGGCACCTCCTTTCTACCGGGCCTGATGTTGCCCGGACGTGAGCAGCACGACGCCGGGGCCGCGGACCTCGCGGCAGTGCGAGGCGGCCCGTGGAAGAGCCTGTTGGACTGGAGCCGGCGGCCCCGGGAAACACGCGCGTGCATGGGCTGCCTGGTTCGGAAGTGTCGCTCCAGTTCCCGGTTGGGGCTGCGACGAGTGATGGAATGCCGGGGGCCGCACGTCAGGGGGCGGCACACTGCCCCACGGCACTGCGGGGTGCGAGAAACGGCCGGAGAGGCCGTATTCTATAGGGCAGGCGCGAAGGAGGTCGGTCTCCTTTCTCCGCCGGGAGCTGCGCATGTCCCGGCCAACGCCTTGTGAAAACTTTCGCCAGTCGTAAGAATACCATACAGGATCCGGTTTGTCAAGTCCTGGATTTTTGTGCAGCGCTGCTGCTCGTGGTGGATAACAATCCGCCACTCCGGGCGCCGGATAACAATCCGGCGCGAGCAAGTGAGGGACCGGTGGGTCGTGCGAGTGACCTTGACAAGGCCGCCGAGCGCCCACACTCACCCCTTGACAACCCGGGTTTTCGCGCTATAATCGGACTTGTTCGGTCAGGTATTTGGCCGGTCGCGGCCAGCAAGCCGCCGGCCGCCCCGGGCTAGAAGGATGGGAGCGATGTAGGATGCTGCCCACGGGCACCGTGACTTTTTTCTTCACCGACCTGGAGGCCAGCACCCGCCTCTGAGAAGCGCACCCCGGGTCCATGCCGGCGGCCCTGGCGCGGCACGATGCCTTGCTCCGGGAGGCGGTCGAGGCCCACGGCGGGGCTGTGGTCAAGCAGACGGGCGATGGATTGCACGCCGCCTTTGCCTCTGCCGCGGCGGCCGCCGAGGCGGCCGTCGCCGCGCAGCAGGCGCTGCAGGCCGAGCCCTGGGGAGACACGGGCCCCCTGCGCGCCCGTGTGGCGCTCCATACCGGCGAGGCCGAGCTGCGCGACGGCGATTATTACGGGCCGGCCGTCAACCGCGCCGCGCGGCTGATGGCCGCCGCCCACGGCGGGCAGATCCTCCTGTCGGCCGCCACTGCGGCCCTGCTCCGGCAGGGCGAAGCGCAACTGGTCGACCTGGGCGAGCACCGGCTGCGCGACGTTGCCGGCGTCGAGCACGTCTTCCAACTGAACAGCCCCGGCCTGCGGTCCGATTTTCCGCCCATCAGCTCCCTGGCAACCGATGCCCACAACCTGCCGGTCCAGCTCACCAGCTTTGTGGGCCGCGAGCGCGAGATGGCCGAAGTCAAGCGCCTGCTGTCGGCGACGCGCTTGCTGACCCTCACCGGGCCGGGCGGCACGGGCAAGACCCGCCTGGCGCTGCAGGTGGCTGCCGATCTGCTCGACCACTTTCCCGGGGGCGCCTGGCTGGTGGAGCTGGCGACCCTGTCCGATCCGTCCCTCGTCGAGCAGTCCGTGGCTGCCGCGCTGCGCGTCCATCAGCAGCCGGGACGCCCCCTGGACGAGGTGCTCGTCGACTACCTGCGGGACAAGCGCCTGCTCCTGCTCCTCGACAACTGCGAGCACCTGGTAGACGCCTGCGCCCGGCTGGCGCATCGCCTGCTCCGCGCCTGCCCGCACCTGGCCATCATGGTCAGCAGCCGCGAGGCCCTGTCCATCGCCGGCGAGGTCACGTTCCAGGTCCCGTCGCTGCAGGTCC
>JAAYZQ010000175.1 GCA_012514775.1 Anaerolineaceae bacterium
AGTGCGCGCTTCAGCGCGGTTCTTGGGCGATAAATCGCCCACTACGAACGTACACACACCTCTCCGACAACCTGCTAGGGGGAGAGGGCTGTAGCCGCAGATACGGTCGCAGAGGCTAGTGGGGAGAGAGAGGCGTCAATCGAAGAGCCCTTGTTTGATAGCAAAGATTGCCGCCTGGGTGCGGTCTGAAAGGTTGAGCTTGCCGAGGATGCTGCTCACGTGCGCCTTCACCGTTTTCTGGGTGATAACCAATCTCTCGGCGATCTCTCGATTTGTCAAGCCCTTCGCGATCAGCGCCAGGACTTCAACTTCCCGTTGAGTGAGGTCCGGGATCGGAGAGACCTCACGCTGCGCCTGGAATTCGTCCAGGAGTTTTCTGGCCACTTCAGGATGAAGGTCGGCCTTGCCCTGGTGCACGGTGCGGATCGCCTGCGCCAGCTCCGGTGGGGTCAGATCCTTCATCAGGTAGCCGGAGACACCGGCGTCCAGGGCGGGAAAAACCAACTCGTCTTCCAGGAAACTGGTCAGCGCGATCACCTTGGTGCCGGGGTAGTGGGCACGGATCTGACGGGTGGCCTCGATTCCATCCATCCCTGGCATCACCAGGTCCATGAGCACAATATCGGGCGCCAGGCGCTCGGCCAGTTCGATGGCTTCCGCGCCCCCGCTGGCTTCGCCGACAACCTGTATGTCGTCGTGCAAATCCAGGAATGTGCGCAATCCCTGGCGAACAACAGAATGATCGTCCACGATTAGCACAGTGATGTGGTGCAGGTTCGTCTGGGCCATGCCGTCACCTCTCATCCTCGATAGGTACGTGGACCCGAATCCGAGTTCCATGCCCAGGCGTGGACTCGACCTCAAAGGTACCACCCAGCAACTCTATCCGCTCGCGCATTGTTGTTAAACCCAGCGTGGCTGGCCGCTGCTCAAGCAAATCCTGTTGGAGCTGCGTGGAGTTGAACCCAATCCCCCGATCGGCGATCTCGAGCAGGACCGAACGGTCCTGAACGAGCAGGGCAATCTCGGCCGTGCTGGCGTGAGCGTGCTTGATTACGTTGTTCAGCGCCTCCTGCACGACCCGATAGAGGGCCAGCTCGTATCTGGCTGGCAGCTTTCTCTCCTCCTCGATGCGCAAGGTAACCCGAAGCCCGTCACGCTTCTCGCGCTCGGCAACCAGGTCCCGCACGTGGCTGATGAGACCGCGTTCTGCCTCCGGGATTGGCCGCAACTGCCGGATTAAGGCCCGCATCTCGTTCATGGCCTGGTGCGCCAGGCCCTGCAGACGTTTCAGTTGGGCATTCACCTCGGGCTGATCTTCTTCGAGCAACATGCGCGATGCCTCGGCGGTCAGCGTGATGCTGAACAGCAATTGGGTTACCGAGTCGTGCAGCTCGCGGGCAAGGTAGCTGCGCTCCTCCAACGCCGCTAGCTGACGGCTCTGGTCATAGAGGCGGGCATTCTCGACCGCCGTGGCGATCTGGTCTCCCGGGCTCTGGATAAGGCGGACATCTTCGTCGCTGAAATCGGCAAGCCTTCTGCTCTGTACGTCCAGGGTTCCCAACACACGGTCGCCCATCCGGAGAGGGATAACCAGCTCCGATCGGGTGTCGGCCAGGCTGTCCCTATTGGCCAGGTAGTCTGTGTGCTGAGATACGTCTGTGACCAGTACCGGCTGGTTCCTGGCTGCTGCCGTGCCATTCAGGCTTCCCCCGCCTATCCTCAACTGGCGATACCGCTCTCCGACGTCCACTGTGCTGGCTCGCAACTTCAGGGTATTGCTCTGCTCGTCGCGGAGGTAGATGAGGACATAGGGATAGTCAAAGGACTGGCTGATGAGATCTACGACCGAAGAGACCAGGGTCTCAGTATCAAGAATCGACGTGATCTGACGACTCACGCGCGCGCTCGTCTCCAGCTGCAGCGCCCGGCGGGCTAATTGGGCCGTACGCTCTGCCACCTCCCTGTCCAGGATGGCTTTGAGCCTCTGGGCGCGGTCTTGGAGCGCAGCACACAGGCGATGGTTGTGGATGGCCAGCGCGGCCAGGTTGGCAAAGATCGTGGCCGGCTGGATGTCCCCCTGGCCAAAGCTCCTGCGTCTGGAGTCGGCGGTGATGCCCAGGACGCCGATGGTGTGATCGTTCCACCTCATCGGCACCGTGATGTCGGTCGTCGGCTCGTCCAGGACATAGACGTCCAGCCTTCCGGGCCAGGTAGTATAGTCGGGGACGATCATCGGCTGTCCGCTTTCAAAGACCCTGCCTACGATGCCCTCCCCCGGCTTCAAAGCCAGGCCGATGTAACGTTCCATGGACCCATAGCCAATGGACTGGACCAGATGGCCGTGGACCTCATCCCACAAGAAAACCTCGCCGGCATCGGCCCGCATCAGTTCGACGGCCCAGGCGACAATGGACTGTAGGAGCTCGGGCATGCTGGGAGAGACGACCAAAGCATCGAGATCAAGGTCGCCCGCTCCTGCGAGAATCGAGTCCGTGCTATCAGAGAACTGCCCTGCCATGGCTCCTTTGCCCTTCATCTCGGATCAGCGGCCAGTGCGAACCAGTCACCCAGAATTGTACTCGATATCCATGGATGTGTCAATCGGGTTGATTTCGGATTGCTGGCAGGGACCATGCTCGCGTAGCATTTACAGGCGCCGGGTGTCCCCAGGGGGCCGCGAGCGGGGAGTGCTGACTGTTTCCCTGCTTGATCCACGCTGGTCAAGTTGGACCGGCTGACCTGCCCTACACCGCCTCGCCGGGCGGGCGGCTGCCCGGCCAGCGTAGCCCCTCCAGGTAGGCCTGGCGCACGGGGTCCAGGGGGCGGCCCAGGACGTAATTGGCCAGGGCCTCGGCCATGTCCTCGAAGCGGTTGGTCTGCAGCCGCAGGCCGGCGGCCCGCAGGCGCCGGCGGTAGGCGCGCGACAGGTGGTGCTTTTCGTCCAGGTAGTGCCCCATCTCGTGCACGACGACCGCCAGGTTGACGTTGCCGGCGCGGAGGTGGATCTTGCCCCGGTTCTGGTAGGCGCCAAAGCGCACGCTGGCCGGCTTGCGGTTCCACAGCCGCCACAGGGGCGCCCACCACGGCTCGGTGCGCGACTCCAGGATGAGGACCAGGCCGTCAAAGAGCGCCCGGGCGTCGCCCCCGCAGCGCCCGGCGACGCGCCGCACCCCCTCGGCGGCGACCTCCAGCGCGTCCAGCGTCCACGGGACGTCGCCGGCGCGCAGGGTGATCCCCGCGCGCCACAAGTCGTCCCGCAGCGGCTCGGTCTCGGGCCAGCGGGCCAGGAGCTCGGGGCCTGCCTGGAGGGCCAGATGCTCGTCCCAGTAGTGGCGGGACCGCGCCCGGCGTCTCGCGAATGCAGCCATCACGCGCCGCATCACCGGCCCTCGCCCCGGGCGTAGGCCGCCAGGTTGCGCCAGAAGCGCATGTTCTGCGACTCTGGCCTGGCGGCGACGAACAGGGCCAGATCGCCCAGGGCCAGCACCCGCCCCTGGCCGTGTTCGGCCAGGATGGCGGCTGGCACAGTCCCGGCCTCGGCCAGGACCTGCCCCCGGCTGCCCTCCAGCAACCGCAGGCGTACGGCGGTGCCGCCGCCCAGTTCCAGGCGGCGAATGCCCGCCAGCAGGGGATGGTCGCCCACGGGCCGGGCCTCGGCGGCGGTCACGACGCCCTCGTGGAAGGCCAGGCCAACCCGCTCGGCCAGGGGGTTGGCGCCGGCCCAGTCCTCGTTGGGGTCCAGCGCCTGGTTGCCGTATTTGAGCCGGCCCGCGGAATTGGTCACCACCAGCAGCCCGCCGCCGGCGGCGTAGACCGCCAGGGCCTCGGCCTCGGCTACCGACCAGGCCTCGGCTACCGACCAGGCCTCGGCCTGGCCGGCGCCCGGCCCGCCGGGGGCATAGTCGATGGGCGGCAGGGCGACCACCAGCTCCGCGCCCTCCAGGTCGGCGGCCGTCACCGCCCGGCCGTAGGGCACCAGGTCCACGTCGAACCCCTCCATGGCCAGGGCCATGCCCAGGTCGGTGAGGGTCGCGGGGCTCATGTGGCCCACCTGGGTGTGGCTGGCCACGAACAGGGCGCGGTGCCGGGCAGGGGGCGTCACCCGCAGCGCGTCGAGGGGCAGGTCGGTCTCCAGGGCGGCGGCCAGGGCCACGCGGGCCATCTCCTCGAAGACGTCGCCCACCTCCCGGGCCAGCGCCACGGTGTCATAGGGATCGTGCATGTGCCCGGCATAGTGCACGCCGCCGTACGCGCCGGCGACCGGCTCGTAGATCAGGTCGGCGTGGGGCACGTCGAACCCGCCAAAACTGCTGTCGTCCGAATAGACGCCGTAGACGGCCTCGGCCACCACGTCCACGCCGTGCCGGGCGGCGACGTCGGCCAGGTAGTCGGGCCAGGGCAGGCTCTCGTCGCCCAGGCGGCCGTATGGCCAGCTCACCAGCTTGAGCTCGGCCGGCACGCCTTCCAGCGGGCGGCTCAGGCAGTCGATCTGGAGCATGGCCACGGTCCGGTCCAGGAGCTCCTGGTGGGTTGCGGCGAAATGCGCGCTGCCGTACAGGCTCAGCTCCTCGCTGCCGAACCAGGCCAGGTAGAGGTCCGTGGGCGGCCGGACGCCGGCCTCGTCCAGCACCCGGGCCACCTCCAGCAGGATGGCCGAGCCGCTGCCGTCGTCCAGGGCGCCCGGGTTGTTGGGGCTGTCGACGTGGGCACCCAGGATGACCGCCCGCGACGCGTCGGCGCCGGGGATGCGGGCCACCAGGTTGCCCGACGGGCCGGGGGCCAGGAGATCCACGTCCCAGGTCAGGTGCGCGGCCTCGACGGCCCGCAGGCCGTCCCAGCCCTCGACGCCCGCGGCGTCCAGGTCCTCCAGTCGCACGCTGAGGCTGGGCACGGCCGGCCCGGTCTCGACCCAGGTCAGGGCGCTGCCGTCGCCCACGAACGCGCCGTGGCTCTCGCCCGGCTCGTTGGAATAGCTCGTGACCAGCACCAGGCCGGCGGGCGCCTTTTCCACCACGGCCGCCGCGCGGCCCACGGCCTGGGCCGTGTCCATGATGGAGCGGTCCACCAGGGCATAGTCCAGGAAGACGACGGCGCCCCGCACGTGGCCCAGGGCGCCCAGCTCCTCGAGGGTGCGGACCACTACGGCGGGGCCGGCGGCGACGGCCGGGTGGTGGTCCAGGTCGCCCAGGGCGCCGTCGGAGTCAAAGCGCAGCGCCTGGACGGCATCGTCGCGGGGGCCGCGCAGGGCGTCGGCCGGCACCTCGCGCTCCTGACCGGCGACGGTCAGGTAGAGGGCCGCCTCGTGCATCTCGGCGGCCAGAAAGACGTCAAACTCCTGGCGCTCCACCTCCAGGCCCGCATCCTGGAGGGCGGACATGGCGGCCAGCCGGCCGGCCACATAGTCCAGGGCCTCCGCCTCGCCCTGGCTGGCCGAGTTGCGCCAGCCGGAATAGGGCTGGATGGCGGTCAGATCCTCCAGGGTCGCAAAGAGGCTGTCCGGGGAGAGGAGGGCAAAGGGATCGGCCGGCTCGGGGCTGGCGGTGGGCGCCGGCAGCGCCGTCGGTTCCTGGCTTCCCGCCGAGGCGGGCGGCGCCGTGGGCGCGGGGGTCGTCGCGGGCGGCGGCGACGCTGCCTCCCGGACGGCGACGGACGTGGCCGCCGGTACGATGGTCGCGGGCAGCGGGGTGGCGGTCGGAGCCGCGGGCGTGGAGCAGGACAGCAGCGCGGCGGCCAGCACCAACAGCAGGAGACGTTTCGACGGCAACCTCATCCTCGTTCCTTTCCATCTGTTCCTGCCGGGTTGGCGGGATCCAGCTTCATAGGATCAAACCCCCCTGGCGCCTGCGCCGTTCACCGGGGGACGCCGGCCCGGCGCCCCCTTGGTGCGGGCGACCAGATGTGTTATGATTGGGACAGGCGCGCAACCTTTCAACGGAACCGCCGTATAGGGGTGTGCATGGAGGACAGGATGGACCAAGAAGGGGCCTGGATAGAACAGGCTCTACGGGGCGACCGGTCGGCTTTTGGACTGTTGGTCCAGGCCTACGAGAGGCCGGTTTACAATTTGACATACCGGATGCTGGGCGATCCTGCCGAGGCCGAAGATGCGGCCCAGGAGACCTTTGTGCGCGCCTTTACCAAGCTGGCCACCTACCAGCCGGAGCGCAAGTTTGTCAACTGGCTGCTGTCCATCGCCTCGCACCACTGCATCGACCGCTTGCGGCGCAGGACGCGCGCGCCGCAGCTTTCCCTCGATGGCCCGCTGCCCCCGCAGTGGACCACGAGCAACGCGCCGCGGCCGGAGCAGATGGTGAGTACCAGGCAGGAGAGGGAACGGGTGCGCCAGGTGCTCGAAACACTGCCGACCGATTACCGGGCGGCGGTGGTACTGCGCTACTGGTACGGGTTGTCGTACCAGGAGATCGCCGACGCCATGGACACCACCGAGAGTGCCATCAAGTCTCGCCTGCACCGTGCCCGCCGCATGATGGCGGGCAAGCTTGAGGCGGCATGAGCCAGCACCTGGGAGGAGAGACAATGCAGGAATGGAATGGAGAGCATGACGAACAGATGACTGCGCTGATGTCGCTGGCCCTCGATGGGCTGCTCGATGAGCAGGACCATCGGCGACTGGAGCAGCACCTGGACGTCTGCCCAGGCTGCCGCGGCGAGTGGGAGGCCATGAACGAGGTTTCGAAGCTGTTCGAAAGCTCGCCCATGGTGGGCCCGCCGCTGGGTTTTGCCATCCGCGTGGAGCGCCGCCTGGCCGAACGGCAAAAGCGGCGGCGGCGCATCTTTGGCGGCATGGCCGTGGTAACCAGCGGATTGTCGCTGGCCGGGCTGACGGTCGGCGCCCTGGTGCTCCTCGTGGCCGCCGTCGTCGCCTGGCTCTCGCTGGGCGACCTGCCCTCGGTGCAGCAGGGCACCAGCGCGGCGCTGCAGGTTGCGTCGGGGACGGGGCTCCTGGCCAAGGGGGCCAGCCTCTTCCTGGGCGACCTCCTGGCCCGCTATGCCGCACCGCTGATCCTGGGCCTGGGGTTCGCGCTGGTGCTCCTGGCCGGCTTGTGGCTGTGGCTGTGGAGCAAGCGCCCGGGAAACCCGAACGGCAACGGCTACGTATAGCGGGTGCGGCCCGATGAAGTGACCGCCGGCCACGGGCGAAGGAACGATGGACCGGGCCGGGGCAATCCCGGCTGCCCTCACCCTGGACGACGGTGTTTCGTATCAGCTCGAAACGTAGGGGCGAACCCCACCTGCACGGCGGGCACACTTGCCCGGGGCAGCGCCAGGGGGCACCAGTGTTGCGGTCGCCTGTTGGGCGGATGCAAGGCCTGCCCCTACCCTGAATGATCGAGATGATACGGCGTTTGCGGGAATACGAGGAGGAAGTTGTGAAAAAGATCGGCTTGTTGTTGGGTTTGATGCTCGTGATGCTGCTCTGGCCGGCGGGCGCCGTCCTGGCCGACGGCCCGGTGGTGCAGCAGGACGGGGGAAGGGTCTATTTCGACGAGGACGTGACGCTGGAGCCGGGCGAGGTGACCAGGGGGAGCCTGGGCCTGGTGAACGGCGATCTCACCGTACCGGCGGGCAGCACCGTCCGCGGCGACGTCTTTGTCACCAACGGCGATGCGGACATTGCCGGGCGCGTGGAGGGCAACGTGGCCGTCGTGAGCGGCGACCTGACCCTGGCGTCCGGCAGCGAGGTGCGAGGCGACGTTCTGACCACGGCGGGCAGCGCCGACATGGCGGGCATCGTCATGGGCGACGTCTCGACCATGTTTGGCGACCTGCATCTGCGCGGCTCGGCGGCGCTCCACGGCAACCTGACGGTCGTGTCGGGAACCATGGTCCGCGACGAGGGCGCCCAGGTGCTGGGTGAGACCATACCCGACCTGAAGCTGCCCAGGCTCCGCGAGTTGGAGCGGGCCTTGCCCATCGTGCCGGCGGTGCCCGTGATTCCGCCCGTACCCGAGATCCGGCCTATACCAGAGATCCCGCCCGTACCCGAGATCCCGGCGGTGCCCGCCGTGCCCATACGGCCCCACCGCGACAGCTTTGGTCACCAGGCGGGCCGCTTCATGGCGCGGGCCATGGGCGCGGGCCTCATGACGCTCCTGGCCGTGGCCGTGGGCCTGCTCCTGGTCCTTATCTGGCCGCGGCAGGTCCGGCGGGTGGGTGAGTGCATCACCCTGATGCCCCTGCAGAGCTTGGGCCTGGGGCTGCTGACCCTCCTGCTGGCCGCGGGGTTGGAGGCGTTGGCCGCGGTGCTGATGATCCTGATCATCCTGGTAGCCGCGCTGCTCATGAGCACCGTCGTGCTCATCCCCATCGGCCTGCTGCTCCTCCTGCTGGCCGGCCTCGTGTTGCTGCCGGTGCCCCTGGCGCTGGTGGGGGCCGTGATGCTCGGCTGGGTCGGCCTGGCGGAGGTCGTCGGACAGCGGGTGCTCCACGCCCTGAAGGCGCGGGAGATCAAGACGCTGGGCTCGGTGCTGGTGGGCATGCTCCTCACCGGCGCGTTGGTGGCCATGCTCTGGATCGTGGAGCCGGTGTGCTGCGGCTGGCTGCTGGCCGTGCTGCTCAGCAGCGTGGGCCTGGGCGCCGCGTTCCACACGCGCTTTGGCCGCCAGCCCTGCCAGCGCGGGCAGGCCGTTGCCCCCGCGGGCGACACCCTGCCCCCGGAGGCCATGGACGACGAGGCGGGCGAGCCCGACGTGCCCGCCGCGCCCTAGAAGCGTACCTGACCCGGGAGCCCGTTTGTAGTGCGCGGCCAGGTCCCCGACTAACGCAACGCGGACGCGGGGCCACCGCCCTTCTGTTACAAACAATAGGGACTCCCGGGACCTTGCCGGGCGCCGAATCCGCGTGGATCCGGCGCCCGTTTTTCTCTCCCCCGTTCTTGGCTCTTCCCCGAACTATGGTATAATAGCCGCATGGAACCGTCAATTACCGGTCGCCTGCTCGGGCTGCAGGCGCGCGTGGCCCGTCCCTTCTGGGGGTTGATGGGCGCCTGGTCGGTGCTCTGCGGGGCCCTGGCCTCCAACGGGCTGCGGGCAGAGGGAGAGGACGTCCTGACCCTGGCTCTCGTGTTGCTCCTGGCCGACGTCGCCTGGGGGACCCTCTGGGACCTGGCGGCGGGCACCGACTGGCTTGGCTCGCTGGCGACGGACTGGCCGCCACGGCGGCCGGGCGGGCTGCGAGGCCTGCCCTACACCCAGCGCCGGGCGCCGGCCGGCCGCCTGCTGCGGAGCACGAACCGCCTGGCGGGCTGGTGGCGCGAGAGCTTTTGGCCCCAGGCAGGTGGCGCCCTCCTCGCGCTCCTGGCTTCGGCGCTGCTGGCGGCCGTCCTGACCCTCCTCCTCCCCGTGGCGCTGCGCCCCCTGAACGCCATCGTGGTGGCCCTCCTCGGCCTGGGAGTCGCCGCCCGGCGGCACGGGCGGGAGCTGCTGGCGGGCGAGGCCCTGGCCAGCGTGGGGCTCGGCTGGCTGGCCGGGCACCTGGCCTTTGCGCCCGCCGAGGGCACCAGCGTGCTGCTGGCCCTCTGCCTGGCCGTGGCCGCCTGGGGCGGGCTGCGCCTGGCCGGCGGCCTCCGCGGGGCGCTGCTGCCCCTGAACGGCGGGCAGGTGGCGGCCATCGCGCTCCTGGCAGCCGTCAAGCAGCCGCTGCCCGCGGGCCTGCTGGGCCTGCTGCTCCTGGGGCAGATCGCCCTGCAACCCTCCCTGGGCGAGGCCGAGCCGGCCATCGTCGCGCGCCGCACCTGGCCGTGGCTGATGGCCGCCATGCTCGTGGCGGCCCTGGCTGTCCCGTGAACCCCGTCTGGTTTCTGGTGGGCGGCGGCACCGCCGGGCTCGCCCTCCTCGTCTACTGGCAGATGATCGTTGCCGAGGGCACCTACCTGGGGCCGCGGGTGGTCGCCTGGACCTACGACCTGGTGGCCAGCCGCTACGACGACATCAAGCAGTTCAACCCCCGGGACGAGAGCTGGTTCGTGGCCGGGCCGCTGCTGCGGGCCCTGGACGGCGTCGAGCGCCCCCTGGTCCTGGACGTGGCGACGGGCACGGGGCGCCTGCCCCTGGCCCTGCTGCGGGAGCACCTGGCGGCGCGGGGCGGGCGCATCGCCGGGCTGGACCTGTCGCCGGGCATGCTGCGCCGGGCGCGGGCCAAGCTGCGCCTCCACGGCGACGCGGTGCGCCTCATCCGCCACGACGCCAGCCGGCTGCCCTTCGAGGATGGGACCTTTGACGCCGTCACCTGCCTGGAGTCGCTGGAGTTCATGCCCCGGCCCCAGGCAGTGCTCCGCGAGATGGTGCGCGTCCTGGCGCCGGGAGGCGTCCTGTTGGTCACCAACCGGGTGGGCGCCGAGGCGCGGTTCCTGCCCGGGCGGGCCCTGGCGCGGCCCCACTTCCAGGCGTTGATGGAGG
The DNA here is from genome assembly GCA_012514775.1 of Anaerolineaceae bacterium. The sequence continues at coordinate 10,422 of JAAYZQ010000175.1, forward strand.
CGCTGCCCCTGCGCGAGGTCGAGATCCGCCCCTGGCAGGCCAGCTATGACCTGTCGACGGCCCGCAAGGAGGGGGCGGCGCGCCCGCCGGGCAGCGGCGTCCGGGACCCCCTCTTGCTCTTGCTCTGCCCGGCCTGTGGCGGCCGCCTGGCGCGGGCCGGGACCGGACTGGCCTGCCCGGGCTGCACCCGCCACTACGCGTTGGACGACGGAATTGCGGACCTGGTGATCGCCAGGGAGCGAATTGGAACATGAAGATCGGGATCATCGCTGATACACACATTCCGGAGCTTTCCCCCGTCCTGCCCGCACGCATCGCCGAGACGTTTCGCGGGCTGGACATCATCCTGCACGCGGGCGACGTCTGCGAGCTGGCCGTCCTGCAAGAGTTCCAGGAGACCTATACCCTGACCTTTGCCGTCCACGGCGAGGGCGACAGCGAGGCGGTGCGGGCCTACCTGGACGAGAAGCGGGTGGTGCGCTTTGGCGAGCGGCGCGTGGGCATGATCCACGGACACCAGGCCGGCGCGCGGTCCCGGGGCGGGCTGCGGCGCCTCCTGGGCGGTCCGGCCCCGTCGCTGCCCGATTACCTCCTGGCCCAGTTTCGCGATGAAGACGTCCACGCCATCGTCTTCGGGCACACCCACCGGCCCTACGTGCGCATGCACGGTGGGGTGCTGCTCTTTAACCCGGGGGCCGCCTTGCCCGGCCCCGACCGCCAGCCCACGGTGGGTATCCTGGACGTGGGCCAGCGGAACATCACCGGCAAGATCATTCCCCTCTGATGGCGCCGCCCGGCACGTGCCGGGCCTGCGGCCGTTTTGTAGGCCCCGAGACGAGGTGCCCGTACTGCGGTGCGGGCGGGCGAGTGGCCCTGCGGTCCCTGCGCTGGGCCGGCCTGGCGCTGGCCGCCGCGGGGGTGGCCGTTCTCCTGATCCTGGCGGGCAGCAGCCGCGTGCCCGTGGCGCGCATCGGCGACCTGGAGCCAGCCATGAACTGGGCCTACGTGCGGGTGGAGGGCACCGTTTCCCGTCAGCCGGCCGTCGATCCGGAGAGCGGCGCCCTGAAGCTCTGGCTGCGCGACGAGACGGGCGAGATCCTGGCCATGGCCTACCGCGCCGAGGCCGAGGCGCTGCGGGCCGCGGGCCGGGTGCCGGTCATGGGCGACGGGCTGGCCCTGGAGGGCACGCTGCGGGTGCGGGAAGAGTTCTGCACCCTGACCATCAATCTCCCCGATGCGGTCGAGGTCCGGTCGGCGGAACCGGCGGCCGCGACCATCGACGAGGTGCACGCCGGGCTCGCCGCCCTCGCCGGGCACAAGGTGCGGCTGCGGGGCGTCGTGCGCGGGCTGCGGAGCCCCTACGCGGGCCTGCAGCTCCTCAGCCTGCGCGACGAGACGGCTGCCATCGAAGTGGTGCTGCCTGCGGCCCCCGAAGCGGTGCTGCCTGCGGCC
>JAAYZQ010000176.1 GCA_012514775.1 Anaerolineaceae bacterium
AACGACAACCCAGACCTTGAACAGCTTCAAGGCCAGCGGCCTCATCGACATCGGGCGCAAGCGCATCCGCATCCTGGACAGGGAGGGCCTGGAGGGTATCGCGGCAAGCTGAACGAAACCGTGCTGCCGCAAACAACGCAAAAGCCGCCGGGCTCGCCGGCGGCTTTTCTGTGCAGTGAGCACGGCGCGCCTGGCGGCGCAGCACAGTGCTAACGGTAGACGGCCACGCCGACGACGCCGGGGCCGGTGTGCGTCCCAATGACGGGCCCGAGCTGGGTGAGGTAGAGCGGTTCGCAGCCCAGGCGCTCATGGATCTCTTTGGCCAGAACGGCGCTCTCCTCGGGCACGAGGGCGTCGACCAGGGCGATACGAGCCCCTTTTCCATCGCCGCCCATGCACTCCGCCACCAGGTCCACCATGCGGGCTTGCGCCTTGCGCTTGGATCGCACCTGTTCCAGGGGCTCGATGGCGCCATCTTTCAGGAAGAGAATCGGCTTGACCTTCAGCAGGGTGCCGAGAAACGCCTTGGCGTTGCCGATGCGCCCGCCTTTGGCCAGGTATTCCAGGGTGTCCACGACGAAAAAGAGGTGCATCTTTTTCTTGATCTCTTCGACCTGTTGCACAATCTCCTCGCGGCTTGCCCCTGCGTTTCTCGCGTTCACGGCCGCCTCAATCATGAGCATCAGGCCCACCGACGTGGAGAGCGAGTCGATGACGCTGATCTTGGCATCGGGCATCATCTCCTTGGCTGCCATGGCCGAGTTCCAGGTGCCGCTCAAGCGGCTCGAAATGGTCAGGGTCACGATCTCGTGGCCCTGGGCCACCAGCTCGGAGAACACCTCGTAAAACTCGCCGGCTGATGGCTGCGAGGTCGTGGGCAGCACCGGAGCTTCCTTCAGCCGCGTGTAGAACTCGCCGTTCGACAGATCCACACCCTCCCTGTAGGTCTTGTCTCCGAAGTGAACACACAGCGGCACCACCCGGAGATCATTCTTTTCCACGATGGATTGCGGCAGGTACGCAGTCGAATCAGTTACAATTTTGATCATGGTTTCTCCTTTCCCTCATTGGATACTGCGCGGGCCGCGGTCTCCCTCGGGCGGCCCGGGTGTAATTGCAGCTCAGTCCAGAGCCTCCAGTGCCTCTTCCAGAAACTGGACCAGCAACGCACGCGCTTCTTCACTCAGGCGCTCGAGGTTGACCTGGTAGCGCCGGGCGTGGTCCAGCAAGCGCTGGGTAAGGGACGTGCTTGTCTCGTCTTCGGCCGCCAGGGTCGCTCCGACGCTCAGGCCCGCCAGTGCTTCCAGGCCCGTGGCTCCTCCGCTGCGTAGGGCAGCCAGGGCGCGAAATGGGCTGAGACCCGCGGCCCGGGCCCTGGCGCGTTGCATGTTGAGGAGCAGGGCAGCGGTCATCTCGGTGCAGTAGGTGAGGGGCGCGCCGCCGGTTTCGGGCAGCCGGGCCAGGAGGTCGCTGAGGGTTTCGCGCACGTTGGCGTCACGTGCTTGCCGCAGCTTGGCCAGAACCCGCTCCCGGAGCGAATGCCATTCTTCGATCTCCAGATCCTGGGGAGCTGCGCACAGGCTGGCAGCCTGCGAGGTGGGTGCAAAGACGACCATGGGGCGCCCAGGCCCCGAATGGCCCGCTTCCAGGGCATAGCTGGAGGCGGCGAACCCCTTTTTCTCCAGGACCTTGAGCATGTCGTAGGCGGAGAAGCGGTTGACGCCCAGCCGTTTGGCAAGCTCGGAGTAGTGGACAGGCCCGCGGAGCTTGCCATACAACTCCAGGAGCGCTTCGCAAAAGACCTTCTGGCGAGCCGTAAGTTTGGCGATCCGCTTCATGTCTTACCCAAAAAACCAAAATATAGGGCCATTGTACACGCAATGCCGCTTCTTGTCAAGGGGGAGGCGAGAGAATTGAGAAAATGGGGCTTGACAAACTCGCTCCCAGGTGGTACAATATGTCGCGAGACGACATATAGGAATCTGGGGTAATTGCGTGACTGGCAAAACATCCGTGGAAAGCAATCTGCCGCTAAGCGAAAGCGCGTTCTTGATCCTGCTCAGCCTGGCGCCGGGACCCAGGCACGGCTATGCCATCATGAAGGACGTCGCCGCCCTGAGCGGCGGTCGCGTCCAGCTCAGCACCGGCACCCTCTATGGAGCGCTGAAGAGGATGCTGGCCGACGACTGGATACAGCGCGCCGAAGGCGACGCGACCGTGAAGGCTGCTGGTGAAGGCGGCCGCCGGCGCAGGAGCTATGTCCTCACCGATCTGGGCCGCGGCGTGCTGCAGGCCGAGACCGGCCGGCTGCGCTCCCTGGTAACCGCCGCCGACCTGCACGCCTCGGGGATGCAGGCATGAGCCGGCCGGCGGGGCTCCTGTCGAGGGGTTACAGGTGCCTGTTGCGCCTTTACCCTGCCACGTTCCGCGCCGAATTTGCGGCCGAGATGGACGATGTCTTTGGCGAGGCCGTGGCCGATGCTACCCAACGGGGCAGGGGAGCCCTGGTCCGGCTCTGTCTGCGGGAGCTATGCGCCTGGCCGGGCGCGGTGGGTCGCCAGTGGACGTGTACTCTGTGGGCCCGGTTTGGCGGGCGGAAAGGAGCCATCATGGACGGCGGACCTTTTGCACCTGAACCCCTGCCGTCGAGGGCAGAGGCCCCGGGGCCGGTTCCCCGGCACTACACACTTCTGGCCGCACTGGCCCTGCTGGTGCCCGGGCTGGCCCTGGCAGCATGGTTCCTGCCAGGCTCCTGGCGCCAAACCCTGGTGCTCGGTTCCTATCTGTACGTCCTCCTGGGCTTATTGGCCGGGTGGGTCAGGGGCTTTCCCACCTGGTCCTGTCTCCACGTGGGTTACAGCCTCTTGTTTGCGCTCTGGCTGTCGGTGGTCAGCTCGCCCGGTCTCGAGCTTCTGGGGCACACCTTTGGCGCCAACGAGGTCTGGGGCTGGCGGGCGTGGCTGGGCCTGGCGGTCGTGGCCCTCCTGGCCCTGTTGCTGACCCGTTCCCTTCGTCCCCTGGCCCGGCTATTCGCCGGTGCCTGGCGCGATCCGACCCGCCTCTCCCTGGTGGTGTACGGCACCCTGCCCTTGGTGATCTGGGTTCTCTTTGACGAGGTCCACGATCCCTATCGCAGCTCCTTTGAGATCGTGATCGCGTTCCTCCTGGCCGCCGGCGCCGTGGCCTACGTGAGAAGTGAAACGACCGGGCAGCGCATCCTGTCGCTCTTGGCCGGCCTGACCGTTTCCTGGATCGTCAGCACCGTGGGCCTGGCCGCCTACTGGAACGGCCCAAGAGTGCCGGGCCATGCCCCTTTTCACTGGTTCGATTCAGTTGTCCCCATGGTGCTGGCCTGGGCCGTGGTCGCGGCCATCCTGCTCGCGCCGGCAAGCCTCAGCCTGCTGCAACAGCGCGCTCGGCCGCACCGCACGGCCTGACGCTGCGCTGCCACCCCATGGAGATTCAAGAGAACCCCTTATAAGCGCCAGGTCCCCTTGCTCTCACCTGGGCGGAGTGGGGCTCAGGCGCCGGCCCGGACGCCGACGTGGACGGCGACGGTGCCCAGCATCAGGCGCCGGTACCAGACGTCCTTCCAGCCGGCGCGCTGCATGACGACCAGGATCTGGTCGGGCGAGAGAAAGGCCCCCACGGAGTGAGGCAGGTAGGTGTAGGCCGTCCGCTGGCCGGTCAGGAGCAGGCCGATGACCGGCACGATGTGGTAGAAATAGAAACGGTACAGCTCGCGAAAGATGGGCAGGGTCGGCCAGGCAAACTCCAGGCAGGCGACCCGCCCGCCGGGCCGTGTCACGCGGGCCATCTCGGCAAAGGCGGCCGGAATGTCGGCCACGTTGCGCAGGGCAAAGGCGGTTACGGCGCCGTCAAAGCTCAGGTCGGGAAAGGGCAGCCGCAGGGCATCACCGGCAGCCAGGGGCAGGCGGGCGCCGGCCTCCCTGGCCTTTTCCTGGGCCTGGACGAGCATGTCGGGCACCAGGTCGACGCCGGTGACCTGGGCCTGGGGCTGCTGGCGCAGCACCTCCAGGGCCAGGTCGCCGGTGCCGCTGGCCACGTCCAGTACCCGCTGCGGGCCGCCGCCCGGCCGGGGGGCGATGCCGGGCTTAAGCGCCAACTGCGATACCGCATAGCGCCGCCAGCTCTGGTCGCGTCCAAGCGACATGACGCGGTTCATCAGGTCGTAGCGCCGGGCGATGTCGGTGAACAACTGCCGCACAAAGGCCACCTTGCCCTCGGGTGGGGGCAGTGGCCCATCCTCGGATGTGCCCACGGATCTCCTCATGGCTTTATGCCGGCGGCCACAGCGACAGGCCGGTCTCCGGATCCTGGGTGCGCACGGGCACCCGCCCGCGCAACTCCTGGCACGACACCTCGGCCACAAATACCTCGGCCGCCAGCAACTCGCCGGCTATCACCCGGCCCTCCCTGTCGCTGAGGACGGCGTAGGCGCGCACCGAGAACCGGTCGCCTTCGGAGCTGATGTTCCCGCTGCAATGGACCAGGTCGTACTCGCTGTCGAGGGCGCGCCGCTGCACCCGGCCGGTTTCCTGGTCAAGATGGCCGATGGTGGCGTTGCGGACGGCGCCGTGCACCATGAACACGCCGCAGGCAATGTTCTGCTCGCGGCAAACGCGATAGAGCCCCACCACAAGATCCTCGCCGGGCGGCAGGCGAAAGAGATAGCTCTGGCCCCGCTTGAAGTGGATTGTCTGCATTGACTCTTCTCCTTCCGTTCAATCGCGTTTTCAGTCAGGCCAGCCCTTGCAGGCCGGGGATCTGCCGATCACCCTCGAGCCTTCCAGGGAGCGGCCAAGATTGCTTCAACTGTGCTTCAGGGAGCCACCTCCCTGAACACCGATGGCAGGTAGATGGCAAAGGACCCGAACTCGGGCCGGGGCACTGCCTGCTGCCCCTCGCTCCCCGGCGCCGTATCCGAGATCTCGACTTCTGCAACAGGGACGCGATCGTGCACCAGGCGGTTCCCCGAACTGTCGTAGGCGGGCACACGGACGCTCGTAGGCTCGTCGTAGAGGCCCGCCACCAGGGCGAGTGTCCCCGGGGGCAGGTCGGCGCCCAGGGCAATCACGTGCTCGTCGGCGATCACCTCGCCGGTGGCCCAGGTATTGGCCGGGCAGCATCCCTTGCCCGGCGGCCCGTCATCCTGCGCGGCCACGGTGCCGTCCTCGCTCAACAGGTGCGTAAAGACCTTGAAGGGCAGGACCATCGGTCCGTCTGCATACCAGTACAATGTGACTGACACCTGCCCGCTGGGATGGGCCTGGCTCGTATCCAGGTCGTAGCCCAGGAGCCTGGCCTGGCGCCCGATCCTGGCGTGCAAGGAGTGCTCCATGAGGGGCATCTCGAACGTTCGAGTCCGATCCAGGACTCGGACCGAGGCCACGGGCCACGCTTCGCCCTGGGCGCCTGCAATGGGCACCCGTCCCTCAGGGCCAAGAAGGGCCATCTGCAGCCGGTAGCTGCCGGGGGCGAGGCCGCTGGGCAGGACCAGCAGGTGGTGCCCCCGAGCGTACTCGCCCTGCTGCCAGAGCTCTGTCGAGTGCGATCCGGTAAAGGGTGCGAACTGCCAGCTATTGGCCACCTGCCCGCTCGCGCTCACCAGCTCGACGAGAAGCGTGTAAGCGGCCTGCGGCCTGGCCTGGGCCAGCCAGTGCGTCTCCATGTGGATCACTTCGCCCGGCTGAGCCTCGGCGCTGGCAGGAGTGTGGCCCCTCAGGACCAGCTCTCCAAAGGCCGTCGCGCCCGCGTTGGGCAGCGTGGACAGGATGGGGGAGCGGGGCTGGCCGCGCTGGACGGTCACCTGGCCGACGGTCACCTGCCGCAGGCGCTCGCTTCCGACCTCGACTTCCAGGCGAGGGCCGTCCTCCAGGGGAGCCCAGGCCACCTGCAACCGGTACTCGCCCGGTGGCGTGCCGGGAGGCACCAGCAGTGCGTGGCGATCCTCGTTGGTCGCGCCCTGCGGCCACGAATCCGTGGGGCACCAGCCGCCGCAGGGCTCGCTCTCCCGGCTGGCCCAGACCAAGCCATCCTGGTCGACCAGCAACACGCTCACCTGGTATCGCTCCGAGATGTCGAGCCCGCTCCGCCAGCGAAAGCGCAGCCGGATGGCCTCGCCGGGCTCTACCTGCAGGGGGCTGATGTCCAGGCTGCGCAGGCGGATCTGCCCTCCAAAAATAAAGTGTTCCAGGTCCGTCCGGACCAGGTCCTCTTCGCCGGCCACGTACAGCGACACGGCGTGGCTGTCGGGGAACCACGTCTGCTCGGCCTCGAAGGCGTGGAAAACCAGCCACCGCTCCACCAGGCTCTCCGGATCCTCGGTCCAGGCGCCGACCGGGCCCAGCCACAGGCGATGGCCGGCCTGGAGCAGTGGCCGCAGGGTGGCGTCGACCTGGGCGGCATCCAGGGGTCCGGGGGCGGCGGGCAGGTAATGGACCGGCCATTGCCGGGCATTGTAATAGGTCTCCAGGGGAGCCTGGCTCGGCTGGGTGAGGATGAGGACGTCGCCGTCCCGGGCTCGCTCGTCGATATAGGCCAGGGCGCGCCCAAAGCTGCGGTCGCTGCCCACGCCATAATGCCCCGCCAGGCCGTAGCTGGCCAGGAGGAGAAAAAGCACCAGGCCGGCGCCCAGGTACGCTCGGCCCCTGCGGGCCAGGGCCAGCAGTCCCAGCGCCCAGAAGACCGATAGGGGCACGTGCAGATAGCCCAGGTGCCGGCCGAGGACGCTGTAGGGGACGAGAAACGAGCCGGCCAGGGTGACCACCAGGAGAAGCAGGAGCAGCCGCCAGAAGGACGTGGGGATGATGGTTCCCTTGCGCGCGGACCAGGCGCCGAGGAGGGCCAGCAGCCAGCCGGCGATTGCCAGCAGGTGGGCCAGGAGGGGAACCTCGGTGCCCATCAACTCCGAGAGCACCAGGGTCGGCATGACCTTTTCCATC
>JAAYZQ010000177.1 GCA_012514775.1 Anaerolineaceae bacterium
GAGATGGCCGCCGTTGCCGCCGTGGGCCAGGCAATGACCACGTTGGAGCTGGACGACGTCTTGAACAGCATCGCCGAGAACGCCCTTGAGGCGGTGGGAGCCGAGATCAGCTCCGTGTACCTGCTGGACGAGAAGGACAACATCCTGGTCCCCCGTTCGGTGCGCGGGAGCCACCACGAAGAGTTGAGTGCCGCCTGCTTTGAGCTGGGAGAGGGCACCATCGGTTGGGTCGCCCAACGAGGCGAGCCGTTGCTGCTGCAGAGTGTCCCGTCCGACGAGACCTTCTCGGTCAAGATCCCCGCCTCGCTGCACATTCGCAACACGCTGACGGTGCCCCTGCCCGTCAAGGGCGAGGTCATCGGCACGCTGGAGGTGTGCAACAAGCTGGCGGGCGACGAGTTCACGCTGGCCGACCAGCGCCTGCTGACGGCCTTTGCCGCCCAGGCGTCCATCGCCATCGAGAACGCGCGCCTCTACAGGCAGGTTAGCCATCACCTGGAGGAGGTCCAGATCCTCAACCAGGTGGCCGGGGCAGCGACCTCGACCCTGCGCTTTGAGGAGGTCATCCGGCGCAGTATGGCGGCGCTACTGGGCAAGCGCAACTTTGAGCGGGTCAACATCCTCCTCCTCGACGAGGCGCGCCACGACCTGTGGCTTCACCCGGCCCTGACCGACATGCACGCCTTTCCTCAGAGGGCCGGCTTTCGCATTCCCCTCGATGAGGGCATCACCGGTTGGTGCGCGCGGAACAACAAGCCGCTGCGCGTCGGCGACATTCGGCAAGAACCGCGCTACGTGGCCGGCTATCCCGATACCCTGAGCGAGATCTGTGTTCCTTTGCGCTCCGGGCAGCGTGTTATCGGCATCCTCGACGTGCAGAGCCACCGCCTCCACGCATTCAGCGAGAGCGACGAACGGCTGCTCACGACCCTTGCCGGCCAGCTCTCCACCATCATCGAAAACTCGCGCCTGTTCGCCGAGGCACAGCAGCGCGTGCGCGAGCTGACGGCCGTGATGCAGGTGAGCCAGGCCATTAACCAGGCAGAAGATCTGGACACGGTGATGAGCATCGTCCTCGACGAGGCCTTTAACCTCATGGGCAGCGAGGAGGGGTCCATCATCCTCATCGATCCTCCAGGCAGCAACCGCCTGCGCATGGTCGCCGAGCGGGGGTTGGGCTGGGAGGTCGCCGAAGCGTTCAACAGCCGGCCCGTGTACAGCCACGAAGGGACCTACAAGCACGCTCTGCGCTCGGGACAGATCGTCGAGATTGCCGACACCTCCACCGACCCGGACTTTTTGACCGACGTCGGCTCGCGGGCGCGGTCGTTGACCAACGTGCCGCTCATGACCGAGCGCGGGGCCATCGGCCTCATCGCCGTGGACGGCGTTCCCCGCGACGAAACAACCCGCCGCCTGCTCCTGGCCCTGGCCGGCATGGCGGCCGTGGCCATCGACCGGGAGCGCCTCCACGGCGAAACCGCCAATCGCCTGGCCGAGGTTTCGACGCTCTACACCCTGGCGACGCAGATCGCCAGCAGCCTGTCCCTCACCTCGGTCCTGGAGACGATCGTCACCATTTTGCGCATGACCCTCGACTGCCGGTCGTGCAGCATCTTCTTGCTTGACGCCACGTCCGAGTACTTGCAGCTCGAGGCGGGCAGCGGGCCATCATCCACGTGGAAGGGCATCGCTCGCATGCGCGTCGGCGAGGGCGCCAGCGGCCGGGCCATCACCGAGCGGCGGTCGATCTATGTTCCCGACACTCGCCTGGAGGCGGATTTCTTCTTTTTCGATTCGCAGATCCGCTCGTTGCTGGTCGTGCCGCTGATCGTGCGCAACAAGCCCATCGGCACCCTGAGCATCGACGACGTCCAGCCCAATGCCTTTGACGACGAGGTTCGCCTGCTGACCATCGCTGCCGCGCAAGCGGCCGTCGCCATCGAGAACGTGCGTCTCTACGAGAGCCTGCAAAAGAGCTACGAAGACCTGGAGCAGGCCTACGACGAGCTGCGCCAACTGGACAAGATGAAGTCGGAGCTGATCCAGAACGTCTCCCACGAGCTGCGCACGCCCCTCACCTTTATCAAGGGCTACGTGGAGCTGCTGCAGGACGGCGAGATGGGCGAGATGAGTTCAGAACAACAGGCAGCACTGACCATCGTGGCCACCAAGGCCGAGGGCCTCTCGCGGCTGGTGGACGACATCATCTCCATGCAACAGGCTGGCCGGGAACAGATGCAGTTCGCGGCCCACTCGCTGGCGGCCATGGGACGCCTCGCCACCCAGGCAGCCCAGGCCAGCGCCCAGGAAGCTGGCATCGAGCTGGTAGCCGAGATCGAAGACGTGCCATCGGTGATGGGTGACTGGCGCCGGCTGGGACAGGTATTCGACAACCTGATCCAGAACGCCATCAAGTTTAGCGATCCGGGCGGCAAGGTCGTGGTTCGGGTGCGGTCCGACGATGCCATGGTGCGCGTCGAGGTGCAGGACTGGGGTATTGGCATTGCCCCCGAACAACAGGCCCGCATCTGGGAGCGGTTCTACCAGGTGGATGGCACCACCACCCGCCGCTTTGGCGGGACGGGCCTCGGCCTGGCCATCGTCAAGCAGATCGTCGAAGCGCACCGCGGATTCGTGGGCGTCGACAGCGCGCTGCAAGCGGGCAGCCTCTTCTACTTTGCCATTCCCGCGATCCCTGCTAACCGAGAACAAGGAGGGTAAGAGGCAGACATGCCGATACGAACGTTCGCCGGGCTGCTGGAGGCAGCCAAGGCCAAGGGACCCAAGACGGTGGCCGTCGCGGCCGGCCACCAGGCGGAGGTGATGCTGGCCGGCCTCGATGCCGAAATGGCCGGGCTGGCCGAGGTCATCCTCGTCGGCGACGCCGACCAGATCCACGCCATCGCCCGCGAAAACAGCTTTGACATCTCGCGCATGGAGGTCGTCCACGCGCCCCAGCCCCGCGAGGCCGCCTACCAGGTGATGAAGCTGGTCAGCGAGGGCAAGGCCGATGTGGCCATGAAGGGCAAGGTGGAGACCAGCGATTTTTTGCGGGCTGCCCTGAGCAAGGAGCTGGGCCTGCGCACAGGACGCCTCTTTACGCACGTAGCCGTGTTCGAGATTCCAGAGTTCGACCGGTTGATCTTTATCAGTGACGCCGGCGTCGTCGTCGCTCCGGACCTGGAACAAAAGGTCGAGATCGTGCAGAATGCCATCCTTGTGGCCCACGGCCTCCAGATTCAGTTGCCTCGCGTGGCGGTTCTGGCCGCCACGGAAGTGGTCAACCCCCGCATCCCCACGACCCTCGACGCAGCCAACCTATCCAAGATGGCCGACCGGGGGCAGATCCAGGGCGGGCTGGTGGACGGCCCACTGGCGTTGGACAACGCCATCTCGCCCGAGTCGGCGCGGATCAAGGGTATCAAGAGCGAGGTGGCGGGCTATGCCGACATCCTCATCGCGCCCGACATCGAGGCGGGGAACGTGCTGGCCAAGGCCATCACCTACTTTGCCCAGGGCAAGATGGCCGGTGTGGTGGTGGGGGCTCGCTGTCCTCTCATCCTGCCCTCGCGTTCCGACACACGAGAGGCCAAGCTGGTGTCGCTGGCGCTGGGAATGATGCTGGCATCATGACAGATGGCGCCGCCGGGCTCGAGGTCCAGATCATTGCCGGGCGCTTTGGCAGCGGCAAGAGCGAAGTGGCCCTGAACTATGCGCTGGCGCTTGCCAGGGGCAACCCCCCGGGCGCAGTCCAAGGGTCCTTCCCCGCCGGAAGCCGGGCCCGCCCTGTGCCTGCCGGGGATGCCGCCGGCGCGACGCCGGGGGACACGCCGGTGGCCCTGGTCGACCTGGACATCGTGACGCCCTACTTTCGCTCGCGAGAGATGGCTACCAGGTTGGAGGAGCACGGCGTCCAGGTTATCGCGCCGGGGGCCATCAGCCGGTACATGGACAGTCCGTCCATCACACCTCAGATCCTGGGCGCCATCGAGCAGGTGAACAAGGCCGTGGTCCTGGACGTGGGCGGAGACCCACAGGGAGCGCGGGCCCTGGGCCAGTTCAGCCCGGCCATCCAGCGGCGGGGTTACCACATGTACTTTGTGGTCAACCCCTACCGGCCCTTTACCGCAACTCTGGAAGGCCTGTCGGTCTCTATCGGTGAAGTGGAGCAGACCTCCCGGCTGCGGGTTACGAGCCTGGTGAGCAACCCGAACCTCATGGCCGAGACAACAGCCGACCAGATCCTGGAGGGGCACGCGCGCATCGAGGAATTTGCCCGCGAGCTGGCCTTGCCCATCTCGTTTGTTTGCGTCGAGGAGAGTTGGGTTGGCCGGCTGAACCTGGCTGCCTTTTCGCAGCCGGTCCTGGCTATCGCCCGTCATTTCTTGCAGGGCCAGGGGTGACGAGCTTCAGAAAGGTTGAGTGCACATGACGACCATTCGAGATTTTGCGCAGTTGCTCGAGGCTGCGATGGAGCGAGCCCCGAAGCGCGTGGCCATCGTCGGGGCGGGCCAGCGACAGACGCTGCAGTGCATCCGCATGGCCCATAACATGGGATTGGCCAAATGCCTGATCATCGACGACCCCGAGAGGGTGCAGCGTGTGGCTGCAGAAGAGGGTGTCGACGTCCAGGGCATGGACATCATCCCCGAAGGCGACATGGGAGAGGCCGCCTACAAGGCGGTGGCCATGATCCACGCCGAGGAAGCCGACCTGGTCATGAACGGCAGGGCCCTGCCCGTGGAGCTGTTGCGGGCCGCCCTGGACAAGGCCAAGGGACTGCGGATCGGCAAGCTGGTGAGCGACGTCAGCGTCTTCGAGATACCTGACTTTGACCGGCTCATCTTTGTCAGCGACGTGGCAATCGTCGTCTCGCCCACTCTGGCCCAGAAGGCCGCCATCGTCCAGAACGCCATCGACACGGCCATCGAGCTGGGTGTGGCCAAGCCCAAGGTCGCAGTCCTGGCAGCCACGGAAATGGTCAACCCGGAGATGCCGGCCAACATGGACGCGGCCAACCTGTCCAAGATGGCCGAGCGGGGGCAGATTCGGGGCGGCTTTGTCGACGGTCCCCTGGCCATGGACAATGCAATCTCGCTCAAGGCCGCCAGGATGAAGGGCATCGAGAGCAAGGTGGCCGGCCAGGCCGATATCCTCATCACGCCCGACGTGGAGTCGGGCAACATCCTGGCCAAGGCCATCTCCTACTTTGCCAGGGGCCACATGGCGGCCGTCATCGTCGGCGCCAAGTGTCCCATCGTCATGCCGTCCCGCTCCGATCCGCCCGAGCAGAAGCTGATCTCCCTCGCCCTCGGCGTCTACCTGACCCGGTGAGGGAATCCCTCCCGGTGGGCGGCAGAGTGGCCAGGGATTGCCGGCCCTCCGCGCCGGCCCACCGGATGATGAAGGAGGTTGCGAAAAGTGAGCCACATCGTCATCGACCAAGACAGGTGCAAGGGCTGCGAGCTATGCACCACTGTTTGCCCCCAGGGCGACCTGGTACAGATGGCCGAGGGCTTTAACGTCAAGGGCTACCGGCCGTCCGTGTTTCGCGATCCGGAGGGCAAGTGCACAGGCTGTGCGTTGTGTGCGACCATGTGTCCCGACATGGTCATCACCGTCTATCGAACCGTCAAGAAAAAGTAGGCTCGTAGCCGGGACATGAGGCAACAGGCGAGTCACGATCGAGGGATTGACGAAAAGGGAAGAATGCAATGAAAGTACTTATGAAAGGCAACGAGGCGATCGCTGAAGCTGCCATCAGGGCCGGCTGCGAGGCGTACTTTGGTTACCCCATCACGCCACAGACCGAAGTGCTGGAGTACATGGCGCGGCGCATGCCCGAGCTGGGCAGGGCTTTCGTGCAAGCCGAGAGCGAGCTGGCGGCCATTAACATGGTCTATGGCGCGGCGTGCACGGGCGCCCGGGTGATGACCACCACTTCCAGCCCTGGCTACAGCCTGATGCAGGAGGGTATCTCGTACATCGCCATGTCCTTTGTCCCGTGCGTGGTAGTCAACATCATGCGCGGCGGCCCCGGGCTGGGCAACATCCAGCCCGCCCAGGGAGACTATTTTCAGATGACCAAGGGCGGCGGCCACGGCGACTACCGGCTGCTGGCCCTGGCCCCCTCCACGGTGCAGGAGACCGTGGACCTGATCATCGAAGCTTTTGACCTGGCCGACAAGTATTGCCAGCCCATCACCATCATCGCCGACGGCTGGATCGGCCAGATCATGGAGCCGGTCGAGTTTCCCGAGATGAAAGAGCCCGAACGACCGGACCATCCCTGGGCCCTGACAGGCGCACGGGGGCGGAAAAAGAACATCATCACCTCCCTGTTCCTCGTTCCCGAGGAACTGGAGCAGGAGAACCTGAAGCTGCAAAAGATCGTCCGGGAGATCGAGGCCAACGAGGTGCGCTACGCGGAGTACATGATGGAGGATGCCGAGATCGTAATCGTCGCCTATGGCAGCTCCGGGCGCATCGCGCAGACGGCCATCAAGCAGGCCCGGGCCGACGGGATCCGCGTCGGTCTCTTCCGGCCCATCAGCCTGTTTCCCTTCCCATACGAGCAATTGCGCCAGGCCACCAGGAACGCGCGACAAGTCCTGGTGGTGGAGCTGAGCGCCGGCCAGATGATCGAGGACGTCCGCCTGGCACTGTGCAACACGCGCCCTGTCTCGTTCTTTGGCAGAATGGGCGGCATCGTGCCCCTGCCCGACGATATCCTCGTCGAGATCAAGAAGCTGGCCTCTGGCAAGGAGAGTCAAGATGACTGAAAATCTTGAGGTTGTTTTCAGCCGGCCCGAGTCCCTGTCCGACGTGGTAACCCACTACTGCCCGGGCTGCATCCACGGCATCGTGCACCGCCTCATCGGCGAGGTTGTGGACGAGCTGGGCATCAGGGAACGCACCGTCGGCATTGCGCCAGTTGGCTGCTCGGTCCTGGCCTACAACTACTTCGAGTTCGACTTTGGCGAGGCGGCCCACGGGCGGGCACCGGCCATGGCCACCGGCATGAAACGCGTGCACCCCGAGCTTATCGTCTTTACCTACCAGGGCGATGGCGACCTGGCCTCCATCGGGACCAACGAGATAATCCACGCCGCGGCGCGGGGCGAGAACATCACCACGATCTTTATCAACAACGCGGTCTATGGCATGACGGCAGGCCAGATGGCCCCCACGACGCTGCCCGGCATGGTCACTACTTCTTCGCCCTACGGCCGCGACGTCAAGACGCAGGGGTATCCCGTCCGCGTGTCAGAGCTGATCTCGCAGCTCGATGGCCCGGCCTACATCGTGCGCCGCTCGGCCTACAAGCCGGCCGAGGTGCGAAAGCTGCGGCGGGCCATCAAGACCGCGTTCCTGACACAGATGGCAGGGTTGGGGTTTTCCATGGTGGAGGTCGTTTCCAACTGCCCGACAAACTGGGGAATGACGCCTCGCGAGTCGCTCAAGTTTGTCGAGGAGCGCATGGTCGCCTATTACCCGCTGGGCGACTACAAGGTCAAGGACGAGGTCAGGGATCTCAAATAAGGGGGCAGGGCTGCGGAGGAGAAACATGCACGAAGAGATCATTATATCCGGCTTTGGCGGGCAAGGCGCACTCTTTGCCGGCCAGTTGCTGACATACACCGGGACCGACGAGGGATACCACGTCACCTACATGCCGTCCTATGGACCGGAGATGAGAGGAGGAACGGCGCACTGCACCGTCATCGTGTCAGAGGACGAAATCGGATCCCCCATCGTCCGCCAGCCAAGCATTTGCATCGTCATGAACCCCCCATCCATGGACAAATACGAGCCCCTGGTCAAGCCCGGCGGGTTGCTGGTGGTCAACTCGACCCTGGTGCGCGCCCGCTCGCAGCGCGACGACCTGCAGGTGGTATACGTGCCGGCCAACGAGCTCGCCGCCGAGGTGGGAAACGTCAAGATGGCGAACGTCGTCCTCCTGGGGGCCCTGCTCGGCACTCGGGAGATCCTGCCCATAGAGAGCCTCAAGCGGACGATGGACCTGCACATCCCTCAGGCGCGGAAAAAGATCATCGAGCCCAACAAGCGGGCCATGCAATGCGGGATCGATTACGCCAGAAGGAGTGCCGTGCCCGAGGAATAGGACGGGCGTGAAGGAGAGGGACGATGCGCTTTGGCAGCGTGGAACTCACGCTCGTGTCGGATGGCGTCTACTGGGAAGACGGCGGTGGGCTATTTGGTCTGGTGCCCAAGGCGCTCTGGGAACGGGAGATGCAGCCCGACGAGAGAAACCGGCTGCCCTTTGAAAACCGCTGTTTACTAATCCAGAGCGACGAGCAGCGCATCCTGGTCGACACGGGCTATGGCGACAAGATGTCAGACAAGGAGCGGGGCTTTATTAGCCTGGAGGGCGAGGGCCGCTTGCTGCGCAGCCTGGAACAGGTGGGGATCGGCCCTCTGGACATCGACATAGTCATCGACACCCATCTGCACGGCGACCATTGCGGCGGGAACACGCGCTATGAGGACGGGAAGATCGTTCCGACCTTTCCCTGGGCCAGCTATGTCGTCCAGCGGCTGGAGCTTGCCGACGCGACGTGGCCCAACGAACGAACCAGGGCCACCTACCTGGCAGAGAACTGGGAGCCGCTGGCACAGAACGGCCAACTGCGCGTTCTCTGGGGCGATACCCGCCTGACCAACGAGGTGCGGGTCGTGGTCATGCCCGGCCACACCCAGGCGCACCAGTGCGTGGTCGTCGAAAGCGAGGGCCGGACGGCGATCTACCTGGGCGACGTGGCCTCCTGGCCCATCCACATGGAAAGGCTAGCCTGGGTGCCGGCGTACGACGTCGAACCCCTCGTGAGCATCGAGACCAAACGGAACCTGGCTCGTTGGGCCGTCGAAAAGCAGGCTCTGCTGATCTTTGACCACCATCCAACCGTCGCAGCCGGGTTCCTCCACGAGACCGAGCGGCCGGATCGGTTCCGCCTCGAGCCAGTGGAGATGTAGGGCGACGGCGCGGCGCAGGAGCGCCGTCAGGTGGTTTCGTCCCACTCCTGGATGGCGTCCTTGACCAACTGCCGGGCGGTCAAGTTGGGGATGTCGTCGGGACTATCAAAGTCCTGCCCGTCAAAGAGAAAATGCACCGTCCCATCAGAGCCCAGGCGCACGTGCAAATCTCGCTCCGCCAGGGCCGGAATGAGGGGCACGCGGCGCTGAACAATTTCCTCGATATCGTCGACGAAGGAACGTGGCTGCTCCGGCCGCGTTACCTTTGGCGACAAGCGTTGCTGGATGGCCGTCGTCAGGTTGGGCTTCTCCGGCGACGGCGACGGGCCTATCTCGGACAGGAGGTTGAGAAACTGCTCCTCGACCTCTTCCGTGGGCGGGCTCGCAGGCGCCGGTGCGGGCTGGGCGCGAATCTCCTTCCGCAGGTCCTCCCGCCAGCTGTAGGTCTTGTCGACGGGAGCGGGCGCCAGGGACTCGACCCCCAGGGCACCCGTGAAGCGGATGAGATCCATGGCCGCCTCGACCGCCTGGCGCTTGAGCTGAGGATCCTCAATCTCGGCGAGGCGCCTGTAGCGAGCGCCGCCGATCTCCACCTGGAGAGGACTCCCAGGCTCGTCGCGAAACAGCGCCAGGACCAGGCCCGTGGCCATGCGCGCTGCCCAGGCTGCCCGCATGGCCTGGTCGGACTGCTCCTCGTCGGCCCGCTCTTGCCCGATCCGGCGCCTGCCGCGGCTCGCCACGACGATATAGGCAATGAGGATTGCCAGGGCAACCGCGCTGAGACCGAGCAACACCAGGAATAGAACTCTTAGCTGCTGCAAATCAAGGTCCATGAAGGTTCCTCCCGCATTTCGCTAGAAGTCATCCGGCAGCCTGTGGCCCGTTCGTCTCGCCCCTGCCGCCCGGTTGGCACCTGGGGCAAAAGTGCGACGACCGGCCGCCGATGACCAACCTCTCGATAGTCGACTGGCAGCGCAGGCACGGCTGGCCCGCCCGACGATACACGGCCAGGCGCTCCTGGTGCCTGCCCTCCTGCCCTCCTGCGTCGACGTAGCCACCATCGCTCAACGTCGTGCCCTGGTCGGCAATGGCTTCTTCCAGGACGGCGCGAACGGCCCGGTAGAGGCGCTCCTGCTCCTCGCCGGCAAGGGAAGCCGCACTGCGCAGGGGATGGAGCCCGGCACGGTAGAGCGTCTCGTCGGCATAGATGTTGCCCAGGCCGGCCAGAAAGGACTGGTTGAGAAGCAGCGATTTCAAGCGGCCGGACCGCCGCGCCAGCAGCCGGCGAAAATCGGCCAGGGTCAGGCCCTCCGCCAGGGGCTCGGGCCCCAGGCCGGCCGTCACCCTCTCGGGCTGGTCGACGAGATAGACGCGGCCGAACTTGCGCACGTCTCGGAAGCGCAATTGCTGACCATCGTCCAGATCAAAGAGGGCCTGCACATGCTTGTCGGGAGGCTCGTGGCGGGGCACGACCTGGAGGCGCCCGCTCATCTTCAGGTGGATGAGGAGATAGCCCTCGTCAAGGGCAATGACCACGTATTTGCCGCGCCGCCCGACGGACGTGACGCGCCGCCCGACGAGCCGGCAGCGCAGCTCTTCGCCGGCATCTTTTCCCTTGGGCCAGCCAAGGGTGCGCGGCCAGCGCAAGGTGACGTCCACGATGGTCCTGCCCACGAGGGGCTCTCTCAGCCCCCGGGCGACGGTTTCAACTTCCGGAAGTTCCGGCATCCTTGACGTTCCTCTCAGTCCACTCGCCGGTGTCTTGCCATGCCAACTACAGGCCTGCTAGCGGGTCGTCAGGCCGCCGTCGACGACGAGGGTGGTGCCGGTGATCCAGCCGGCCTCCGGTGAGGCGAGAAAGAGAATGGCGGGTGCGATGTCGCCGGCCCGCCCCAGGCGCCCCAGGGGATAGGGTTGCGCCATCTCCCGCTCCTTGGCAGCAGGGTCGGGCGCCTTGAGGACAATGTTCTCGTTCAGGGGAGTGAGAACAAAGCCAGGGCAGACGGCGTTGACGCGCACGCCATAGGGGCCTGCCTGCAGGGCCAGGCTGCGGGTAAGAGACACAACGCCGGCCTTGGAAGCGTTGTAGGCGGGTGACGTCTCTCGGGCGCCATAGGCCCCGAGATAGGACGCAACGTTGACGACGGCGCCGCTTCGCTGCTCGAACAGGATGGGCAGGACGTGCTTGCACAGGAGGTAGACGCCCCTCAGGTTGGTGTCCATGACGATATCCCAGTCGGGTTGGTCCAGGTCGGTGAGCAGGATGCGGTTGATGGTGCCGGCGCTGTTGACCAGGACGTCCAGGCGGCCGAACTCGGACACGGTTTCGGCCACGAGGTTTCGCACGGCGTCCTCGTCGCGCACGTCGACGCGAGCAAAAGCAGCCGCGGCGCCGGCTGCCGCCAGGCGAGCGACGACTTCCTCGCCCTTTTCCGCGCTGCGGCCGGCAAGCATGACCGCCGCGCCCTGTGCCACAAAGAGCTCGGCCGCCGCCAGGCCAATGCCCGACGTCCCGCCCGTGATGAGAACTACCTGCCCGATCATGTCCAGCATGAATGCACCTCCTCCGGCCAGGCGCCCTCGAACTGCACCGGCGTGCGCTGCGGCAAACCGTCAGTCGGGTAGAACAAGGGGCACCTCACAGGCCTGGTGTGTAAAGGCATAGCACGATCCCGGCACGTTGGCCGGCACGGCGACGCCAAAGGACTCGAGAGCTCGCCGCAGGTGACAGAGGGGCAGGCCCATGACCGTGAGCCAGCAGCCCTCGACGTGATCGACAGGCGCAAATCCGCGGTGCTGGATGGCATAGGCGCCAGCCTTGTCCAGCGGATCTCCTGTGGCCACGTAAGCTTCGATCTCGGCGTCCGTGTAATCGCGCATCCAGACGACGCTGCTGGCCAGCTCGTTGACCATGCGCCAGGTGGCGGGCTGCCAGACGCTGACGCCGGTATAGACCAGGTGAGATCGGGCGCGGAGCCGGCTCAACATGGCGGCCGCCTCGCCGGCATCGCGGGGCTTGCCCAGGATCTGTCCATCGAGGACGACGACGGTATCGGCGGCGACCACGAGCTCGTCGCGCCGCACGTCGCGCATGGCATAGGCCTTGGCCCGGCTGACCCGGACGACGAGATCCGTGGGAGCCTCGCCGTCGAGCTGGCTTTCGTCCACCGCGGCGCCCCGGGCGATAAAGGGAATGCCCAGGAGCGTCAGAAGTTGCCTGCGCCGGGGAGAGACAGAGGCGAGCACCAGGCGGCGAATGCCGGAATCATCCGATGGCATCTGGCACCTCGCTTCGGGACGCGTTGCCCGGTCTCGCCCGAAATGGGTTCGTCACTGTTTTCCTTCCTCAACCGCGCCGTTGGCGTCTGCGAGCCATTCCATCTCTGCCGCGCGGGAGCAGAATGATTTGGACTGGACGATTATAACACAAAGGGCACAGGATTTCAAACGCCGGCTTTTTCCGTTCTAATCCGTGGCTATCGTGAATCAAGGCTTCTTCTTGACAAGGCCCGCCGTCGGTGATATAATTCATACAACTCATAACATCGCGCGCTCCTGTTGCCAAGACAGAGCTGTCGCTTGTGCATTTTACGCAACGAGCATAGAGACATAGCAAGAGACGCCCTGGCTGGTCACGATGTGGTGCCTGCGGCGTCTTGTTATATGGAGGGCCACTGTGAGCGATCCGCAGGACTCCGATCCCCAGGTGATCAGCGCCACCACCCTTCGTACCAAAACGCGGGACATCCTGGAATCAGCCAAGTTCGGTGGCGGCCACTTTATCGTGGAGACCTTTGGCAAGCCCATGGTAGCGATCGTGGGCGTAGAAGAGTACTGGCGCCTCCTCGAGCTGGCCAGACAGCGAGAGCGTCCAACAACCGAAACGTGAAGTAGAGTGCGGCCAAGGAGGGCCGCGAGAGGAAAGGAGGGCTCGCCACCGGCTCGATGGCGGATCTCATTCTAGATCATGGCCGGGCGCGGGCAAACAGGTAGAAACGATGGTCGGGCACAGAGTCAGGCCTCAGGGATAGGTTCCCTAATGTTGGCAGCAGAGATCCTGATCGTCGCGGCAGCGGCAGCGCTGGCCCTGCTACTTGTGTTGGCGCTCGTCGCCCGGGTTCTCGGCAGAAAGAGCGCTGATGGGCAAAGGGCCAGGTGCACGCGCTGCGGCGCGGTACTCCCGGACCAGGCCACGAGCCAGGTCTGCCCGTCATGCCAGGTTGCCACTCCTCCCCAGCCGCCTCCCTTTGCCAAACATGCCCCCGGGGCCCAGGCCGGAACCCCCCGCCTGGTCGCCATCCGCGGCCCGCTGGCGCCCCGCGAGTTTCCCATCGGTCCGGCGGGGCTGGCCATCGGGCGCCACTCAGATAACGACGTCGTCCTCCTCGACGAGCTGATGGTCTCGCGCTTCCACGCCGCCATCGCGGTAGAGAATGGCCAATATGTCCTCTACGACCGTGACAGCGTCAACGGCACGTGGCTCAATGAGCAGCGGGTCTTCCGCCACGTCCTGACGCCCGGCGACCGCATCCAGATCTGGCAGTCGCAGTTTGCCTTTCAACTGTCCGACACCCCCGTGCCCGCCCGCCGGTCCATCGCCAGCGAGGTTGCCGTCCGCCCCACGATCCACGTGGCAGGCGAGGAGTTCTGCCACTACCACCTGGAAACCCTCATCGGACGGGGCGGTATGTCGGAGGTCTTTCGGGCACGCGACGCGGAGGGCCGCGCCGTTGCCATCAAGATCCTGCAGCAGACCGACCCCTACCTGGTGACCAAGTTCGTCCAGGAGGGCAACGAGATCGGTCCGCTGCTGCGCGGCCACGACAACATCGTCTACGTGCACGAGTTCGGCCAGAGCCCCGACGACCGGCTGTACATCGTCATGGAGTATGTCGACGCTCCCTCACTGCGGAAGCTGCTCCACGGGCCGCTGGAGGAGGCCGAGACGGTACGGATTATGGGGCAGGTGTGCAGCGCCCTGGCCTTTGCCCACCAGAACAACGTGGTGCATCGCGACATCAAGCCCGAAAACATCCTGGTGTCGGAGGATGGCGTTGTCAAGGTACTCGACTTTGGCATTGCCAAGCTCACCTCGGCCTCCACGGTGACCCGGGACAAGATCGTCGGCACTCCCGAGTACATTTCGCCCGAGCAGGCGCGCGGCGACCCGGTGCAGCCAGCCAGCGACGTCTATTCCCTCGGCGTCGTCCTGTACGAGCTGCTGTCGGGCAGCGTGCCGTTTCCCAGGTCGCGCACAGCCGAACCGTACGTGGCGGCCATCGAGGTAGTGCGGCAGCATCTGAAATGCGAGCCCGAGTCGCTGCGCAAGCGCAACCCCGACGTACGCTTCTCGTCCCGGGTGGAACGGGCAACGATGCGCGCCCTGAAAAAGAACGTCCAACATCGCTACCCCACCGCCAGAGAGTTGGGCGAGGCCCTGGGAGCCGGCACAAAGGGCGGGCTGCCCGCAGGGAGCCCGGCCATACCCTCGCAAGCCGGGGCCTCGTCCCCGAAAAAGCAGCTTACTGCTGCCTGCCTGGCCATCATCCAGGGACCACGCCAGGGTGAGCGGCTGCCCGTCGGCGATGAGATGGTCCTGGGACGCTACGAGCTGGGCTCCGCCAACACGACCATCTCGCGCCAGCACGCCAGGATCTTTTACCGGGCGGGCAGCTTCTGGCTGGAAGACACGTCCAGAAACGGAACGTGGGTGAACGGATCGCGCGTCTATGGCGAGGTGCCGCTGCCCACGGGGGCCACCATCTCCATCGGCGAGAACGTAATCGTGCTTGAAGAGTCGAGAGAAACAAGAGGAGGAAAAAATGTCTGATGACCGAACCGCACGCATGGACCAGCCCAATTGGTCCCGCAAAGAGACCGATCCGGACGAGCAAAAGACGGTCATGGCGGACCAGGAAAACGTGACACCGCCCACCCTTCCCATGGGCGATCAGGGCCGGAGAGGATGGGGGGAGAGCACCGGGCCTGGGTTCGTTCGTTCGGAGCCATCCCACCCCATCACGCCGCCGGGCCAGCCACCCTTTGGCTCACAGGGACCAGAGGGGCAGACCATGATCATCAAGGAGCGCCCTACCCCGGTGTTCGCCTGGCTGGTGGTCGTGGACGGGCCCGATCGCAACAGCATCGGCACGGTCCACACCCTCCATCCCGACCCGACGAGCCTGGGGCGCGTCTCGGGCAACCACATCGTGCTCAACGACGAGACCGTCTCGGCGCAGCACGCTCGCATCCGGCGCGAGGTCAAGGAGGGCCAGGAGCCGGTGTTCGCCCTGTTCGACATGGGCAGCCGGAACGGGATCTATGCCGGGCCCAAGGACAGCTACAAGGACGAGGAGAACCGCGTCTACCGCCACGAGCTGCAGGACGGTGATTATCTGCTCATGGGGGAAACCACCCTGGTGTTCAAGAAGCTCTAGCGGGTGCGCAGTACCCTTCCGCGGTAAGCGACCGGGCATTAGCCAGCGTTGGCCCGTTTGGGCTGTGGCGCTCCCATGAAACTGGCAGCGAAAGTTGAGGAGGAGAGTATGAACATCCGGCGTTGCTCCGTTCTGGTTCTGTTGTTGGCGCTCCTGGCAGCCATTGCTTTGCCAGCCGCCGGCCAGGAGGCCGTAAGCATAACCGTCGACGAGATCCAGATGGATCAGTTTCCCCGGGCCAGGGCCCTGGTCACCGTGCGCGATGCCAACGGGGTCCCCCTCGCCGGCCTGGGGGCGGACAAGTTCGAGATCGTAGAGGACGGCAGGGCGTCGTTTCCTCCTTCGGAGGTCGTGCCCCAGGTCAACGCCGCTGCCCCTGTTTCCATCGTCATGGTCATGGACATCAGCGGCAGCATGGAGGGCACACCCATCAAGGAAGCCATGCGCGCCGCCAACGCCCTCCTCGATCAGCTTGCCGCTGACGACCGGGCTGCCATCATTGCCTTCGCCGACGAGGTACCGAGCCTGGATCCCACCGTGCTGGAGGAAGGAAAGGAACTGGGCTTTACCAGGGACAAGAACGAAATCCGCAACGTGGTCAACTTTCTCGACAACAAGATCGGCTGGGACACGCCCCTCTACGACGCCATTTACAAGGGCGTCAAGATGGCGGCCACCGAACCGGTGGGCAAGCGCGCCGTGGTCGTGATGACCGATGGCCGTGACGAGCGCGACAACGCCCAGGGGGTCCCCGTCAAGGACACGGGGAGCTTATCCACCCCGGATGACCCCATCAACGAGGCCAACCGCCACGGAATCCCGATCTTTTCGGTCGGGCTGGCCGGCATCGGCGGCAAGATCGACACCCGCTACCTGATGAGACTGGCCGAGCGGACGGGAGGCATCTACCAGGAAGCGCCCAAGCCGGAAGAGCTTACGCCGCTCTTTGAGAACGTGGTCAGCCAACTCAAGACGCAGTACGTTCTCACCTACGATTCGCGCCTCGAGCGGGACCAGGACTATCACAGCCTCATGGTGCGGGTCAACCTTCCCCAGGGCCAGGACTTTGACGAGGTCAAGTTCCAGATCGAGCCCTCGAACTCCGGGGGATCGGCGCCGGAGGACGGCGCCAGCGGCTCAGAACCGGCCATCGTCGTCGCCGAAACCCCTTCAACCGAGCAGGTCGCCAGCCTGCCGGCCTCGGGCGAGGGCGAAGGGCTGGCCGCCCAGGCCACGCCCGAGCCGGAATCATCGGGGATCCAGGGCCTCATCGACAGGGTGCGGGACACCATCGAGGAACAGCCCCTCATTGCCATCGTCATCGGCGCCGGCGTGTTGCTCCTTCTCCTTCTCCTCGTGGCTTTGCTCGTCGTCCTCCTGAGGGGGCGCAAGGCCGATGAGGGGGAGTACGCGCCCATCGACTACGGCGAGACCTACAGCCCGCCGATGCCCTCCTGGAGCCCCGAGGTGCGCGACACGGGCACGCCGGCCATGGGCTATCCCTCCCAGGAAAAGACCGAGGTTGCCCCCGGCGCCTGGGGCGACACAGGCCCCGGCGCGCCGCCGTTCTCGCCGCCGCCCGCCGCCGGGAAGCCCCCCGAGGTGGTCGAGGCGGGTGGCACGCGTGTCATCGAGCGCGCTCCCAAGCACCTGGCCATGCTCGTCGACAAGGCACGGCCCGATAACAAGTACGATCTCAAGGGCACGGTCAACATCGGCCGGGCGCGCGACAGCCAGGTGGTGCTCGACCACCCCACGGTTTCGCGCCAGCACGCCTGGATCAAGGCCGAAGGCGAGGACTTTGTCATCTTTGACGTGGGCAGCGCCAACGGCACCTTTGTCACCGACGAACAGGTGGAGGCGCCGCGCCGCCTCCAAAATGGCGACGTCGTTCGCTTCGGAGACGCGGAATTTGTCTTCACCAGGGTCTTCTGACCGGTTGCCACCGATTGCCCGCCGCCACAGGGAGGCAGCATGAAGCTTGTCGTCGAACAAGGCGAGCGAGCCGGCCAGGTTCTGGCCATGGCCCAACCTGCGCTGATCATCGGTCGCGGCAAGGAGAACGACATCGTCCTCCTCGAGGCGGACGTCTCGCGTGAACACGCCCGCCTGCAACGCGGCCCCCAGGGCTGGACCCTGGTGGACCTGGATACCACCAACGGGACGTTTGTCAACGGCAAGCGCCTGCCCGCCCAGGAACCCTACCTATTGCGGCCCGGCGACCGCATCACCATCGGCACATCGGTGCTGGCCGTGCAGGAGGATGCGGCACCGGAGCAAGCGCCCCGGCACGAACGCCGGGTGCACCCGGCCATCCTCCTGGCCGGCGCCCTGGCCTTTGTCCTGCTGCTGGTGGGCATCGTGGCCCTCCTGGTCGCGATCCTCCAGCCCGCAGAGCCCGTCGCCACGCCGACCGCCATCGACCAGGGCGAACAGCTCATGACCGTCCTGCCCGTCCCAACCCAGATGCAGGATATCATCAGCACTGTCGTCCCCGCGCTCCCTGGCCTGTTCGGAGTAACGCCCACTCCTCCTCCCCCTGATTCTCGGGCTCCGGGACCGCCCTCGGGGTCCGGATGCCTGGAGTTCCGGGAGGTATCACAGCGCGATCGTCGGCTAGAATGCTCGTGATCCGTCGAGCAGAAAGGCAGTGGTTGAGATGAGCAAGCTAAGGATACACACGGGTCCCCAGGCGGGAATCGAGTTCTCCCTCGACCGGCCTGTCGTCCGCATCGGTCGGGGATCGATGAACGAGATCGTCATCCAGGATAACCAATCCTCGCGCCAGCACGCCGAGATCAGCCGGGAGGGTGATCAGCTCATCGTGCGCGACCTGGGCAGCACCAACGGCACCTTTGTGAATGGCGAGCGCATCACCGGCTCCCGGACCCTGCGCCCCGGTGACCAGCTTCGGATCGGCGAGACGACGTTTGGTTTCGAGGCAGAGGTCGGGGGGCCAACGCCTGCCGTCGCCGGTGGCTGGGATTCGGACTTGATGGCCGACACGGGGCGGGTGCCCGCGACCGGCCGGCCCAGGTGGCTGATCTGGGGCATCGGCGCCATCATCGCGCTCCTCCTGGCTGGTATTGCTGCCGCCGCGGTCATGCTCCTCAGGGATGGCACGGAAACGCCCACGGCCATGGCCGGGGCGCCCACGGCCGAGGGGACGGTGCAGCCCATCGTCGTCGGGCCGACGGCAACGTCGCTGCCCGCAGAGCCAGCGCAGGCCACGGACACGCCCCTGGTGGACCTGCCGACCACCGAGCTGTTGCCCACGGTCGAGGTCCAGGTCACTCCGCCTCCGGCCGCCAAACCGCCGACGGCCGTCCCCGCGCCTCCTCCCATCTCGGCGGAGCAGTTGGAGCAGCTCCCCGAAGAGGTAACCCAGTACCTGGGAGATGTGCCGCCCGAACAGCTTACCGAGGCCCTGGCCGCCCAGATCCAGTCCATGCCCCAGGAGCAGGTGCAAGAAATGATCAACGCCCTGTTTCCCGGGATTAGCCCCGACAAGCTGCTGCCCGTGGTGGCCGCTTCTTTCCCGGGCATGTCGGAGGCCGAGATCCAGGGCTTGCTCAACCTGGTCTATCCCGGACAGAACCTCTCGGTGCCCCAGGCAGGGGCAATCGGGGGCAGGCTGGTCCTGGGCATTTATGACAAGGCAGCCGATCGGCACGACGTCTACCTGGCCAACGCCTCCGGCGGCCAGCCCACGCGCCTCGTGGAGCTGGCAAGCGAGCCCGACTTTTCGCCCGATGGGCAGTGGGTGGTCTATTTCTCCTGGGCATCCGACCGCCTGGGGCTGCGCCTCGTCAAGACCGATGGCAGCGGCGACACACAACTGACGTCGGTTCGCGAGCACGGCTATCCCACATTCTCGCCGGACGGCGGCCGCATCTCGTTCTACCACAACGAGAACAAGATCATGCACACCATCAACCGCGATGGCTCGGGGCAGCGGGACATCGGCCAGGGTGAGTACCCGGCGTGGTCACCCACAGGCGATCTCATAGCCTACCGCGGTTGCACGGGCAGTGGCAGGTGCGGCCTCATCGTGGCCAACGCCGACGGCTCGAACCCGAGGCAGATCACGACCCACGCCAACGACGCCGCGCCCCGTTGGTCGCCCAACGGGGGCCAGATCGCCTTTCATTCCGACCGGGACGGCAACTGGGAGATCTATGTCATCAACCTGGACGGCTCGTGGCTGCGGCGCATCACCATGACGCCCTCCACGGACGTCATGCCCGTCTGGTCGCACGACGGCCTGCGCATCGCTTTCCGCTCCGACCGGGGCGGGCAGGGCGCGGTCTGGGCGACGTCGGGCATCGGCGGCGCCGCCTTCAAGATCCTCGACGCCGGCTTTGACCCTGCACGACCCGCGCTTGCGCAGATGGATTGGGTCAAGTAAACATGAGAGTCTCTTTGGTCTTGCAGGAGGGCCCAGGGGCCGGGCAGGCCCATACCCTGGATCCGGCCAGGCGGCCGGTCCTGTCGGTGGGGCGCTCGTCCGAGTGCGACATCGTCCTCAACGATCACCGGGCGTCGCGACACCACGCCGACTTTCGCTGGAATGGGGGCGAGTGGGAGATTCGGGACCGGGGGAGTACCAACGGCACGTACGTCAACGGCATGCAGGTGCACCAGCCCTACGAACTGCGCCTGGGCGACCGGGTGACCATCGGCGAAACGACAATGGTCCTGCGCGAAGCACCCGCCCAGGCGGCTCCCGCCGGGGAGCGAGCGGCGGTACCCCGGCAGGCGGCACGCACCGCCGAGAGGCCCATCCTGGTGCCCTCCGGCCAGGCCGGGCCCGGGCGTCGCCCCTACCGCCCGGCCGTCGCCGTGCAGTCCCCGGTGGCGGGGGTCCTCTTCTGGATCGTGCAGGTTGTCGGCACCCTGGCCGTCATATGCCTGGCCACCGGTGCCCTCCTGCC
>JAAYZQ010000178.1 GCA_012514775.1 Anaerolineaceae bacterium
GACCGCGAGGAAGTTTTGCCCGGCGCCGATTTCGTGGTCGTGGCCATCGAGGTCGGGCCGCGGGAGGGCACGTGGGAGCGCGACTGGGAGATCCCCCTGCGGTTTGGCGTGCGACAGCCCTACGGCGAGAACGGCGGCCCCGGCGGCTTGGCCCACACCCTGCGCCAGGTGCCCGAGATGCTGGCCATCGCCCGCGACATGGAGCGCCTCTGCCCCGACGCCTGGCTGGTCAACTTTACCAATCCCGTGCCGCGCCTGTGCCTGGCCGTCAGCCGCTACACCGCCGTCAAGACCGTGGGCCTGTGCCACCAGATCAACGAGGCGTACATGATGGCCGGCGTGGCCCTGGGCGAACGCTACGGCGTGCAGCCGCCGGGGAGCGTCAGCAGCGACGCCCATCCCGACGTCTGGCCCAAGGCCGGCGAGCTGGCCAGGCAGATGCGCCGGTTCGTGGACGTCAGGGCGGCCGGGCTGAACCACTTTACCTGGATCCTCGACCTGCGCGACCGGCAGACGGGGGAGGACCTGTACCCCGCCTTCCGCGAGGCGTTCATGGCGCTGCCCTCCGACTTTGAGCCCCTGACCCGCTCCGTCTTCCAGGCCACCCGCCTGTGCCCCGTGCCGGGCGACAGCCACCTGGCCGAATACCTGCCCTGGTGCCACGACCCCCAGACCCGTCCCTGGGAAAAGTACAACCTCTTTCTCTACGATTGGCGGCGGGCGGAGCAGGATCGCGAGCGGCAATGGCAGGCCATCGAGGCCATGGCCCACGGCGACGCCCCGGTGGACGCCCTGAGGGAGGCCGAGAGCGAAGGCGCCATCGAGCTGCTGGCGGGCCTGCGGGGCGGGGGCACGGTCTATCGCGAGGCGGTCAACATCCCTAACGAAGGGCACATCAGCAACCTGCCCGACGGGGCCATCGTCGAGATCCCGGCCCTGGTGAGTGGCTGGGGGATCCGCGGGCTCAACGTCGGGCCCCTGCCCGAGTTCGTGGCCGAGCTGTGCCGCCGCGAGATCGCCGTCGCCAGCCTGGCGGTGGGCGCCGCCGCCCTGGGCGACCGGCAAACCGCCCTCCAGGCCCTCCTCGTCGACCCCTGCCTGGACGACATCGATACCGCAGCGGCCATCCTGGACGCCTACCTGGAAGAGTACGCCGATTATCTTCCCCAGTTCCGCACCCGGCGGGAGGCGAATCCTCCAGGGGGGCCGAAAAGCGCGTGAGCAAAGCCGCGGTCCTGACGCTGGCCGTCCTGCTAGCCCTCGTCCTGGCGGCCAGCGCGCCCCTGGTCCGGGCGCAGCCGGCCCTTGCCACCGATCCCCACGTCGCCGCGATGCTGGCCCAGGTCGACCCGGCCACCCTTTCCCAGGCCGTGGGCGACCTGAGCGGCGAGTGGCCGGCGACCATCGGCGGCGAGCCCTACACCATCCGCACCCGCCACACGGCGAGCAGCGAGGGGCTGCTCAAGGCGATGCAGTATGCCGGCGAGCGCCTGGGGTCCCTGGGGCTGGAGGTCGAGTATCACACCTGGGCAGCGGGTACGCCGCCCAACGTCATCGGCGAATTGCCGGGCGCCGGCGAGGCCGAAGAGGCCCTTATCCTCTGCGGCCACCTGGACGACATGCCCGCAGGGCCGGTGGCGCCGGGCGCCGACGACAACGCCAGCGGCGCCGCCGCCGTCCTGGCCGCGGCCGCCATCCTGAGCGAGTACACCTGGACCTGCGACCTGCGCTTTGCCCTGTGGACCGGCGAGGAGAAGGGGCTGCTGGGCAGCAGGGCCTATGCCGCGCGGCGCGCAGCAGCGATGACCAGATCCTGGGCGTCGTGAACCTGGACATGATCGCCTACAACTCGGCCGAGTTTCCCGCGCCCGTCCTCGACCTCCACGCCGACAGTACGCTGCCCGAGACGGTGGATCTGGCCCACCTTTTCGACGGTGTGGTCGACGCGTATGGGCTGGCCCTGGAGCCGAAGGTCATGGTCGACGACAGTTTGCGCACGAGATCGGACAGCTGGGCGTTCGTGGAGCAGGACTACCCGGCCATCCTGGCCATCGAAGACTACGATGACTTTAGCCCCTACTATCACACCGTGGCCGACCGGCTGTCGACGCTGGACCTGGCCTACTATGCGGAGTTCGTGCGGGCGGTCATTGCCACGGTGGCCCACGCCGGCTGTTTTCCCCGCGGGGGGCTGATGGGCCACGTGTACGACGCCTCGACAGAGGCGGCCATCCCCGGCGCGGCGGTGACCCTGGAGGACAGCCTGGGGATCACCTACGCGGTCAGCAGCGACGGCACGGGCGCTTATGCCCTGGAAGCCATGGCCGGCGTCTACACGGCGACGGTCAGCCCGCCCGGCTACCTGCCCGGCTTGCTGGGCGGCGTCGTGGTGCCCACGGATACCATCGGCATCCAGGACCTGGCCCTGACGCCCATCGGCCCCCTGGACTGGCGGATCTATTTGCCGTTCGTGGGGCATTCGGGCCGTTGATCCGGCCCGGCCAATTTGACCGGACCGGGCATTTCTGCTACAATCACCGGGATGGTAGGCCCCCATCGTCTAGTGGCCTAGGACACCGCCCTTTCAAGGCGGCGACAGGGATTCGAATTCCCTTGGGGGCACCTCTGGTCTGGATGCCAGATGAGAACCTGGCAGATCTGACAGGAGAAAAGACCACAACAGGCGCGAGACAAGCCGGCCCAGTTACCGAGGGCCGGTTTGCAGTCTTGAAGAGTGCGAAGTCCTGGCGAAAGAAGTGCTGTTCCTGGCCAAAGACGCGGACGAACGTGGATATGTCGCTCGTGCCTTGGGCCACTCCATCTTCACCGAAGCTGACACATGGGACGAATTGAAGGCAGCCATCCGCGACGCCGTGCAGTGCCACTTTGATGAGGGAGATCTCGTCGGCTGGCGTAAAGGCTATCCCGGTCAGAACTCAGCGCAAGCGCCGGAGGGCGGTCCGTGCGGCATAGTACCCGCACAGGCCGTGCACACCTCCCCCCGGCGGCGTGGACGACGAGCATAGGTACAAGCCCTGGACCGGCGTCGTATAAGGATTCAGGCGCGCTACGGGCCGGGTAAAGAGCTGGCGCAGGTCCTGAACGCCGGCGTTGATGTCGCCGCCGATGTAGTTGGGGTTGTAGGCCTCCATGTCGGCGGCGGTACAAGTGTGACGCGCCAGGATGCGGTCCCGGAACCCCGGCGCAAAGCGCTCTATTTGGGCCTCCAGGCGGCCTGTCACGTCCTCCGTGGAGCCATGAGGAACATGACAATAGGCCCACACCGTGTGCCTGCCCTGGGGCGCCCGTGCCGGATCGAAGAGGCTCTGCTGGGCAACCAGGACGAACGGCCGCTCCGGATGCTCGCCTCGCCAAACGGCCGCTTCAGCGGCTGCGAGCTCTTCCAGTGTGCCGCCCAAGTGCACCGTTCCCGCCCGCAGGCACTCCTCTGCCCGCCATGGAATAGGGGCGTCCAACGCATAATCGGCTTTGAAGACACCGGGGCCGTAACGAAAGCGGGACAGGGCCTGCCGGTAGCCCCCTGGGAGCTCGTTTCCCACTACCTGCACGAGCTGGCGTGGCGAGGTATCAAACAGGATGGCACGTGCGTCCGGCAGGTCCGCCCTTGAGCGCACGGGATGGTCGGTGATGATCTCGCCCCGCAACGATCGCAGGTGGGCGCCGAGTGCATCCGCAATGCGCTGCGAGCCGCCGCGAGCCATGGGCCAGCCGACGGCGTGGGCTACCAGGCCAAGGACCAGCCCGAAGGCCGCCGTCACCGGCGTCGACAGCGGCAGCATGGCATGTGACGCCATCCCGGCAAGGACGGCGCGCGCTCGATCGCCGCGATAGGCCACCCGGGCCAGCGTAGCGGCCGGCAGCAGCGCCGCAAGGCCAAAGCGGGCCATCAACATCGGGTGGCGCGGAATCCGA
>JAAYZQ010000018.1 GCA_012514775.1 Anaerolineaceae bacterium
CTGCGCGCCTGCCCCGACAAGTCGGGGGCTCCAGAGCCGTCCGCATCCCGGACTCCCCGACTTGTCGGGGGCCAGGCCGTCGTCTCTGCGCGCCTGCCCCGACAAGTCGGGGGCTCCAGAGCCGTCCGCATCCCGGACTCCCCGACTTGTCGGGGGCCGGGCGGTTTGCCGGGGTTGAGCATGGAGCCAAAGAGAAAAGAGCCATCCCCGTAGGGATGGCTCCAGCTCTCGCAGGTTGCGAAAAGGATCAGGCGACCTCGACGACGGCGTCCTGCTCCTTGAGAGCGTTGGCTGCCGACTCGGCCTGGTCCTTCGGAACGCCTTCCAGCACCTTGACGGGGGCGCTGTCGACGAGCTCCTTGGCTTCCTTGAGGCCCAGGTCGGGGCGGAAGGTCCGCACGGTCTTGATGACCTGGATCTTCTTGGGACCGACGTCCTTGAGGGTCACGTCGAACTCGGTCTTTTCCTCTTCTTCCTCCGCCGCTTCGGCAGGGCCGGCAGCGGCCATGGGCATGCCAGCCATGGCGACCGGGGCAGCCGCAGAGACGCCCCACTTTTCCTGGAGCATCTTGGAAAGCTCCGCGGCCTCGATGAGCGTGAGCTCGTCGAGGGACTCGACCAATTTTTGCAGCTTGTCAGACATGAGAGATTATCCTCCTCGGTTTGTTTGTCTGTGTGGGCAGCAGCTATGCCGCCGCTTCCTGCCCCTGCTCGGACCGGGCCCTCAACACCTGGGCCAGCTCGCGCATGGGGGCGGTGATGGTGCTCACCAGGGTGCTCATGGGCCCCTGGACCGTGCCCAGCAACTGGGCCAGCAACACCTCCCGCGGCTGGAGGTCGGCCAGGGCGCGAACCTGTTCGGCGCCCACGAACTGGCCGCTCAGGATGGCCCCGCGCACTTCCAGGATCTGCGTCTCCCGGGCAAAGTCCAGCAGCGTCTTGGCCACCGGCGACGAATCGCCATAGATAAAGCCAACGGCGATGGGCCCGTCCAGGCGGTCGGGGGGCACTTCGATGCCGCTTTGCTGGAGCGCGAGAGCAAAGAGCGAGTTCTTGACGACGTGAAAGACGCCGTTCTGTTCTCGCAGTCTCTGGCGGAGTTCAGTGATGCCCGACACACTCAGGCCTCGATAGTCCGCCAAGATCATGATGGGACTGCGGGACATCTTGTCCACATAGTCGGCCACCATCGATTCTTTCTTTTCTCTGCTAATTGCCAATCTTGCTCACCTCCTTCGTCTTGGCTGCGCCTCGAGAGACGAACAAAAAAGCCTTTGCGCTGCCGACGCAAAGGCTTCGGACCCTGTTTCTCGGGGTCGAATTTTATCCTCGTGCCTCGGCAGGCCTTGCAGTTTAAGCGCAGAAGCGCACCTGCTGTCTCGGGCGCTATTGAATTGTCAACGAGCAATCTGCTCGGGTTACACCGTCTTCATGGCAGTAGCCGCGGCCGGGTCTACGCGGATGCCCGGGCCCATGCTGCTGCACACGGTTACCTTGCGAATGTACGTGCCCTTCAGCACCGCCGGCCGTGCCTTGACGATGGCTTCCATCACCGCGGTCATGTTCTCCGTCAGATCTTCGGGAGAAAAGCTGGTCTTGCCGATGGGCACATGAATGTTTGCCGTCTTGTCCACCCGGTACTCCACGCGACCCTGGCGGGTCTCCTGGATCACCCTGGGCAGATCCTCTTCGGCGACGATGGTCCCTGCCTTGGGGCTGGGCATGAGGCCCCTGGGGCCCAGGACACGGCCCAGGCGGCCGACCTTGCGCATCATGGGCGGGGTGGCGATGGCCACGTCGAACTCTAACCATCCCTGGTTGACCTTCTCGACGAGATCGTCGCTCCCCACAAAGTCGGCGCCGGCCTCGCGGGCCAGCCTCTCGCCTTCGCCCTCGGCAAAGACCAGGATGCGGACCTGCTTGCCGGTTCCCTTGGGCAGGAGCACCACACCGCGCACCTGCTGGTCGGCGTGCCTGGGGTCCAGGCCCGTGCGCAGGTGCAGCTCGACGGTGGCGTCGAACTTGGTAAAATCGGTTTGCTTGGCCAGCGCCAGGGCCTCGGCCGGGTCATAGACCGTGCCGGGCTCTACGAGCTTGGCCGCTTCCTCGTACTTTTTTCCACGCTTTGGCATTGTTCTCTCCTCTGTGGTTCTAAAGGGGATGTTCCCCCTCCCACGTTTTGACCTCTGCTGCCCGGTCCTCCCCGCGGGGAGGAATGGACCAGAGCTAGTCGACCACCTTGATGCCCATGCTGCGGGCCGTGCCCTCGATCATCTGCATGGCACTTTCCACGTCGTAGGCGTTCAGGTCCTTCATCTTTTGCTCGGCGATCTGGCGCACCTGCTGGCGGGTCACCGTGCCTGCCTGCCCGGACGCCACGTCCGAGGCGCCTTTGCCGACGCCGGCGGCCTTCTTGAGAAGGTCCGTCGCCGGCGGGGTCTTCAGGTTAAAACGGAACGAGTTGTCCTGAAAGACCGTGATCTCGGCCGGGATGATGCTGCCGGTCAGGTGCGCGGTGCGGGCGTTGTATTCCTTGCAAAAAGCCATGATGTTGATGCCATGCTGGCCCAGGGCGGGACCGACGGGCGGCGCGGGTGTCGCCTTGCCCGCCGAGATTGCCAGCTTGACGATGGCTTTGACTTTTTTCGCCATGATTCCTCCTAGAGCTTTTCCACTTGCAAAAAGTCGAGTTCGACGGGAGTCTCACGGCCAAAGAAGGAAACCAGGATACGCACCTTGCCCTTGTCCGGATAGATCTCGTCTACTGAACCCACAAAATCCTCGAATGGCCCGTCGGCAATGCGAACCTTCTGGCCGGGCCGGAATGAAACCTTGACCCGCGGCGTCTCGGCGCGCATGAGCTTCAAGATCTTGTCGACGTCGCGCTCCCGCAGGGGGGTGGGCCTGCGGACCGAACCGACAAAGCCCGTGACGCCCGGGGTGTTGCGCACGACGAACCACGAATCCTCGTCCATGGCCATATCGACGAGAATATAGCCCGGGAAGATGCGCCGCTCCACCGTCCGCCGCTGGCCGTCTTTCAGCTCGATCTCTTCTTCGGTGGGCACGACCACCTGAAAGATCTTGTCTTGCATCCCCAGCGACTCGATGCGGTGCTCCAGGTTCTTCTTGACCTTGTTTTCGTAGCCAGAGTAGCTGTGGACGACGTACCAATGGCGGCCCTGGGGCGAGATCTCTTCTTCGTCGCCCCCCTCGGCCTGGTCCAGGTCCTTGTCGCCGGTCAGCAGAACCAGCTCGCCTTCCTCGACGAGCTCGGGCAGCTCTTCCTCCTGCTCCTTGGCTTCCGGTTCTTCTGTGGGAGATTCGAGGTACGAGGCAAAGAGCCGCCGGGCGCGATCCTCCGGCGCCAGCGTTTCCTCGCCGGTGCCCTCTTCCTCAGGGGCCTCGGCTTCGATGGTCTCTTCTTCTGTAAGCTCGAATCGTTCCTCTTCCATACCTCTCCGTTAGCCTCTCAACAGCAGGGCAAAGGCCGTCTGGAATATATAGTCGAGAAGGCCCAGGACCAATGCCAGGAAGGTGGTGACCGCGGCGACGATGATGGTCAGGTTGACGGCCTCAGACCTGGTCGGCCAGGAAACCTTCCTCAGCTCGAACCAGGTCTCGCGCAAATACTCCACGATGCGGTTGTTTTGCAGCCTGTTTTCGGAAACAGTCCTCTTTTCCGGTACTGGTTTCGTCACCAATCGTCCGCTCCTTCTATCTGCTTCTTACACTGGAAGACACCGCCCCATCACCTTCTTATGAGACGGTGTCCTCCCATCAGGCAGGCCAGGCAGGAATCGAACCCGCAACCTACGGTTTTGGAGACCGTTGCTCTGCCAATTGAGCTACTGGCCTGTGTAACACCCCGGCATCTGGTCCAGCCCCCCGGCCTGGGACGAAGCGGCCACAGTGGGGGCTGGACGTTTGAATGCCGGTATTGTTATTTCGTCTCCCGGTGCAGCGTGTGCGTCCGGCACCTCGGGCAGTACTTTTTCAGTTCCATGCGGTTCGGATCGTTGCGCCGGTTCTTGGCCGTCGTATAATTCCTCTCCTGGCACTGCGTGCAGGCCAGGGTCATCACGATGCGAATTGCCTTTTTGGCCATTTGATTATCTCACTACTCCAGGACCTTGGAGATGACGCCAGAGCCGACGGTGCGCCCGCCTTCGCGGATGGCAAAGCGCGAGCCCGCCTCGATGGCCACCGGCACGATGAGCTGTACCTTGATGGTCACATAGTCACCCGGCATCACCATCTCCACGCCCTCGGGCAACTCCACCGAGCCCGTCACGTCCAACGTCCCCACGTAGAACTGCGGCCGGTATCCCGAGAAGAACGGCGTGTGCCGCCCACCCTCGTCCCGGCGCAGAACATAGACCTCGCCCTCAAACACCGTGTGCGGCTTGATGCTCCCCGGCTTGGCCAGCACCATCCCCCGCTCCACGTCCTCGCGGTTGATGCCCCGCAGCAAGCAGCCCACGTTGTCGCCCGCTATCCCCTCGTCCAGGATCTTGCGGAACATCTCCACGCCCGTCACCACCGTCTTGCGCGTCTCCCGCAGGCCCACGATCTCGACCTCTTCCATGGTCTTGACCCGCCCCCGGTCCACGCGCCCCGTGACCACCGTCCCCCGGCCCTTGATGCTGAACACGACCTCGATGGGCATCAGGAACGGCTTGTCCACCTCGCGCTCCGGCGTGGGAATGTACTCGTCCACCACCCGCATCAGCTCCCAGATGGGCGCATACTCCGGCGCCTGGGGGTCCGTGCTCGTGCTCTCCAACGCGTCCCGGGCGCTCCCCTGGACGATGGGAATGTCGTCCCCGGGAAACCCGTTGCTCGTCAACAGCTCCCGCAGCTCCAGCTCCACCAGCTCCAACAGCTCCGGGTCGTCCATCATGTCGACCTTGTTCAGAAACACGACCATGGCCGGCACTTCTACCTGCCTGGCCAGCAACACGTGCTCGCGCGTCTGGGGCATGGGGCCATCGGGCGCAGCCACCACCAGAATGGCGCCGTCCATCTGCGCCGCGCCGGTGATCATGTTCTTGATATAGTCCACGTGCCCCGGGCAGTCCACGTGGGCATAGTGCCGATTGTCGGTCTCGTACTCCACGTGAGAAATGGCAATGGTAATGCCCCGGGACTTTTCTTCCGGCGCGTTGTCAATACTATCAAAGGAACGAAAATTGGCCTGCCCCCGCATCGACAGCACCTTGGTAATGGCAGCCGTCAGGGTCGTCTTGCCATGGTCAATGTGGCCAATCGTCCCCACGTTCACGTGTGGCTTGGTTCGCTCGAACTTTTGCTTCCCCATCTGCAACCTCCTGATGACGCTGGTAATTCGCCTGACTTGGGCCTTGCTTCCCCAGACAAGCCCACGATGGGATTTGAACCCATGACCTCGCCCTTACCAAGGGAGTGCTCTGCCGACTGAGCTACGTAGGCGGGATATCACAAGCTATGCGCTTGTCGAGTGGGCCAGGTAGGACTCGAACCTACGAAGGCTTCTGCCAGCGGATTTACAGTCCGCCCCCTTTGCCGCTCGGGACACTGACCCTTGTGAACGTGCGATGTCTC
>JAAYZQ010000019.1 GCA_012514775.1 Anaerolineaceae bacterium
GGCAGGGGCGGAAGCGGCTGCGGCGCTGTGGAACAACCTGGGCTTTCACCTGTGGCATATCGCCGACCTGGCCGGGGCGCGGGCGGCGTTGGAGCGGGCATTGGCCATCGACGAGCAGGCCTTCGGGCCGGACCATCCGAAGGTGGCCCGCGGCGTCAACAACCTGGGCAGCGTGCTGCGGGACCTGGGGGACCTGGCCGGGGCGCGGGCGGCCTTCGAGCGGGCGCTGGCCATCGACGAGCAGGCCTACGGGCCGGAGCATCCCCAGGTGGCCATCCGCGTCAACAACCTGGGCAGCGTGCTGCAGGACCTGGGGGACCTGGCCGGGGCGCGGGCGGCCCTCGAGCGGGCGCTGGCCATCGACGAGGAGGCCTTCGGGCCGGACCATCCGAACGTGGCCATCCGCGTCAACAACCTGGGCAGCGTGCTGCGGGATCTGGGGGACCTGGCCGGGGCGCGGGCGGCCTACGAGCGGGCGCTGGCCATCTTTGAGAAGCATCTGGGGCGAGTACACCCAAATGTAGCAACGTTGGTCAACAACCTGGGCAGCGTGCTGCACGACCTGGGGGACCTGGCCGGGGCGCGGGCGGCGTACGAGCGGGCGCTGGCCATCTTTCAGCAGTATCTGCCCGCTGGGCACTCAAACATCGAGACGGTGCGGCGGAACCTCAGGAGTGTCAAGGCCGCCATGGAGTCCGATGGACCCTGATCGCCCGCCAGGCCTGGCGAGCACGCCCTGAGCCTCGTTCCCGCACGGGCGGGCGCTCCCACCCAAGGCGCGCGGGCCTTCCCGCCCTGAGACCAACCATTCGCTTATTCGTTTCCCATTCGTTGGCGACCCCCCCAGCGCTGCCGACGGATGCAAACCGCACTTCCGGCCCCCATCCGCCCCGAACGACCGGCCCGCCCAGGCACGCCCGGCCAGCGGGCAGCCAGGCCGGCGAGGAGAGGGGCCCGCGCCAGATTGCGCAAAGCCGCCCCCTGGAGTATAATCGGACGCGAGCCACCGAGAAGGACAGGGGTGCACCATGGGCAAGAAGACGACCATCCGCGACATTGCCGCCGCCGCAGGGGTTTCACACCAGACCGTATCCCGCGTGCTGAACGACCGGCCCGACGTGGCCGAGGAGACCCGCCAGCGCGTGTGGCGGATCATCGAGGAGCTGGAGTACCAGCCCAGCGCCATCGCCCGCAGCCTGTCGAACCAGCGCACGTACACCCTGGGGGTGGTGACGGCCGGCCTCGACTATGCCGGCCCGTCGCGCACCCTCAACGGCATCGCCGAGCAGGCGGAGCGCATGGGCTACGCCCTGCTGCTCAAGGAACTGCCCCGTTTCGACACCAACGACCTGCAGCCCCTGTTCCGGTCGCTCATCGCCCAGCAGATCGACGGCGTCATCTGGGCCGTGGCCGAGGTGGGCGACAACCGGGCCTGGCTCGACGAGCAACTGGGCGGGCTGCCGGTGCCCACCATCTTTCTGACCATGCAGGCCCGGCCCGGCGTCACCATCGTCGCCATCGACAACTATGCCGGCGGCCGCATGGCCACCGAACACCTCCTCCAGCAGGGCTACCGCCACGTCGGCCACATCTCCGGCCCCCTCGACTGGTGGGAGGCTCGCCAGCGCCAGGCCGGCTGGCACGACGCCCTCCTGGCGGCCGGCGTCGCCCCCGGCGAGATGCACGCCGAGGAGGGCGACTGGTCCTCGGCC
>JAAYZQ010000179.1 GCA_012514775.1 Anaerolineaceae bacterium
GAGGGTCACCCGGGCACCGGCCCGCGCCAGGGCCACGCTGTTGATGCCCGAAACGCCCGCCATGCCGAAAAGAGGCGCCTCCAGCACCGTTTCAATGGCATATTGCCGGCGCAGGGCCAGGAGAAAGTCATTGAGGACCAGGCGCTCGTAGACCAGGCCCAGGCCCTCGTTATAGTCGGTCAGATACCGCTGCCACGCAGGTTCTGTCATGTTTCAGGCAGTGCCCTCGGCTCGGAATGCGGCCATTATACCATCTCCTCAGGCCGGAGGCCAATTCCGGCGGAATGCTTTACAGGGGGCGGCCGATGTGGTAGAATGCACGCCCAGAAGGGCCAGAGGGGATAGAAGAGAGAGATCGAGCGTGCGCATTCACGTCAGCAGCCTGGGCTGCAAGCTCAACCAGAGCGAGATGGACTCCCTGGCCGCCCGCCTGCGGGCGGCCGGCCACGAGCTGGCGGCCTCGCCCGCCGGGGCCGACGTGTGCGTCCTCAACACCTGCGCCGTGACCCAGGTCGCCGCCCAGAAGTCGCGCCAGGCCGTGCGCCGGCTGCACCACGAAAACCCGGCGGCGCGGCTGGTGGTCACCGGCTGCTACGCCGAGCTGTCGCCCGCCGACCTGCAGGACCTGCCCGGCGTGGAGATGGTGGCCGGCAACCGGGCCAAGGACCACCTCCTGGACCATCTCCCCGCCCCTCTCCCGCCCGCGAACGCCGCGACGCCCGCCTTTCGGCCCAGAACCCGGGCCCTGGTCAAGATCCAGGATGGCTGCGATAATGCCTGCACCTACTGCATCATCCACGTGGCCCGCGGCGAGCAGCGCAGCCGCCCCGCCGGCGAGATCCTGGACGAGGTGCGGGCACGCCTGGCGGCCGGCTACCGGGAGATCGTCCTCACAGGGGTGCACGTGGGGGCCTACGGCCGCGACCGGGCCGGCGGCCCGCTGGAGCTGGACCTGTGGGGCCTC
Source organism: Anaerolineaceae bacterium (assembly GCA_012514775.1). Next base: position 965 of record JAAYZQ010000179.1, read on the forward strand.
GTGGCGCGTATCCTGGCCGAGACGCCCGTGCCCCGGCTGCGGCTGTCGTCCGTGGAGCCATGGGACCTGCCTGGCGGGGCGCTGGCGCTGTGGCAGGATGCCCGCCTGTGCCGCCACCTGCACCTGCCGCTGCAGAGCGGTGCCGCGTCCACCCTGCGGCGCATGGGCCGGCGCTACGATCCGGCAGGCTTTGCCGCCCTGGTCGAGGCGGCCCGGGGGGCCATCCCCGGCCTGGCCGTGACCAGCGACGTCATCGTCGGCTTCCCGGGCGAGACCGAGGCCGAGTTCGAGGAGAGCCTGTCCTTCGTGCGGGCCATGGGCCTGGCCCGGTTGCACGTCTTTCCCTACTCGCCCCGGCCCGGCACGCCGGCCGCGGACATGCCGGGCCAGGTGCCACCGGCGGTTAAGGCCGAGCGGGCGGCGCTCATGCGCCAGGCAGGCGCTGCCGCCGGGCAGGCCTTTGCCCGCCAGTTCCTGGGGCAGACGACGCGCGTCCTGTGGGAGTCGGCCCGCCCGGGCGACGACGGCCCCGTGTGGAGCGGCCTGACCGACAACTATCTGCGGGTCAAGGCCGTTCACGCCGGGGATCTGCGCAACACCTTCGGGCTGGTGCGCCTGGCGCGCCCCACGGCGGGCGGGCTTTGGGGCGAGATTGTCGAATGAAATAGAAAGGCGGGGAATGAGCGCTTGCTCACTCCCCGCCCCGCGGACGGAAGGTCTCAGGCCACTGCCGGAGCCGAAAGGGGCTCGGCGGCCGCGGCGGTGTCCATAGGCAACATCACTCCCAGAACACGTTCCATGGCCATGGTATGGCTGCACACCCCCCGGGTGGCAAAAAAGTGGCAGGTGCAGTGCCAGGCACCGTCGTTGTAGCTAACAGAGTGGCTGGTGTGGGACCCCTGAAAAGAAACGTGGAACTGTTCGAACCGGATGCGCTCCGGCTCCTCGGCATATCGCTTGGACTTCTCGATCTTGCCGATCATACCCGAATCCATGTCCACCTCCTCGTTCAGATTGTGTTCGGCCCAAGAGGGCACGGGAAAATTGCCGGGGAAAACAAACAGACGCCACGGCATATTTGGGCTCGGGCGTCTGTCAATTGATTGGCTGCGCACCGCTCGTTGCGGGGCAAGCGTTCTCTCTCTCATAAGCAACCCCAGTATACCACAGGCCCGGCCGTTTGTCAACGGCCGCGTGGGGCGCAAAATCATCTTGCGCTGGCCCGCGCCGTGTGCTATAATACAAGCTGCTGGCCCGTCGTTGTGCCGCACGAAGTGCCTCATCGCGCAACCCACTTTCTTTTGTCCTTTGGTTCGGGCTGCCGGTAACGTGCCCCGGCGCCTCGCGTATGACGAGGAGGAAAGGAGGGAGTGCACCGCAGGAGATCTACCTTCGCCTGAAGCTTGCGTCGTTGGCCACCATTCCGGTTTGAATGCCGGCCAAGCTCCGTAGGAGGTTCCCATGAGCAGTTTCAAACGGTTCGCACGCAGCGCGCTGGTGGTGTTCGTCCTGCTGACAGTGGTAGCGACCATTCCCCCCCTGCCGGGGCAGGCTGCCCCGGAGTCCCCCGCCGCCCCAGCGGTTTTCCTCCAGAGCCGCTGGTCGTGCTCGCCACCCGGCATCGACGGGCTGGCGCCCGTCGAAGAGTGGGGCACGGCGCCCTTCCTGTCGCTGCCCCATGCCCAGGTCTATTTCCTCAACGACGACAACTATCTGTATGTCCTCATCGACGTCGTGGGCGACGACGTCGACGATCCGCTGGCTCCCGCACCGGTCTTTGGCGACTATTTCTGGCTCGCCTTTGACGTGAACCTCGATGGCCTCATCGACCCCGACCTGGACGTGCTCTATAGCCTCTATCCGACCCTGCCCTACGTTCTCGGCCTCTCCTACTACGTAGGCCCCGGCACGTGGACGGGCATCAATCCGACGGCCGGGTCCCTGGGCACCTGGTGGGGGCCCTCCTTCGGATCGCCAGCCCCACATCGCGTCTGGGAGATGTCCATCCCCCTGTCCGAGATCGACACGACCCAGGGGGCCCTGGTGCGCCTGGGCGTCCGCGCGTACTCGGTAGACCCGGCCTTCCTCGACGAGATGCCGGCCGGTTTCGCCACGGACTTTCAGGATCTGGTCGAGCTGCAACTGGTCGACACCAAGTGCGCCGGCGATCTCCTTGCCAAGAGCGTCTTTCCCGATAGCGCCAACCCCGGCGACGTCGTCAACTATCGCCTCGATTACATCCTGCCCGGCCCCGACGATTATGTCGACGTGACCATCCGCGATGCCCTGCCGCCCGGCCTCACCTACCTGCCCGGCAGCGCCAACCCGCCGGCCACCTTCTCCGGGGGAGTTCTCACCTGGAAGCTGGGCGACCTGCCCGCCGGCTCCCTGGGCTCGGTACACTTCCAGGCCCTCGTCGACCACGATGCTTGCCGGCGAGGCGCGGTCATCGAGAACACGGCCAGCCTGGGAGCCGCGGCTCCCCCGATCCACGCCCAGAGCCTGATCAGCGGGCTGCAGCTCATCTGCCGCCCCATCGAGTTCCCCACGGACAATCCGCCCTACGCCGAGAGCGAGATCACCGTCGATCCCTACCCCATCGTCACCGGCCAGCCCACCAGGCTGTGCACCGAGGTCACCAACGCCAGCTCTCAAACCCAGACGGTCCAGGTCGAGTTTGCCCTGGCCAATTTCGGCATCGGCCTGCCCTTCGCGCCCATCGACGCGCCCGGCAACCCACGCCTCGTCGAGGTCCCGCCGGGAGCCACCGTCCAGGTGTGCATCCAGTGGATTCCCGTTACGCCCGGCCACCAGTGCATCCAGGTCACCGTGTACGACGAGGCCGGCGCCTTCCCGGCCCTGCGCAGCCAGCGCAACCTGGACGTGAGCGAAGTGTTGGTTCCCGGGCAGCCGGCAACCTTTGAGCTGCCGGTCGGCAACCAGACTGGCGGGCCCGTCGACGTCCAGATGGTCGTGCGCAACAACCGCCCCGGGTGGACGGTCGACGTACAGCCTCCCGCCTTTTCCCTGCCCATAGGGGGCATAGAAGCTGTGGGCGTCGCGGTGACGCCGGCCGCGGGCACCGTCCTGGGGTCCGGCTGCACGGTCGACGTTGAGGCCTGGGCCGTCGGCCCCGGTGGCAACCTGCTACAGCTCCTGGGCGGGGTGCGCAAGATCGACGAGCCGCTCATCCCCCTGGGCGACCCGGGCGAGCGGCCATTCGCCGAAAAAGAGATCTGGGTGAACCCCTACCCCCTCGTCTCCGGCGAGCCCGCGGAGGTGTGCGTCCTCCTGGAGAACAACACCGACGCGGACCAGGAGGTGACTTTGGAGTTCATGTTGTCGGGCTTGGGCATCGGGCTGGCCTTCGATCGCATCAACCCCATCAGCGGGGCCAACCCGCAAACGATGGTCATCCCCGCCCACACGTCGGTCGTCGCCTGCCTGAAGTTCCTGCCCGGCACCCCGGGCCATCACTGCCTGGCGGTGAAGCTGTCGATGCCCAACGGCTATGTCACCTACAGCCGTCGTAACCTGGACGTGGCCGAGCTGCTGGAGCCCAACGTCCCCGAAGAGGTGCCCATCGCTGTGGCCAACCCGACGCCGGACATGGCCGACATCGACCTGGTGGTGGACAACACCTGCCCCGGCTGGAGCGCCTGGGTATCGCCCGCGCTGCTGGTGGGCGTCGGTCCCAACAGCACCGACGTGCGCACCGCCATCCTGACCGTCACCCCGCCCGCCGGCCTGCTGGGCGCCGGCTGCCACATCGACCTCCTGGCCTACATCAACGGGAAGCTCATCGGAGGCGTGCGCAAGATCGACCGGCCGCCGCTGGCGCCGCCCATCGACCAGCCGCACTGGGCTGAAACCGAGATCACGGTCTCACCCGATCCGCCGCAGCCCGGCCAACCGGCCATGGTCTGCGTCAAGCTGATGAACCCGACCCCCGTCGACCAGGTCGTGGACGTCTCTTTTGCCGCCGCCGACTTTGGCGCCGGCGTGCCCTTTGCCGATTTCGGCGGGGTCAAGGACTCGGTCATCCCCGCGGAAGGCACGCTGACCATCTGCGTGCCGTGGACGCCCGCGGCTGCCGGCACGCTGCACCGCTGCCTGCGAGTCCAGATCCACCAGGACGGCTACCACGACGTCTTCTCGCAGCGCAACATCGACCTGTTCACCTTCTCGCTGCACATCTTCCGGTTGCCGGCCGGCAAGGTCGATCTGCCGCCCTTTGTGCTGCACAACCCGATGCCGCACCCGGTTCCTTCTTTCTTTGACGTGGTGCTCGTGGGTTTGAGCGGCGTCGGCGTGGAGGTCGTCAACGCCGAGACCGGCAATCCCCTGCCGCCCGGCGAAGAAGTGCTGCTGGGGCCCGGCGAGCTCAAGCCATTCTTCCTGCGGCTACGCCGCGAATCAGGCGCGCTCCGGGCAGCCCAGCCCGAGCCGGAGCCCAGGATGGTGGGCGACCAGCACTACATCGACGTGCTGCCCTACAGCGCCGGCCAGCCGCTGCGCGTCGACGGCGTCCACAGCGGCGTCCGCTACCTCCTGAAGACACCCAAAGCCTACCTGCCGCTGGTGATGCGCCAGTTCTAGCGTCCCCCTACGGCCGGACCGGTCTCCCCATAGGACCGGTCCGGCCCCGGTCCATAGCCGTTAAAGGCGAATCCTTTGCAAGCCAACGCGGGTCCGTGCCGGCCATCGAGTCGCCGGCGCGGACCCGCCGCTGCAGGCCCATGTCGCTTTCAGACTTTGTCCGGTCAGGCCAGGGATGCTATAATCGCCGCATGTCTGTCACCGCGAGAGCGTCCAGGATCGACGCCCATACCTGGCTCATCGACGCCGGCCTGTACGGGTTGGCCGGCGCGGCGGCCGTCTACCTGGTCCGGGGGAGCGAAAGGAGCTGCCTGGTGGACGCCGGCCCCCGCGTCGACGCCGCAGCGTATCCCGGGCCCATCGTCCGGGCACTGGAACGGCTGCACCTCTTTCCCCCCGACCTGGTGATCCTGACCCACGCCCACCACGACCACGCCCACGGGATGCCGGCCCTGCGCCGCGCCGCGGCACGGCAGGGACGGCGGATGGAGGTACTGGCTTCCTGGCAGGCGCTCCCCCTCCTGGAAGACGCCGGCTACAATCAGCCACCGGGAAGCGGGGAGTTCGAGGGCATTTCGGGGGTGACGCCTGTCCGAGAAGGGGACCGCCTCGACCTGGGCGGCATCGTCCTGCGGGTCTGCGAGGTGCCGGGACACTGCACCGAGCACATTGCCATCCTGGACGAGACGAACGGGAACCTGTTTGTCGGCGATGCCCTTGGCCTGAGGCTGGGCCCGGGCTGTACCCTGCCGCCCTTTATGCCGCCATCGTGGGACCCGGACAGCTTTTGCCAGTCGGTGGAGCGGCTGAAAGGGCTCGGCGCCCACAGGCTATGCCTGAC
>JAAYZQ010000180.1 GCA_012514775.1 Anaerolineaceae bacterium
CCGGCATCCCGCCGGAGCCGGAGGTTGACGGCGGATCGGTCATGATTGTCCTCGCCACGACTGCCCCTCTGACCAGCCGCCAGCTCGGGCGACTGTGTGTGCGCGCCGCCGCCGGCCTGGCCCGCTGCGGCAGCGTCTATGGTCACGGCAGCGGCGATTTCGTCATCGCTTTCAGCACGGCCCACCGCCTGCCCCACGACCCGCCCTTCCTCTCCGCTCCCTACACCCTCCTCGTCGACGAGGGGCGTGCCATGGACGCACTCTTTGCGGCTGTGGCCGAGAGCGTGGAGGAATCGGTCCTCAACTCGCTCTTTGCCGCCAAAACCGTCATCGGCCGCGACGGGCACGTACGCCATGCCCTACCCGTCGACCAGGTGGTCGTCCTGCTGCGCGACCGCTGCAGTCCTACCGTAGAGGGGGAATGAATGGACTATGAGCTTTTCCGTGCCGCCTGGCACGATGCGCTGCACGAGTCGGGCATGCTGCCCTACATTTTTCCGCCAAACGAGACCGTAGAGCTGCGGCACATGAGCCGCAGCTACCACGTGACCGCCTCGCTGTCCAGCAGCGAGCAGCCCCGGCCCTTTTACGTCAGCCTGGGCCTTTCCTGGGTGTGGGACGCGCTGCAATCCGCCCGCACGGCCACCGTCGAGGAGGACCTGTTGGAACAGCTCCTGGGCGAAGAGAACCGCTCGGAAGAGACGGAGCAGCCCTGGCTGCGCGTGGACGTCAACCTGTGGGCCACGCTGCCCGCGGGCTCGCCCTTGCCTCTGCCCGACCTGGATGCCTGGCACCGCTGGGTGGACGACGTGATGTCGCGCATGGAATCCCTGTTGTACGACGGCGACGAAGCGGACGAACAACAGCCGCCGGTGCTGGCCTGGCGCGGCGAGCCGGCTGCCCGCCTGCACTGGGCGCCCGACGGCCAGATCCTGCTGACCGGCGTCGAGCTGGCTGCCTGGCAGGGCATCGACCTGCCCCGCCACTGGGACGACCCCGAGCGGGAGTGGGACGACGACCCGGCGGACCAGTTGGTCGACTTTGCACGGCGCGTGTGGGAGGCCGTGCACCAGTGGGCCGACACCCTGCCCAACCTGCTGCCCGACAACGACGGCGGGGAGGGGTAGGCACCCTCGCCCCCAGGGATTGTTCACAGCCCCTTCCATGAGCCGCTCCAAGCGCACCGTCGCTCTGTTGCTGCGGCTCTGGCCCCTGGGCCGGATCATGCACCGCCTGGCGCGGCTGCCTTTCCTCAGCCTGGTGATGCGGCCGTTCTACCAGCCGGCGGCCAACCAGGCCATCATCATCCCTGTCCACGAGACCGTGGGCGGCACCGAGAGCGTGGCCCTGCCCTTCCCGCTCCTGGCGCCCCTGGTAGAGCTGGCCAGTGCCCGCTTTATCGTCGATGCCTGCCTGTGCCGGAGCGCGGAGGGCTGCCGGAACTATCCCGCCGACATCGGCTGCCTATTCCTGGGCGATGCCGCCACCCGCATCAATCCCGAGATGGGGCGCCCGGCGAGCATATCCGAGACCCTGGCCCACGTGCAGCGTGGCCTGGAGGCCGGCCTGGTGCCTATGGTGGTCCACGCCTCCTTTGATGCCTGGATCCTGGGCATACCTTACCATCGCATGTTGGCCATCTGCTTCTGCTGTGACTGCTGCTGTACGGTGCGCCAGGGGCTGCGGGAGGGACCGGCAGCCTTCTGGGAGACCGTGGAGCGCTTGCCCGGCCTGAACGTGGAGGCCGGGCCGGAGTGCCTGGCGTGCGGCACCTGCCTGGAGGTCTGTCCTGTGGGTGCCATCTTCCTGGAGGATGGGCGAGCACAGGTGAACGGCGACTGCAAGGGCTGCGGCCGGTGCGTCGCCGCCTGCCCCACGGGTGCCATGCACCTCCGCCTCGCGCCTGGGGTTGACGTGCTGGCGGGGCTCCTGGCCCGCGTGGAGGCCCGCACCGACATCCGGTCCAGCACGGCCTGAGCCGCCGGTCCCGAATGCTGCACCACGACGCAAAAAGTGCCCGGCACAACCCGTGCCAGGCACTTGCTCAGCCGTTAATCGCGCGATTCTCGTGAATGGTGGTATCGACCTTGTTTCCGCTCGGCGTCAGCTTGTGACGCGCACCCGGGCGTCTCGCACGGCCTCAACCAGGACGGCCCCCCTCCGGTTGACGGCAAACTTCTCGCCGGCGATCAGGATGTGATCTCGCGGATCTCCGGCCTGCGTGATCCAGACGGCACCCTCCAGGCAGGTGACGGCCGGACCGTGCTTCCTGCCCTCTAGCCGGCAGAGGTCCTTACGCTCAAGCTGCATATCGGTCACGGGCGCAGCTGCGGCCCGGGATTGGTGAGATTCGTTCGCGTGGGCGAACCGGATAGCCATTGTACACCTCCTCAGACTGTTGATCTGTCTCCATTGTACGGCATGGGCGGCGAAAAGTACAGATGCAGAGATTGTGGATTGTACCCATAACAGACACCGATCAGGAGATCTGTATCGGTATTCTCAGAACCCAACTGTACTTGTCCTGTCTCTCTTTCTGGAGTATAATGGATACAGTTCGATGATCCACGGGAGGTAGCCTATGGCTTCAGAGCTTGGAGTGCGGGACCAGAGGCAGTGGCTCTATGAGGAGCTAGCCGAGCGCATGGCGTCCATGATCGAGAAGGGGACCTATCGCCCGGGCGACCGCCTGCCTTCGGTGCGCCAGTTGAGCAAGCAGCAGGAGGTCAGCATTTCCACCGTCTTGCAGGCTTACTACCTGTTGGAGGATCGCGGCCTCATCGAGGCGCGGCCCCAGTCCGGCTATTATGTCTGTGCCCGGCCCGCCGGGGCGCTCCTGGAGCCCGAAATCTCGTCGCCCGAGCCCGACCCCAGTGACGTCAGCGTCCAGGAGCTGGTCCTTATGGTCCTGCGCGACACCCTTAAGCCCAACCTGCTCCAGTTCGGCACGGCCATCCCCCATCCCGACCTGCTGGCCACGGCCAAGATCAACCGCATCCTGGCCTCCATCGCCCGCGAGAATCGGCTCGAGCACGCCATGTACGCCTTCCCGCCGGGCTGCGAGGACCTCCGCACCGCGGTCGCCCAGCGCGCTGTGAGCGCCGGCTGTAGCCTTGCCCCAAACGACGTCGTCGTCACCTCCGGGGCCGACGAGGCCATGCACCTCTGCCTGCGCGCCATCTGCCGCCCGGGCGACACGGTGGCCATCGAGTCGCCCCTCTACTTTGGCTTCCTGCAGATCCTGGAGGCCCTGGGCTTGCGCGCCCTGGAGATCCCGACCCATCCGCGCACGGGCATCAGCCTGGAGGCCCTGCGCTTTGCTCTCGACCACAATCCCGTGCGCGCCTGCATGGTCATCTCGAACTTTAACAACCCCCTGGGCAGCCGCATCCCGGACGACAACCAACGCGAGCTGGTAGAGATGCTGGCCCGTCGCGAAATCCCCCTCATCGAAAACGACAGCTTTGGCGAGCTTTACTTTTCCGGCGACCGGCCGGGGGTGGCCAAGAGCTACGACCGCAAGGGGCTGGTGCTCCTCTGTTCTTCCTATTCGGAGACCCTGGCGCCCGGCTTTCGCATTGGCTGGACGGCTCCGGGGCGCTTCAAGGCCGATGTGGAGTGGTACAAGCTGACCACCAACGTGGCCACGCCCACGCTGCCCCAGCTTGCCATCGCCCGGTTCCTGGGCAGTGGCAGTTACGACCATCACTTGCGACGCATACGCCGCGCCTATGCCCAGCGCATGGCCGAGATGTCGCGGGCCATCGAGCGCCATTTCCCGGCCGGCGTGCGCGTCACACGGCCCGATGGCGGCCACGTGCTGTGGGTGCAGTTGCCCGAAGCGGTGGACTCGCTGGAGCTGTATCGCCTGGCCCTACGCATCGGCGTCACCCTGGCGCCCGGCAACATCTTTTCCGCCACCGAGCAGTACCGCAACTTTATCCGGCTCAACGCCGCCTTCTGGTCCCCCGAGGCCGAGCCCGCCCTGCAGCAGCTCGGCGAGATCGTCGCCAGGCTGGCACGCTAATGGCTGGCATCGCGCACCTGCACGTCCACTCGCACTTGAGCCTCCTGGGGGGCACAGCCTCGCCCGAGGAGCTGGTGGCCCGCGCCGCCGCCGATGGGCTTCCGGCCCTCGCCCTGACCGACACGAATGCCCTCTACGGCGCGGTGTCCTTCGACCGCGCCTGCCGGGCGGCCGGCATCCGGCCCCTCCTGGGCATGACAGTTACCGTCGCCCCGCCGGCGGCCCACGTTGGCCCGGTGTCCTGGCCCGGGCGCCTGGTGTTGCTGGCGACGGGCCCGCAGGGTTACCGCTCCCTCTGCCGCCTGTCCTCTTTGGTCCAGGCCCAACCCGAGCGCGAGACCCTGGCAGCCCGCGGCCTGGCGTGGGATGACCTGGCGGCCCACAGCCAGGGCGTCCTCTGCCTGGGCGGCGGGCGTGCGGGCTGGATAGAGCGCCTGTGGCGCGCCGGCCAGGCGGACCAGGCCGCCGCGGTTGCCGCCCGGCTGGCCGAGATCTATGACGGGGCCGCCTACCTCAGCCTGGAGATCCACGGGCCCGGCGACGAGGCCGTCGCCATGGAGCTGGCCGCCCTGGCACTGCGCCATGGCCTGCGGCCCGTGGCCGCGCAGCCGGTCTACTGCCTGGAGGCGGCCGACGCGTCCCGACTGCGGCTGCTGGCGGCCATCGATCACAACGTGCCCCTGGCGGAGGTGCCGCCCCATGCCCTGCCTGCCGCGGGGGACCCGGCTGTCGACCTCCACTGGCTGCCCCCCGTCGAGGTCGCCGCCCGCTTTGCCCGCCTGCCCGAGGCCCTGGCGGCTGTCGAGGAGGTAGTCGCCCTCTGCGAGCCGGTCCTGCCCGACGGCCACCCCGTCTGGCCCGACCTGAAGCTGCCACCGGGCCGGTCCCCCGACGAGGCCCTGGCCCTCCTGGCCGGGGAGGGGCTGGATGCGCGTTACGGCCCCGGCGCGTCTCCACGCGCCCGCGAGCGCCTGGTCGGCGAGCTGGCGGCCATTGCCCGCCACGGCTACGCGCCCCTCTTTCTCGTGGTGGCCGACATCACCCGCTTTGCCCGCGAGGCGGGCATCCCCTTCAACACCAGGGGCAGCGTGGCCAACTCGCTGGTGGCCTATTGCGCGGGCATCACGAACGTCGATCCCGTCGCCCACGACCTGCTCTTCGAGCGCTTTCTCAACCCTGCCCGCGCCGAGGCGGCGGGGGGCACCGCCCACGGGCTGCCCGACATCGACCTGGACTTTTGCAGCCGCAGGCGCGACGAGGTGCTGGATTACGTGCGGCGCACCTACGGCGCCGACCGCGTGGCGTTGGTCTCGACCATCAGCACGCTCCAGCCCCGCGGTGCCGTGCGCGAGGTGGCCAAGGCCTACGGTTTGGACGAGGCCCAGGCCTCTCGCCTGGTCTCCATGCTGCCCCGCCACTGGCACCCCGATCCCCGCCGGCGCGACCGGCGTACCGTCGAGGATGTGCTGGCCGAGTTGCCCGACGCCCGCCACCGCCAGGTGGTGACCATGGCCTACGAGTTGGTGGGCCAGCCGCACCACCTCAGCGTCCATCCTGGCGGGCTGGTCATCACCCCCGGCCCCCTGACCGACCTGCTGCCCCTGCAGTGGGCGCCCAAGGGCTTTTACATCACCCAGTATGACCACCTGGACGTGGAGGCGGTGGGCCTGCCCAAGCTCGACCTGCTGGGCATCCGCGCCCTCACAGTCCTGGCCGACGCTGAGCGCCTGGTGCGGCGCCATGGAGACCCCACCTTTCAACTGGCCTCCATCCCCGAAGACGACCCCGCGACGGCGGCGCTGCTGTCGCGGGCCGAGACCATCGGCGTGTTCCAGTGCGAGTCGGTGGGGGCCCGCCGCACGCTGCGCCAGCTCCGGGCGCGGACCGTGCGCGACCTGGCGGTGGCCAACGCCTTTTTCAAGCCGGGCCCGGCCATGGGAGGCATGGCCGCTGCCTTTGTGCGGCGCTACCGCGGCCAGGAGGCGGTCAGCTACCTGCACCCCGCCCTGGAGCCGATCCTGGCCAACACCATGGGCGTGCTCCTCTTCCAGGAACAGGTACTGCGCGTGGCCCGAGAGGTGGCGGGCCTGAGCTGGGCCCAGGCCGACCGCCTGCGGCACGGCATGGGCCACTTTGGTCACGGCGAGATGGCCGCCCTGGAGGCCCAGTTCGTGGCCGGCTGCCGGTGCCCGCCGCCCGAGGGGCCCGGCATGAGCCGGCAGCAGGCCGAAACGCTCTGGCAGCAGGTCCTCGCCTTTGCCGGCTATGGATTCAACCAGGGCCATGCCACCTCCTACGCCCTGGTCAGCTACCGCTCGGCCTATCTCAAGGCCCACTGGCCCGCGGCCTTTTTCTGCGCCCGCCTGGCCGAGTGGGGCGGCTTTCACCACCCGGCCATCTACATGGCCGAGGCCCGGCGCCTGGGCATCGCCGTCCGCCCGCCCCACGTCAACCACAGCGGCAGCCGCTTTCGCCTGGAGATCGAGGGCGACCGGCCGGTGCTGTGGATGGGTCTGGGCCAGGTCCGCGACCTGCGCCGCGAGTCGGTGCGGGCCATCGTCGCCGGGAGACGAGAGCGGCCCTTTGCCAGCCTGCGCGACCTGCTGGCCCGCCTGTCGCTCCAGCCCAGGGAGGTCCAGCACCTGGTGCAGTGCGGCGCCCTCGACGACCTGCCCGCCGCCGACCTGGAAAGCGGTGAATCCCCCAGCCGAGCTGCCCTCCTGGAAGAGGCGGCCGAGATCCAGCGCGCCGGGAGCGCGCTGCAAATGACCTTCGGCTTTGCCCGACCCCCCGTCCCGGCCGAGACGCCCGTCCAGCGCCTGGCCTGGGAGCAGCGCCTCCTGGGCCACCCCCTCAGCGTCCACCCCCTGGAGGTCGTCGCCGCGCGCCTGCCGGAATACCTGCCCCTGGCTCGCCTGCCCGAGACGGGCGGCCGGCCGGTGGCCGTGGCTGGCGTGCGGCTGCCGGGCTGGCCCGGCGGGCCGGGCTGTTTCCTGGGGGACGCCGAAACCTTCATCCTTGCCCGGGGTGAGCGCGGCGCCGAAAACCCGCCGCCGTGGCAGCCCCTCTGGCTGCGCGGCCGCTGGCAGTGCGACGAGTGGGAAACTTGCTGGTTCCAGATCGAGGAGCTGCGACGTGTGGGGCAATAACAACCGGGGTGCCCGGACAAGTCCGGGACTCCCGATTCTTTGCACTCCGGGACTCCTCGACTTGTCGAGGCCGAGCGGTCACCCTGTGATCTTGCCCGGACAAGTCCGGGACTCCCGATTCTGTGCGCTCCCGGACTCCTCGACTTGTCGAGGCCGAGCGGTCACCCTGTGATCTTGCCCGGACAAGTCCGGGACTCCCGATTCTGTGCGCTCCCGGACTCCTCGACTTGTCGAGGCCG
>JAAYZQ010000181.1 GCA_012514775.1 Anaerolineaceae bacterium
CCAGCAGCGGCAGGGTGAGAAGTGCTTCCAGGAAGGAATCAGGGTTCATGGGCGTACCTCATGTTCTTTGGCTGTTGTCTCCATCGAAAAGGACACGCTACTGACCAAAGCGCTCGCCGCGGATAACAATCCGCGGCTCTTCGAGACAGCGCGGGATTGTGATCCCGCGCGAGCGATGGTTGTTTTCATCTTTCGTGGCGCCCGTCACGCGCGGATGCAGGCCACGTGGTGGCCGGGGGCCACCTCCCGCAGCTCGGGGTCCACCTGGCGGCAGTCGTCGATGGCCAGGGGGCAGCGGGGGTGAAAGCGGCAGCCCGGCGGCACGTCGCTGGGGTTGGGGATCTCGCCCTGGAGGACCGTGCGCCGGCGCCGCCGCCGGGGATTGGGCACGGGCACGACCGAGATGAGGGCCTGGGTGTAGGGGTGGCGGGGCGACGAGAGGACCTCTGCCGTGGGCCCCAGCTCGACGATGCGCCCCAGGTACATGACCGCCATGCGGTCGGTGAAAAAGCCGGCCGTGGCCAGGTCGTGGGTGGTGTACAGGATCGTAATGCCCCGCTGGCGGCGCAGCTCCAACAGCAGGTTCAGAATGTCGGCCCGGATGGAGACGTCGAGCATGGACACCGGCTCGTCGGCCACCAACAGCTCGGGCTCGAGGACCAGGGCGCCGGCGATGACCACCCGCTGCCGCTGCCCGCCCGACAGCTCGCCGGGGTAGCGACCCCAGAAATGGTCGGCGGGCACCAGGCCACAGACCTCCATGGCGTCCCGGACCCGCTCCTCCCGCTCCTCCCTGCCGGCGCCCAGGCGGTGGATGCGCAGCGGCTCGGCCACGATGTCCAGGACGGTCTGGCGTGGGTTGAGGGCCTCGTAGGGGTCCTGGAAGATCATCTGCGCCCGCCGGCGCAAGAGCAGGATCCGCTGCCTCCGCCGCAAGTCGGCCAGGTGCAGCCGCGTGCCGGCCGGCGCCTCGCCCTGCAGCGAGGGGCCGCGGCCGTGGGCCCACTCGGCCACGTCATAGCCCTCCAGGAGAATGCGGCCGTGGGTGGGCGCTTGCAGGCCCAGGACGTTCATGCCCACCGTGGTCTTGCCCGAGCCCGACTCGCCCACGAGGGCCAGGATGTCGCCGGCGGCCAGGTCAAAGCTGACGCCGTCGACGGCGCGGACCACGCGCCGCGGGCGCCGGGCCAGCACCTCGCCCGGGCTGCGGGCCAGGGGAAAGTGCTTGTGCAGGTCCTGCACCTGGAGGATGGTTTGCTCGCCGGTGCTGTCGGTCATGGGGCGCCTCCGGGCCCGGGCTCCGCGGGCCGCAGGAGGAGGCAGGCGGCCCGTTGGCCGGGAGCGACCTCCACCTGGGGCGGCGACTGGCTGGCGCAGGCGTCGATGCGCCGCAGGCAGCGCGGCTGGAAGCGGCAGCCGGGCGGAAGGTCGTCCAGGCGCGGCGGGTTGCCCGGGATGGACGACAGGGCGGCGCCCGGCCGCTCGACGTCGGGAAAGGCCTGGAGCAGGCGTTGGGTGTAGGGGTGCGCCGCGGCGTTAAAGATGGCGTCGCAGCCGGCGGCCTCCACGGCCGTGCCGGCATACATCACCAGGACGTCGTCGCACACCTCGGCCACCAGCCCCAGGTCGTGGGTCACAAAGATCACCGACAGGCTCAGCTCGCGCTGCAGCCGCTGCAGCGTCTCCAGGATCTGGGCCTGGATCATGACGTCCAGGGCCGTCGTCGGCTCGTCGGCGATGAGGACGTGAGGCTGGCAGGCGAGGGCCATGGCCATCACCGCCCGCTGGCGCATGCCGCCGCTGTACTGGTGGGGGAACTGGCTGCCCCGCTCGGGGGCAATGCCCACCAGCTCCAGCAGCTCGCCGGCCCGCCGCTTTGCGGCGCGGGCCGACGAGGCGACGCCGTGCACCTGGAGGGCCTCGACGATCTGGCTCTCGATGGTGCGCACCGGGTTCAGGGCGTTCATCGCCCCCTGGAAGACCATGGAGATGCGGTGCCAGCGCACGCGGCGCATCTGGGCCTCGGTCAATTGCAGCAGGTCCTGGCCCTCGAAGAGGATCTGCCCCCCGACGATGCGCCCGTTCTGGGGCAGCAGGCGCAGCAGGCTCAGCATGACCGTCGTCTTGCCGCAGCCGCTCTCGCCCACGATGCCCAGGGAGCGGCCCTCCTCCAGGGCAAAGCTGACCCCTTCCACGGCGTGGAGGGCCGCGCCGCCGGCCAGGTAATCGACAGAAAGTTCCCTGACGTCCAGCAAGCTCATCTCTGGCCTCGGCTATCCTTCCGGCGCGATGCGCTCCTGGCCGCCCGGGGCCGGGAGCGCGCGGCTGCCGGCCACCAGGGCCACCATGCGCCGGGGGTCAAAGAGGTGGTGGGTGCGCAGGCGGGGGTTGACGATCTGGTCCAGGGTGTTGCCGATGAGGACCAGCGACAGGCTGACCCAGACGATGGCCAGCCCCGGCGGCACCAGGAACCACCAGGCCTGGCGGCTGACGGCCCGCTCGAAGGCAAAGTTGAGCATGGAGCCCCAACTGATGAGCGTCGGATCGCCGAGGCCGAGAAATGCCAGGGTGGACTCGGCGAGGATGGCCACCGAGATGTCGAGGACGGCCTGGGCGATGACCAGGGGCAGGACCTGGGGAAAGATGTGTCGCACGACCATGTGCAGGTGGCTGGCGCCCAGCGACCGCCCGCGCAGGATGAACTGCCGCTCCTTGACCGACAGCACCTGCGAGCGCACCAGGCGCGCGGTGTAGGTCCAGCCCAGGAGCCCGATGACGAGGATGATGTTCAGCAGGCCGCGGCCCATGACGGCAATGATGACCAGCATCAGGGGCAGCTCGGGGATGACCATGAGCAGGTCGACGAAGCGCATGAGCAGGTTGCCCACGCGCCCGCCGTAATAGCCGGCCACGAGCCCCACGGTCGTGCCGATGATCATGGACATGAAGGACGCCGTGAAGCCGACCACCAGGGAGACCCGCGCCCCGTAGATCAGCAGGCTCAAGACGTCCTTGCCCGCGTCGTCGCGCCCCAGCCAGTGCTGGGCGTCGGGCGGCGCCAGGATGTCTTCGGGGCTCACCTGCACGCGGGCCTGGGGGTCGTAGGGCGCCAGCCACGGCGCCAGGACGGCCACCAGGATCACGACGAGGAGCATGGCCGCTCCGACGACGCCCATGGGACTGGACAGGTATTGCCGGACTGCCTTCAACCTCTCCCCCTCCGCCTCTACTCGGCCTTGACCCGCGGATCGAGGGCGGAATACAGCAGGTCGGCCACCAGGTTGGCGACGATGACGCTCACGGCCAGCAGCAGAAAGGTCCCCTGCAGGACGGGATAGTCGCGTTTTTGCACGGCCTCGTACATCAGGCGGCCGATGCCCGGCCAGGAAAAGACCGTCTCCACCTGGATGGCCCCGCCCACGGTGTAGCCAAAGGTCAGGGCGATCATGGTGACCATGGGCAGCATGGCGTTCTTCAGGGCGTGGGTCCGCAGGATGCGGAGGGTGCTCAGGCCCTTGGCCTTGGCCGTCAGGATATAGTCCTCGGCCAGGACCTCCATGACGCCACTGCGCATGATGAGGACGTACTCGCCGGTGTAGACAATGGCCATGGTGATGGTCGGCAGCACCAGGTGGCGGCCGACGTCGAGCCAGTAGGTGAGGCCATCCTCGGGCCTCAGGCCGGGCGTCACCATGCCGCCCACGGGCAGGCGGCCGCGGGCCAGGATGAGCAGGATGATGCCCAGGAAAAAGGTGGGCAGGGCCCAGCTAAACAGGGCCCCCAGGAGGATGCCGGCGTCGAGGCGGGTGCCACGGCGCCAGGCGGCGACCATGCCCAGGGCCATCCCCAGGAAGATGGCGATGACGTCGCCGGCCAAGACCAGGACCACCGTCCGCCACACCCGCTCCGAGAGCATCTGCGCCACGTCCTGCCGGCTGGCAAACGAGATGCCCAGCTCGCCGCGAAACAGGTTGCCCAGGTAGGTGGTGAACTGGCTGTCCAGCGCCCCGACGACGTCTCCCTCCTTGAGCCGCTCCACGTCCAGCCAGAGGGGCTTGTCGAGCCCAAAGCTGCTCCGGATTCGTTCCTGTGCCTCGCGCGTCATGCGCGGGCTGTGGATAATCAGCTTGACGGGGTCGCCGGGCAGGATACGAAACAGCAGGAAATTGAACACCAGGACCGCGGCCAGGGTGGCGGCGGCGAATCCCAGCTTGCGCAGCAGATAGTTGCCCCGTTCCATGTCGATCGTCCCTGCCCGGCGGCTTCTATTGCACCGGGGTGGCGGGCAGGAAGGACGACTTCCACAGGATGTCGCCGGTCTTCAGCCCAAAGCCCGTGAAGCGGTCGCTGCGGTAGGCCTGCACCCACTCCTCGTAGTCGAGGACGATGTAGGCGCGGTCGTCAAAGAGCTTTTGCTGCATCTCCCAGATGATCTGGCGTCGCTCCTCGCGGTCCACCGTTACCGCCTGTTGGTGGTACATCTGGTCGAACTCCTCGTCGCAGTAGCCGCTGTCGTTCCAGCCGCCCTCTTCCCGCTGGTCGCAGGTAAAGATGAGCATCGCAAAGTCGGGGTCCGGGTCGAGCCCCCAGCCCCACAGGATCATGTCAAAGTCAAAGTCGGGATAGAGGGCGATGAGGCTGTCCTCGTCCATGGGGGTCGGCGGCGCCGAGATGCCGATCTGGGCCAGCCCATCGGAGATGATCTCCAGGATGCGGGTCTCGGTGGCGTCGTCCTCGGCATAGAGGCGATACTCCAGGGGGTTGCCCTCGGCGTCCTCGCGCACGCCGTCGCCGTCGCCGTCCAGGAAGCCCGCCTCGTCCAGGATGCGGTTCCCCTCGTCCAGATCGTAGGGCACGTCCACCAGGTCGCTGTTGTACCAATCGCCCATGGAGCGGGGGATGACTCCCGTGGCCGGCTCGGCGTAGCCCAGGAAGGCGACGTTGACGATCTGCTGCTTGTCGATGGCGTGGGCGATGGCCAGGCGCACCTGCGGGTCGTTGAGGCTCGCGGGCTGGGTGCCGTCCTCGTGAGAGTTGATGATCAGCTCGTCGATGACCGTCGAGGGCATGACCGCCAGGCCGACGTCCTCCCTGCCCTCCAGGGTGGCGATGGCCGTGCGGGGCAGCTCGTAGACGACGTCGACCTCGCCGGCGAGGAGCGCCTGGACGATGGCGTCCTCGGTGGCATACTCCTGCCAGATGACACGCTCGACCTTGGGCGCGCCTTGCCAGTAATCGGGGTAGGCTTCCAGGATGAGGTACTCGCCTTCCACCCAGTCCACGAGCTTGTAGGGACCGGTGCCGATGCCGGCCGCCAGGTCCTCGAACTCCAGGATCTCGTCGGGGCCCATACCCTCCCAGACGCTGCGGGGCAGGATCCAGACGTACATCAGCAGGTACTCCATGTTGCCCACGGGCTCGGAGAGGGTGACCTGCAGGGTGGTGGGGTCAAGGGCGGCGACCTCCTGGAAGCTGGCCAGGTAAAAGCTAAAGGTCTCGACCTCGTTCTCGATGGTCCAGTTGAGGCTCCAGGCCACGTCCTCGGCAGTGCAGGGCGTGCCGTCGTGAAAGGTGATGCCTTCGCGGATCTTGAAGGTCCACACCAGCCCGTCGTCCGAGACCTCCCAACTTTCGGCCAGGCCCGGCACGAAATTGCTAATGCCGGCCTCCTCGACCAGGGTATCGTACAACAAATAGCGCAAGGTATAGTTGTACCAGCCAATGGCCGGGTTGGCCGTGTCCCAGATGTAGGTGGTGCCCACCCGCAGGGTAACTCCCTCTCCGGCGCCGGCCGGCGCCTCTTCCTCGGCGGGCTCCTCGGCCGCGGGGCTCGCGGCCGGCTCGGTGGCTTGGGCCGGTTCGCCGGGCGCGCTCGTGGCGGCGGGCTCGGGGCTGGCGCCACAGGCGCCGAGCAGCAGGCTGGCCAGCAGGGCCAGGCTCAAAAGCGCGTACAACCAGGGCTTGATCACCGTCAACCTCCTACTTGTGAGCTCGTTCCCGAGCCTGTGCCGACGAAATCCTATTCGGTTTCACCTCCTTCTCCGCGCCTTGCCCGTGGACGGGCAAGGGGACCCTCAGTGCAGGTCGCGGCGCGGCCGCAGGGGAATGGTACGAAATTCGCGCACGAAGCGAACCAGGTTGTCCACCGTCGTCTCAAACACGGCCCGGCCGAACTCGGGCGTGGCCACCGTCGGGTCGCCGCACACGCCGCTCTCGCTCATGCGCGACCACCAGTCCTGCCAGGAGAGGACGCTCGGCTCTCCTTGGTCCCAGTTAAAGTAGGTAAGCTTGAGCTGGCCCATCTCGCGCACCGCGCGCTCCATGTGGACCAGGTCGGGCCGCAGGTGGAGCATGAGGGCCGTCTCGTACTCGCCGGCGTGGGCGACGCCCCCGGGCCCCGAGCTGCGCATCTGCGACAGGGTCGGCTCCGCCAGGGTGGGGTCGATGGCGGCGTTGGGGCTCATGGCGCCACAGACGATCCCCGTTTCGAGGACCACGCGGCGGGCCACCAGGTCGGCCAGGGGCGCGTTGGACCCGTGGCCGTTGACGACCAGCAAGTGGGTAAAGCCGTGGCGCGCGGCGCTGATGGCCACGTCGGACACGTAGGCCAGCAGGGTTTGCATATCCACCGACACCGTGCCCGGAAAGTCCATGTGGTGTTCGTCCAGGCCGTAGGGCACGACGGGCATGACCAGCATGTCGTCCGGGGCCCGGCGGGCCGCCTCCAGGCAAAGGGCCTCGACGATGACGTTGTCGGTGTTGATGGGCAGATGCGGGCCGTGATCCTCGATGGTGCCAAAGGGCAGCAGCACCACCGGCTGCCGGGCGATGGCCTCCCGCATCTCGGGCCAGCTTAGCTCGTCGTAGCGGATCGTCGGTTCTCCCATGGTCGTCGCAACCCTCCCGCGGTATTGAGCCGGTGGCCGGCCGGTTACAACCTGTAGGCCAGGTACTCGTGCTCGCACGGTGGCCCGGGGGCGGCCCAGACGACGCGGTCGGTGAGGTCCATGACCAGCGACACCAGGGTCATCTCTCGCTCGTGGGGCGGCTCTTCCGGGTTCTCGTGGACGCAGATCGAGTTTGGAAAGTTGACGTGGTCGCACAGGATCTGCTGCAGGCTTTCGACCGTCACCGAGCCCAGTTGGTTGCGCAGCAGGCGGCGGGCGCGGTTCAGGCGCACGTTGGAGCTGGAGTAGGTTCCGGGCTCTTCGATGAGCTTCATCTTGGGCGACATGTAGCAGTTGGTGTGCGCCAGCCAGCCATCGTCGCCGTAGAGGATGTCGTGGGTCGTGGCCGAGCTTTCCACGCAATAGATCTCGCCGTTGGGATCGCCCAACAGGTAGGCATAGCCCCCGGCGCGCAGCTTGACGACGGAGGCGCGGATGGCCTGGCCGATGGTGCGCGCCTGGAGGACGGCCCGGGAGCAGAGGATCCGGGGAATGCCCACGCGGCCGTCGGTGGGATAGACGGAATCGATGGCCACGGCGATCCCCTCGGCGTTGAGGCCGATGTTCACCAGGAGCGGGCCGTAGGTCATGCCGATAAAGGGCGGGCCGTCGTCGGGCACGGCGTGAACCAGGTAGGCGTTGTCCTTGTCCACGCTGTTCCAGTCCTCGTTGTGGGCCATCAACACGTGTCCGTTGGCCGTCTGGTCGTCCCTGGCGACCATGGACGTGCAGCCCCACACCTGCTGCGGGATGTCGGTCAAGCCCTCGTAGCAGTTTAGCGTCCAGACCTCCTCGAATGGGACCTGGGCCCCTTCGGCGATGCCGCGGAGCTCGGCGACGAACTGGGGAAAGGCTTCTTCGGCATAGGGCAAAAACTTGCGGGCTTCCCGTTGAGCGGCCTCCCACTCCAGCCCGATGGCCTTGGGGATGACCTCGCAGTAGCGGGTCAGGGCCCGCAGGATCTGCGTCCGCGCTCCCTCACCCTGGTGACGGCCTCGCTCCTGGGGATTGCCCCGAATCTCGATGAGCGGTAATCGGTTCTCTTGCATCCGTTTCCCTCCCACGTGGAGGTACGACTGGCGAGGGCTCTCCCGCGCCGGCGCCCTCTATGGCGGAGCTGGCCGCCATGACCGGCCCTCATTCTACCACGAGAACGTTCTGGCAACAAGTCGGCTCGCCCTGCCCGCTCGAGACGTTCCGGAACGGTTTGACTTCACTCCGGCTTTGTGCTATCATCTGGCACGTACGCGCAGGCGTGTCCACGCGTGGCGACACGTCGTCAAGGCAGCAGCGGTGAGGCCGGCAAGGCCCGGGAAAAGACGCCGCGTCACGGCCTCCGCGGCCATTCCTAACCCCACCGGACAGGTGCGAGCGGGCAGCGGTCCGGCGCAGCCCGCGGCCCTCCGCGAGGTGAACGACATGCAATGCGAAACAGTCCTGAGCCACGGCCGCATCGTCGACGGCTTCGGGCACGGGCGCGGCAGGAGGAAGCCATGGCCACTGATCCCATCCCCGTCATCGCCGTGCGGGGCTCGCACCAGGAGGTGGGCCGCCAGATCGGCGAGGAGCTGAGGCCCACGCTGCAGCGCATGGTGGCGGCGCTGGGCGCCGAGTTGCCCGCCGGGGTGACGCTGGACGACATGCGGCAGCAGGGCCGCATCTACCTGGCCCACACCCGGGACGTCTATCCCCGGTACGTCCGGGAGCTGGAAGGCATCGCCGAGGGGGCCAACCTGCCCTTCGAGGACGTGTTCCTGGAGCTGTGTGAGGAGCTGTGGGAAGAGACTGCCTGGCGCAACCTGGGCCCGGGCTGGCGGGCGGTGGCGCGGTACGACGGGCAGCCGGCGGGGCCGGGCAGGGTCAAGGGCTGCAGCGACATGGTGGCCCGGGGCCGGGCCACGGCCGACGGCTCGACCCTGGTGGCCCACACCAACGACCTGGGGCCCGAAGTGGAGGATGACCTGGTGCTCCTCAAGGTCCAGGCCGGCGA
>JAAYZQ010000020.1 GCA_012514775.1 Anaerolineaceae bacterium
AGGGGCGAGTTGAACAGCGCTGCCAGGCCATAGACCAGGATGAGCACGCCCGCGGTGAGGAGCACGAAGGCATTGATCACCGTGTCGATGGAGCCGCGACCCACGGCCACCAGAAACACCGGTAGGCCGTCATGATCCAGGTTGGGCGCCCCCTTGTCCTCCTTTCCCAGCCACTTTAGCAGGCGCTTGATGCCAAAGGCCGACCGCAAGAAGCCCCAGAAGCTGTAGCTCTGGGTGCTGTTCTTGCTCAGGACGGTGCTGAACAGGTTGAAGGCAAAGAGCAAGATGTTGACCATGATGATGGCCGCCCCGATCATGAAGGCGATGCTGCTCAACAGGGGCACCCTGTCATAGCTGACGGGCAGCGGCCAGTAGAGGGTGTAGAGGGCGTTAAACATCCCGAAAAAGCCGGCGGCCCAGCAGATCATGACGCCGATGGGCTGCAGCGCAAAGTTGATGGGTACCAGCTTCTTGTAGCGCACCTCCTTGCCCACCAGGTAGGGCACCAGGAAGTAAAAGGCGCCCATGATGGCCATGTACACAAAGCCATAGATGCCGACGATGGGGTGCGCCGACATCATGGAGAAATAGAGCTCTTCTTGCGTCGGCTCGGCTCCCATGCGGACCGTGTTCAGCACCCCCTCCATGGGGACCAGGGCCTCGAGGTCGTACTGCTGCGTGCGCATCAGCAGTCCCTCAAAGCCGGAGAGAGCCAGGAACAGCAGCCCTACCACGGCGAACCGCAGTGTCCACTTCTCTTGCCAGCCTAGTTGTGCCATCTTGGCTTCCTCCCTCAGGGGATGACCCGGATCGCGCCGGGGACGTACATTTCAGAATGCCGGGGGCCCGAGTACTCGGTTGAGCGCACGTCGTAGGTACCGGGCTCGTCAAACTGCCAGACCATATAGTTCTCCATGCCTGGCAGCACTTGCATCTGGAAGACCATGGTGCCGTCGGGCCGGAAGGCGCCGAAACCATAGGTCACGTCGCCCGACGTTGCCACAAACTCCACGTACTCCCCGGCCCTGGCCTCCATGCCACCCGGCGGCAAGTCGAACCGGTAGTCCTCGGCGTGGATGGCAAAGCGCTGGCTTGGCTCCGGGCGAGACCAGAGAAGCCACCGTTGCCACGGGATGAGGGGCGACAGGGTCAGGACGTTGAACACCACAAAGACGCCGATGAGCACAAACAGCCAGCGTCGCTCCTCCTTGTCCATGATCAGTCTCCTTTCTCCCTCACCTTCGCGGCAAACACGAGCAAGAACAGGGCCACGGCCGCGATCCAGACCGTGTAGCCCCACCAGACGACGTCGGTCAGATACATTTGGACCTCCTCCTTGATTCCAATCTGTTGGTGTTTTGTTCCTCTTCCGTCTCTGTTCCGGCTTCTGGTTGGGCGATCGTGTCCCGGCTCCCTCCTTCTCCCCCTGCGGGGCGCACCTTGGGGCAAATCGCATTTCCGACCGTATAATATGCTGCGCGGAGAAAAGCGTCCATGACATTTGTCAGATGCCCGTCACGCTGCTCGCTGTCCTCGTTGCGAGGTGCCGCGCGGGCGTGACAGACTGAGGGACGTAGCGTGCTCCACCGGTGAGGAACGCAATCGGTGTCCTGGTGCGCCCATTCTACCACAATAATTCCATTTCGACAACGCAAACCGAAGACAACCTTTACCCGTAGCAATTTCCAACCGACCCCACCTGCTGCTCCTTCTCCTCCGTGCTATAATTTTGTTGAATGCCGCTCCAGCTTGCCATAACGGCGAGCGCCCTGACCCGCCCAAGGGATGACGATAGCCGGCATTCGATTTCTGATGGAACAGGAAACCTTGCTATGGCTGCGAATGCGGCCGGTTTGCGAGCAACAGCATCGAAACCGGAGCGCTTGACGGCCGTTGCGCCGCGTCGCGCGGCGGTTCTGCGCGCTCTTCCCGGGTTGGGTGACTTTTTGTGCCTGGTGCCGGCACTGCGCGCCCTGCGCGCGGCGCTGCCCTCGCACCAAACCCAGCTCCTGCTCATCGGGCTGCCGGCCAACGGGCCATTGGTCCACAGGTTCGGCCACTATCTCGACGGCCTCGTCGAGTTTCCCGGGTTTCCGGGTATTCCGGAGGTGCCCCTCGACCTGGGGCGTTTCGGCAGCCGGCTGCTGGCCCTGCAGCGCCAGCACTTTGACGTCGTGCTCCAGATGCACGGCCACGGCGGGATCATGAACGTGTTTGCCGGGCTGGTGGGCGCCAGCCTGGCTGCCGGCTACTACTTACCGGGCAGCTACTGCCCCGATCCCGAGACATTTCTGCCATACGTCGAAATCGAGCCCGAGGTCCGGCGCTGGTTGCGCCTCCTGGAGGCCCTGGGCATCCCGTCGCAGGGCGAGGCCCTGGAATTCCCCCTGGAGGCCCGCGACCACGAGGACCTGGCGACACTCCTTCGCGGCGAGAGCCTGCAGCCCGGAACCTTTGCCTGCATCCATCCCGGTGCCCGTGGCACGGCCCGGCGCTGGGATCCGGCGAACTTTGCCGCTGTAGCCGACGCCCTGGTGCCCCTGGGCCTGGACGTGGTGCTGACGGGCACCCCGGACGAAAAGCCCGTGGTCCGGGCAGTGGCGAATGCCATGTGCGCTTGCGCGCCCCTGGACCTGGCGGGACGCACCAGCCTGGGCAGCCTGGCCGCCCTCTTGACCAGGGCCCGCATCATCATCTGCAACGACACGGGCGTCTCGCACCTGGCTGCCGCCCTGGGCACGCCCAGCGTCGTCGTCTTTGGCGACCCGCGCGTCGCCTCCGATCCGCGGCGCTGGGCGCCCCTGAACGAGGACCGCCATCGACCCATCGCCCCGAGCCCCGACTCCCCCGGGGCGCCGGTCACGCCCCGGGCGGTCATGGACGAGGTGGAGCGGCTTCTCGGGGAGGACGGGCGCCGCCATGGGTGACACCGCTATCCGGCGACTGCTCGCGGTTTGCCTCGAGGAGAGCGGCATGCTGCGGGATCTGGAGCCCGCTTTGCAGTTGTTGCATCAGGGCCTGCCCGACGTTCGGCTGGCGCTCCTGGTGCCTTGCGATTCCGGCCCGGCCGGGCAACCGGAGGCAGGGTGTGGCACCCTGGCCGCCGTGCTGCCCCAGGTACAGGAGATCCTGTACTATCCCGACGACCGGGACGCCCGCGCCCTGATAGACCTCGTCGCCGAGGTGCGCCGGCGGCACTTTGACGCCGCCTTGATCTTTACGCGGGCACAGGTCAGTCCTTACCTGGCAGCCTACGTCTGCTACCTGGCGGGTGTGCCCGTGCGCCTGGGCCAGTCGTGCGAGTTTGGCGGAGGCGTCCTTTCCCACCGCTTTCCGCCCTCACCACATGGCAGCCCGCCGGGCGCCCAGTTTCTGGCCCTGGCCGGCCGCGCCCTGCGCGAGCTGGTGCCCGACAGCCCGGCGCCGTCAGAGACCGGATAGAGACGAGAGGAGACCGTGCGACCGTTGCGTATTCTGACCTGGCACGTTCACGGCAATTATCTCTACTACCTTTCCCAGGTGCCCCATACCTTTTACCTTCCCGTAAAAGAGGGCCGCCCCGAGGGCTATGGTGGGCGCTTGCCTGGCATGCCCTGGCCCGACAACCTGTGCGACGTGCCGGCAGAAGAGGTCAGGAACCTCGACCTGGACGTCATCCTCTACCAGTCGCAAAAGAACTATCTCGAGGACCAGTACGAGATCTTGAGCGAGGACCAGCGGCGCCTGCCCCGGGTTCACCTGGAGCACGATCCGCCCCGCGAGCAGCCCACCGACACCCGGCACGTCGTCGACGACCCGAACGTGCTCCTCGTCCACGTCACCCATTTCAACGACCTGATGTGGGACAGCGGGCGGACCCCGACCCGCGTCGTCGAGCATGGCGTCATGGTCCCCCCCGACGTCCGTTACAGCGGCGAGCTGGAGCGGGGCCTGGTCGTGGTCAACGGCCTGGCCGGCCGCGGGCGCCGGCTGGGGGCGGACGTCGTGGCCCGGGTTCGCGAGCATGTGCCCCTGGACCTGGTCGGCATGGGCTCGGAAAAGGCCGGAGGATTGGGCGAAGTGCTCCACGACCGGCTGCCGGCCTTTGAGGCGCGCTATCGCTTTTTCTTTAATCCCATCCGCTATACCAGCCTGGGCCTCGCCGTCTGCGAGGCCATGATGATCGGCATGCCCATCGTGGGCCTGGCCACAACGGAAATGGTTACGGCAGTTGAGAATGGCGTTTCCGGCTACGTCCACACCGACGTCCGCTACCTGGTGGAGCGCATGCACGAGCTTCTGGCCGATCCGGCCGAGGCACGCCGGCTGGGTGAAGGTGCCCGCCGCCAGGCTCGCGAGCGCTTTCGGATAGAGCGCTTTGTAGACGATTGGCTCGACGTCTTTCGTCTCGTCACAGGGAGCGCGCAATGATCCCAGGCCGGGAAAGCAACCAACTTGCAGGAGGTAATCCGTGACCGTCAGAATCGGTCTTATCAGCGAGCATGCCTCGCCCCTGGCAATCCTTGGAGGTGTAGACAGCGGCGGGCAAAACGTGTACGTCGGCCAGGTGGCCAAACATCTGGCCGCCCTGGGCTACGAGGTCGACGTGTTTACCAGGCGGGACGCACCCGATCTGCCCGAGGTCGTCGACTGGGCGCCGCGCGCCCGCGTAATCCATGTCCCTGCCGGGCCCCCTTGCTTTGTGCGCAAGGAGGACCTGTTGCCCTATATGGACGCCTTTACCCTGGGCATCCTGCGCTTTGCGCGCCAGGAAGGCCTTCGCTACGACCTGTACCACGCCAACTTCTGGATGTCGGGGCTGGTGGCCCTCAACCTGAAAGAGATCGAGGGCACCCCCTTTGCAGTCACCTTTCACGCCCTGGGGCGCGTGCGGCGCCAGCATCAAGGACAGGCCGACGAGTTTCCCGACGAGCGCTTCGAGGTCGAGGACCGGGTGGTGGCGGGCGCCGACCTCATCGTGGCCGAGTGCCCGCAGGACCGGCAGGACCTGCGGGAGCTATACGGCGCCGACCCGGACCGCATCGTCGTGGTGCCCGCGGGTTTTGATCCCCTGGAGTTCTGGCCGGTGGACAAGGTCGAGGCCCGGCGCGCCGTCGGCCTGCCCCCCGGCGAGCAGATCGTCCTGCAACTGGGGCGCATGGTGCGGCGCAAGGGCGTGGCCAACGTCATCCGCGCCTTTGCTCGCCTGGCCGGCGCCGACGGCCGGCGCGAGTCGCTGCGGCTGGTCATCGTCGGCGGCGAGTCTGACGAGCCCGATCCCCGGGCCACCCCCGAGATCGGCCGCCTGCAGGCCATCGCCGAGGAGGAGGGCATCGCCGACCGGGTGCTCTTTGTCGGGCGCCGCGGCCGCGACCTGCTGCCCTACTACTACAGCGCCGCCGACGTCTTTGTCACCACACCCTGGTACGAGCCCTTTGGGATGACCCCGCTGGAGGCCATGGCCTGCGCCCGGCCCGTCATCGGCGCCGAGGTGGGCGGCATCAAGTACACGGTCCGCGACGGCGAGACGGGCTACCTGGTGCCACCCCGCGACCCCACCACCCTGGCGGAACGCCTTGGCACCCTCCTCGACTCGCCCCACCTCCTGGATGATATGGGCCGGCGGGCCCTGGAACGTGCCAGGGAGCTGTTCACCTGGGAGAGGGTCGCCGCCTCGCTGGCGGAGGCCTACCGGACGGTCCTGGCGCCGGCCGCTCTCACCGCCGGTACCCTCCCGGCAGAGCCGGAAGAGGAGACCGAGCTGGCCGTCGTGGATCAGGGCTTCCGGAGCGCCCTGGAGGCCACCCTCCGGGCTTGGCCGCGGCTGCGGGGATCCCTCGTCGACCTCGCGCGCCTCGTGGCCGGCACCTTTGCCGCCGGCGGCCAGGTGCTCATCGCCGGCAACGGGGGCAGCGCCGCCGAGGCGCAACACCTGGCCGCCGAGTTGGTGGGGCGTTTCGTACTGCCCAGCCGCCCGGCGCTGCCGGCCATGGCCCTCGGCACCGACCCCGCCGTCCTCACCGCCTGGTCAAACGACGTGGCCTACGAGGAGGCCTTTGCCCGCCAGGTGGAGGCCTTTGGCCGGCCCGGCGACCTGCTCCTGGGGCTGAGCACCAGCGGCTGCTCGCCCAACCTGGTGCGTGCCTTTGAGGCCGCCGGGGAGCGGGGCATGAGCTGCGCGGCGCTCCTGGGGGGCGACGGCGGCGACCTGTTGCCTCTGTGCGACGTCGCCGTGGTGGTCCCCGAGGAGAACACGCAGCGCATCCAGGAACTCCACACCCTGGCCGTACACCTGATCTGCGAGCTGGTGGAGGCCGACCTGGCCGCGGCCGAGGCCGAGATGGAAGCCGGGGCCTGGAATGGGCAATATGCCGAATACGCCTCGCCGCTGTCGTCCCTCCTGGACGGGTCTTACCTGCAGCCCGAGACCGATGGAAAGGAGTCCAAGCATGGCTGATCTGGAAGGTCGGGTCATCGTCGTCACCGGCGGTGCCCGGGGCCTGGGCGCCGCGATCTGCCAGACGCTCTCCGAGGCGGGGGCCGACGTTGTCCTGGCGGACCTGCGCCAGGAGCAAGCCAGGGCCACGGCCGGAGAGATCGGCCGCCGGGCCAGCGCCTACGGGCTGGACGTCACCGACGAGAAGCAGGTGCAGCACGCCCTCGAGTCGGTCTTTGAGGCGCGCGGGCGCCTGGATGGGGTGATCAACAACGCCGGCATCGACGTCACCCTGCCCATCGAGGAGCTGAGCGTCGACCAGTGGGATAGCGTTCTGGCCGTGAACCTGCGGGGACCTTTCCTGGTGGCCAAGTATGCCTTTCCGCTCCTCAAGCGGCAGGGAGGGGGGCACATTGTCAATATCGTGTCCACCGCCGCCCTGCGCGCCTGGGCCAACGCGTCGGCCTATCACGCCAGCAAGTGGGGCCTCCTGGGGCTGAGCCATGCCCTCCACGTCGAGGGCCGGCCCCACGGCATCAAGGTCACGGCCGTCATTGCCGGCGGGATGCGCACGCCGTTTCTCATGGACCGTTTCCCCGACATCGACCCCGACCTGCTCCAGGATCCGCGCAACGTCGCCGAGACCGTGCGACACGTCCTCACTGTTCCCCGGGAATCGGTCATTCCCGAGGTCATGGTCTTGCCCATGCGCGAGACGTCGTGGCCGTGAGGGTGCATTGCCGTATGTCCAGACGAGCCGTTTTCTTGGACAAGGACGGTACGCTGATTCAGGACGTGGCCTACAACGTCGACCCTGCTCGCATACGCCTGCTGCCGGGCGCCGTCGAGGGTCTGCGGCGCCTGCACCGGGCGGGCTACCTGCTCATCGTCGTCACCAACCAGTCGGGTGTCGCCCGGGGTCGATTCTCAGAAGCTGCCCTGGGGGGCGTCGCTCAACGCCTGCGCCAGCTTCTGGCGCCGGCCGGCGTGCCCCTGGCTGGTTTTTACTACTGCCCCCACCATCCGGAGGGGATCGTACCAGAGTATGCCATCGAATGTGCCTGTCGCAAGCCGGAGCCGGGCCTCGTCACCCGGGCGGCCAGGGAACACGGCCTCGATCTGGTGCGTTGCTGGCTCATCGGCGACATTCTCGACGACGTCGAGGCCGGCAACCGGGCAGGCTGCCGGACCATCCTCCTGGACAACGGGGGCGAAACCGAGTGGGTCCCTGGCCCACATCGCCTCCCCCATTACGTGGCTGCCGACCTGCGCCAGGCCTCGGACATCATCTCGGCCGTGGATGCGGGTCGCAGCCCGGGCGCTTCTTCCAATCTCTGCCTTTTCCGACACCGTGCCCTGGGAGCCGGCGCCCCCATCGAGGACGGATCGTGGAGGCCGAATCTGAAGGAGCAAGTGCATGAATGACAAGCTGTTAAAGGTGGTGGACCGTTTCGCCGGACTACGCGTGGGCGTTATCGGCGAAGCCATGCTCGACGTCTATACCGAGGGCGACGTATCGCGCATCTGCCGCGAGGCGCCCGTGCCCGTCGTGACCGTCTCCGAGGAACGTGCCGTGCCGGGTGGCGCGGCCAACACCGCCGCCAACCTCGTCAGCCTCGGCGCCCGGCCCCGCTTCCTGTCGGTGGTGGGCGACGATTACGAGGCCAGGATGCTGATGCGCGCGCTGCAGGCAGCGGGCGTTCCCACCCGTGACCTGCTGGTCCATCCCCGGCGCCGCACGCTGGTCAAGAGGCGCATCATCGGCGCGGGCCAGATGCTGCTCCGCGTCGACGTCGGCGACGTCGAGGCCGTCAACGGGTCGCTGGAACGCGCCCTCCTGGAACGCATGCATTCCCTCTTTGAAGAATCGGACCTGATCGTCGTGTCGGACTATGGCTACGGCATCATGACGCCAACCCTCATCGCCGCCCTGGCCGCCTGCCAGCGGTCGATGCCCCGGGTCCTCGTCGTCGATTCCAAGGACCTGGCGCTCTACCAGGACGTGGGCGTCACCGTGGCCAAGCCCAACTATGCGGAGGCCCTGCGCCTGCTGGGGCGCGAGGTGGCCGAGCCGAACGAGGACCGCCTGGCCCTGATGCACCTGAACGGCCAGAAGCTGCTGGAGGTGACCGGCGCCGAGATCGTGGCCCTCACCCTGGATCGCGATGGGGCCATCATCTTTGAGGTGGGCGGCGAGCCGCACCAGACCTACGCCGAGCCCAGGCCCAACTCCCACGCCTCGGGCGCCGGCGACACGTTCGTCAGCGCCTTTGGCCTGGCCCTGGCTGCCGGCGCCCACACCCACGCCGCCGCCGAGCTGGCGTCGGCTGCCACTGCCCTCGTCGTCGAGCGGAACGGCACCACCACCTGCTCCGCCGTCGAGCTGCGAGACTTCTTGTCTTCCATCGACAAGCACGTTCAGGACCTGGACCTGCTGCGGGCCAGGATGGACCTTTACCGGCGCCAGGGCAAGCGCCTGGTGTTCACCAATGGCTGCTTTGACATCCTGCACCGCGGCCACATCGCCTACCTCAATCGCGCCAAGGAACAGGGAGACATCCTCGTGGTGGGGGTCAATTCCGACGCCAGCGTCGCCCGTCTCAAGGGGCCGGAGCGGCCCATCAACACGTTGGAGGATCGCATCCAGGTACTGGCCGCCCTGAGCTGCATCGACCACCTCGTGCCCTTCGAGGAGGACACGCCCGAGAACCTGCTCCGCGTCGTCCGTCCCGACGTGTTCGTCAAGGGCGGGGACTATACACGCGAGACGCTGCCCGAAGCGCCCCTGGTCGAGGCCCTCGGCGGCCGGGTCGAGATCCTGCCCTACATCCAGGACCGCTCGACGTCGCTCATCATCGAGCGCATCCGCCAGACCTGCTGCGAGCAGGCCGAGGGCCAGCTGCAAGTGGCCTGAGCGAGCGATGATCGAGCCATGAACGAGACGACTGCTCGCCCCGCCGGGCCCGGTCCTGACGACGGCTGGGAGAGGGCCGAAAAGGTTCTCTGCGTCCGGCTCGACACCCTGGGTGACGTGCTGATGACCACGCCTGCCATTCGCGCCGTCAAGTTGTCGCGGCCGGGGCGGCACGTCACCCTGCTGACCGCCGGGCGAGGGACCTCCGTGGCCCGGCTGGTGCCCGAGATCGACCAGGTCATCACCTACGACGCGCCCTGGATGAAGGCCACGCCTCCCCGGCTCGACAGCCGGCCGGAGTACGAGATGGCCAGCCGCCTGCGGCAGGAGGGCTTTGACGCGGCGATCATCTTTACCGTCTACAGCCAGAATCCTCTGCCCTCGGCCTTCTTGTGCTACCTGGCCGGCATCCCGCTGCGCCTGGCCCACTGCCGCGAGAACCCCTACCAGCTTCTCACCACCTGGGTGCCCGAGACCGAGCCCGAAAACGGCACGCGCCACGAGGTCCGCCGGCAGTTGGACCTGGTGGCCGCCGCCGGCTACGAGACACGCGAGGAAGGGCTGTCGGTGGCGGTGCCGCCCGGCGCCCGCGAGCGCGCCTGCCAGATCCTGGCCGAGGCGGGCGTCGACCCGGCCCGGCCGTGGGTGGTCATCCATCCCGGCGCCAGCGCGCCTTCCCGCCGCTACCCGCCCGGGAGCTTTGCCCGCGCGGCCCGCGCCCTGGTCCTCGACCACGGCTTCCAGGTGGTCTGGACGGGCAAGGGCGAGGGGGACCTGGTGGCCGGCATTCAGGCGGCAGCAGGAGCGCCCACGGTGAGCCTCGTCGACCGCCTGAACCTGGGCGAGTTGGCGGCGCTCCTGTCCCTGGCGCCCCTCCTCATCAGCAATAACAGCGGCCCGGTGCACCTGGCCGCAGCCGTGGGCACGCCCGTGGTGGACCTTTACGCCTTGACCAACCCGCAGCACACGCCCTGGGCGGTGCCTCACCGCCTGCTCTACCACGACGTGCCGTGCAAGTACTGCTACAAGTCGGTGTGTCCCCTGGTCCACAACAACTGCCTTCGCCTCGTGACGCCCGGCTCCGTGGTGGAAGCGGCCCTCGACCTCCTGGCCGAGACGCGGGACGGGGGAGCGCCATGAGCCCGGCCGTCGACGTGCTGATCCCCACCTATCACCGGCCGGCCGCCCTGGCGGTGACCCTCGCCAGCCTGGCCGCCCAGGACATGGCCGACTGGCGAGCCATCATCTCGGACCAGAGCCGGCACCCGAGCGACACCTGTACCGGCGAGGTGGCCGCCGTGCTCCGCGTCCTGCGCCTCCACGGCCACAGCGTCAAGGTCCACAGGCACCTGCCCCGGCGGGGCATGGCCGAGCAGCGCCAGTTTCTCCTGGATCGTGCGGAGGCGCCCTATGCTCTCTTCCTGGACGACGACTGCTTCCTGGAGCCCTTTGTCCTGGGGCTGATGCTGCGCGTCATCCGCCACGAACGCTGCGGGTTCGTGGGCAGCGCCGTCATCGGCCTCAGTTACGTGGACGACGTGCGGCCCCACGAGCAGGCCGTGGAGCTGTGGCAGGGCCCCGTGGAGCCCGAAGTGGTCGAGCCCGGCCTGACGGCCTGGGAGCGCTGGCCCCTCCACAACGCCGCCAATCTCTACCACGTGCAGCAGCGCCTGGGCGCCACGCCGGAGCACCCTCTGCGCTACAAGGTGGCCTGGGTCGGAGGCTGTGTGCTGTACGACACCCAGAAGCTGCGCGACGTGGGCGGCTATGGCTTCTGGCAGGAGTTGGGCCCCCATCACAGCGGCGAGGACGTCCTGGCTCAACTGCGTGTCATGGCCCGTTACGGTGGCTGTGGCATCATGCCCTCGGGGGTCTATCACCAGGAGCTGCCGACCACCATCCCGGACCGCCGTCAGGACGCGCCGAAAGTCTTGACCGTCCAACCCTGAAAGGAGGAACCCATCGTGTTTACCCTTGGCATCAACGCCGCTTTTCACGACCCGGCCGCCTGCCTGGTGCAGGACGGGCAGGTGATCGCCGCTGCCGAAGAGGAGCGCTTCACGCGCATCAAGCACGGCAAGCGGCCCGTGCCTTTTTCCACCTATGAGCTGCCCTTTCACGCCATCGATTACTGCCTGCGGGAGGCAGGCATCAACCTGGCCGACGTGGATCACGTCGCCTATTCCTTCGACCCCTTCCTGCTCCTGGGGCGCTACAGCGGCCGGGAAACCATCTGCCTGCCCCTGGAGCCCAGCGCCCACCCCACGCCCGAAGAGTGGGAGTCGGGCTGGGACCCGCTGTTCCTGTCGTCCATCGTCAACGCTCCGCGGCACCTGGTGGGCGGCGTGCCTCACCACCTGCAGGCGCGCTTTCGCGACCTGCGGCGCAACGGCCACTATACCTTTCAATGGCACTTTGTGCGGCATCACGTCGCCCACGCCGCCAGCGCGTTCTACCCCTCTCCTTTCGAGAGGGCGGCGATCATGACCCTGGACGGCCGCGGCGAGCGGGCGACCACGACCCTGGGCCGCGGGCACGGCACGACCATCGAGCACCTGGCGCAGGTGAACTCGCCCCACTCCCTGGGGTTCCTGTACGAGCACGTCACCGACTACCTGGGCTTTCTGCACTCCTCCGACGAGTACAAGATCATGGCCCTGGCCTCCTACGGCCGGCCCGACTTTGTCGACGAGATGCGCGGCATGGTCCATCTCACCGGCGACGGCGGCTACTTCCTGGACGACACGAGCCTGGAGGCATTGGAGCGGCGCTTTGGCCCCCGCCGGCGGCGGGGAGGCCCCTTTGAGCAGCGACACTATGACCTGGCCTACGCCGTGCAGGTTGTCCTGGAAGAAACCGTCCTGGGGCTGGCCCTCTGGCTGCACGGCGCCACCGGCGAGGAAAACCTGTGCCTGTCGGGCGGCGTGGCCTTGAACTGTGTCATGAACGCCCGCCTGCGCGACGAGGGCCCCTTCCGCCGCATATGGGTACAGCCCGCCGCCGGCGACGCCGGCACGGCCCTGGGCGCGGCCCTGTGGGTGGATCAGGAACAGAGCGGCCGCGCCGAGAGGTTGTATCGCATGGATCACGCCTTCCTGGGCCCGGCCTACGACGACGACGAGATCGAGGAGTTCTTGCAGTGGTCCAAGCTGCCCTACCGGCGGTCGACGGACGTCGTCCAGGAGGCGGCGGATCTCCTGGCGGCGGACAAGATCGTGGGCTGGTTCAGCGGCCGCCTGGAGTTCGGGCCGCGGGCGCTGGGCGCCCGCTCCATGCTGGCCTCGCCCATCCCCGACTGGATGCAGGATCGCCTGAACGACATCAAGGGCCGCGAGGAGTTTCGGCCCGTGGCGCCCGTGGTGCTGGAAGAGGAGGCCGGCCGCTGGTTCCGGGGCGCCGAAGCCTCGCCCTTCATGCTCTTTGTCTACGACGTCCTGCCCGAGTGCGCCGGCCGCATCCCGGCCGTGCGCCACGTGGACGGCACGGCCCGCATCCAGACCATCAACCGCGACCAGCACCCGGCCTATTACGATCTGCTGAAGGCCTTCGAGGCCCGCACCGGCGTGCCCGTCCTGGTCAATACCTCGTTCAACACCCGGGGCGAGCCCATCGTCTGCTCGCCCCGCGACGCCGTGGAGTGTTTCTGGTCTTCGCCCATGGACGCCCTCGTCATTGGCTCCTTTATCCTGGAAAAGGAGGGTAACTGCTGATGCCGATACGCGTCTCGGTGGTCGTGCCCACCCGTAACCGGCCCCACCTGCTGGGCCGCTGCCTGGCGGCGCTGCAAAACCAGGACCTGGACCCCGCCGAGTACGAGATCATCATCGCCGACGACGGCGCCGGCAGCGGCAACGACACGCGGCACCTGGTGGAAGAGTGCGCTCGCGTGGAGGGCGGCCCGGGCGTCCGCTACCTGCCCCTGGCCGAGCAGCGGGGGCCGGCCGCGGCCCGAAACGCCGGCTGGCGGGCCGCCCGTGGGGCAGTCGTCGCCTTTACCGACGACGACTGCGTGCCCACGCCCGGCTGGCTGCGGGCCGGCCTGGAGGCCTTTTACGACGGCGTGGCAGGGGCATCGGGCCGGGTGGTGGTGCCGCTGCCCCCTCGCCCCACCGACTACGAGTTGAACGCCGGCGGTCTCGACCGCTCCGAGTTCGTGACCGCCAGTTGCTTCTACCGGCGCGACGCCCTGCAGTTGGCCGGTGGCTTTGACGAGCGCTTTGGACAGGCGTGGCGAGAGGACAGCGATCTGTGGTTCACGATCCTGGAGCGGCTGAACGGCGACGGGCACCTGCGGCTGGTACACGCCCCCGACGCCCTCGTCGTCCATCCCGTTCGCCCCGCGCCATGGGGCATCAGCCTGCGCCAGCAGCGCAAGAGCATGTACAATGCCCTGCTCTACAAGAAGCATCCGCGTCTCTACCGCCAGCGGTTCGGCCCGGTGACGCCCTGGAGCTACTATGGCACCGTCGTCTCGGCCCTGGCCGCCGTGGGCGCCCTGGCCGCCGGCAAGCGGCGCCTGGCCCGGGTCGCGGGCCTGGCCTGGGCGCTCCTCACCGGCAGATTCTTTTTGAAGCGCCTGCGGGGCACGTCGCGCCGGCCGGGTCACCTGCTGGAGATGGCCGTCACGTCGCCTCTCCTCCCGTTCTTGTCCATCTACTGGCGGCTTCGCGGCGCGGTCAGGTTCAGGGTGCCCTTCCTGTGAGGCCCGGTGGGGATGCCCGTACAATCGTTGACGACGCGGGCTGCCTGCCGGTTGCCGAACGGGCAGGCCGCTCGCCTGGATAAGGAACAGAAGACATGGAACTCCCAAAGTACGTGCAATTCGAGCCCGTTGGGCAGTGCAACCTGCGCTGCCAGATGTGCGCCCTGCAGTTTCGCACCTACGACCTGGGCAGCCGCCGTGCCCTGGCATCGTGGGAGCTGTTCACCAGGCTGGTGGACGAGATCCCGACCATGGAGCACCTCCAGCTCCAGGGCCTGGGGGAGCCGATGATGCACCCCCGCTTCTTTGACATGGTGCGCTATGCCGCCGACCGCGGAATACGCGTCACCACCAATACCAACCTGACCCTGCTCAACGACCGCCGCGCGGAGCTGTGCCTGACCAGTGGCCTGGACACCCTCCACGCGTCCATCGACGCCCTGACGCCGGGCCTCTACGAGGAGATCCGCGTCCACGGCTCCTTTGAGCGGGTGCGGCGCAACATGGAGCGCCTCATGGCGGCCCGGAATGGGAACGGTGCGACGCGGCCCCGCGTCCACGTCGTCATGGTCATCATGCGCAAGAACCTGGAGGAGCTGCCGCTCTTGGTCCGCCAGGCCAGGGAATGGGGCGTCGACCAGCTCTACGTCCAGCAACTGTCCCACGAGTTCGGCGAAGCCGTCCTGCCCGACCAGTACGCCCCCATGCGCGACTTTGTGCGGGGAGAGACGCTCCTCCACGAGGACCCGGGGCGGGTCATCGGAGTTTTCGAGGAGGCGCGCGCCCTGGCGGCCGAGCTGGAGCTGGACCTGCGCCTGCCTCGCGTGCAGCCCAAGATCCATCCGCCCGGCACGCCCGGCCCCCAGCGCTGCGACTGGCCCTGGACCAGCGCCTACGTCACCTACGACGGCTACTTGCTGCCCTGCTGCATCGTCGCCACGCCCGACCGGGTCAACCTGGGCAGCATGGCCGATCACAGCTTCGAGGAGCTGTGGAACGGCTTCCACGCCCGAACCTTTCGGCAGCAGCTCGACTCGGACGAGCCGCCGGACGTGTGCAAGAGCTGTTCCATTTATCATGGGGTCTTTTGACATGAGTCCTACCGTAGACATCCTGCTGCCCACGTGCAACCGCCTGGCGTCGTTCATCATGACCCTCAGCGGCGTGGCGGCCCAGGACCTGGCCGACCTGCGCGTGGTTGTCTCTGACCAGAGCGAGCATCCTGTCCACGACGAGCCCGTGGTCCAGACGCTGGGCCGCATCGTCGAGGCGCGGGGGGGCACCATCGAGTGGCACCGTCGCCCGCAGATCCACGGCATCGCCGAGCAGCGAGCGTACCTGCTGCACCGGGCCCGGGCCGACTGGATCCTCTACCTCGATGACGACGTGTTCATGGAGCCCTGGGTGGTGAGCAAGCTGCTGGAGACCATCCGGCGCGAGGAATGCGCCTTCGTAGGCGCCTTTCCGGCAGGGCTGACGTTCCGGGACGACGTGCGCCCCGAGCAGCAGAGGATCGAGTACCTGGACGGCCCGGTCGAGCCGGAGGCGGTGGACCCCGGCTCGCCCCAGTGGGAGCGCTGGAAACTGCACCTGGCGGCCAACCTGTGGCACGTGGGGCGGGACCTGCCCCCTGGCGAGCACCGCACCTACCGCGTCGCCTGGGTCGCTTCCTGCATCCTCTACGACCGGCAAAAGGTCATGGAGGTGGGCGGCTTTTCCTTCTGGGAGAGACTGCCCCGCTACCACTCGGGCGAGGAGGTGCTGTTGCAGAACCTGCTCATGCGCCGCTGGGGTGGCTGCGCCATCGTGCCCTCGGGCACCTACTATGCCCAACTGCCCTCCACGGTCCTCAATGAGGAAGGCGGTGTGGACGGCCACGCCCTGGATCTCTTGCCTGAAATGCTGGCGCGATACGGCCTGCAAACGGAGGGCCAGGGTGAGCCCCAACGCGCCTAGCGAGCGCGGCGTGTTCGCCGCCGGCAGGGAGGGTGCGCTCTGGTGAGCGATGCCGCCGCCCCCGGGCTCTTGCAGCGCCTGCCCACGCCGCCTCGCCGGGTGGCCCTGGTGCGGCCCTCGCGCCTGGGGGATCTGATCTGCGCCACGCCGGCCATTCGCGCCCTGCGCCACGCCCTGCCGGGGGCCGAGATCGTCCTCGTGACGCTGCCCCTGCTGCGAGACCTGGCCATGCGCTTGCCGGCGGTCGACGGCTACGCCGCCTTTCCCGGTTACCCGGGCCTGGCCGAACAGCTCTTTGACGCCAGGAAGACCGCGCGCTTTTTCGCCGGGATGCAGGCCGCCGGGTTTGACCTAGCGGTGCAGATGCACGAGTCGGGCACCTATTCCAACCCCTTCACCCTGATGCTCGGCGCTCGCTGGACGGCGGGTTTCGTGCGCCCCGGAGACGGGCCGGGCCGCCTGGACACTGCCCTGCCCATCCCCCGCACGGGCCACGAGGTCGACCGCCTCCTGGCCCTGGCCGTCTTCCTGGGGGCTCCCTCCCGGGGGAGGCACACCGAGTTTCCGCTGTGGGCCGGCGACCGGGCTGAGGCCGCCACGCTGCTGGCCGGCGCGGAAGAGCCCCTCATCGGCCTGCACCCCGGCGCCCGGGACCCCGCCCGGCTGTGGGACCCCCGGGCCCTGGGCGCGGCCGGGGCTGCGCTCCGCCGCCTCCACGGCGGCACCGTCGTCATCCTGGCAGGGCCGGGGGAAGAGGAGATGGCCGAGGCCGCGGCCGCGAGAGCCGGCCCGCCCTGCCTCGGCCTGGCCGGCCGGACGCCCCTGGCGGTCCTGGGCGCGGTCATCGCCCGCCTGGCGGTGCTGGTCTGCAACGACTCGGGCCCGGCCCACGTGGCCTATGCCCTGGGCACGCCGGCCGTCGTCGTCTCTGACGGCAGCAGCCTGGAGCGCTACGGCCCGCCCCTGGAGGGGCCGTTTCGCCCCGTGACGGCCGCCAGCCTCGACCGCCTGGCCCTCGACGAGGTCCTGGCGGCCGCCGGCGACGTCATCCGCCGGCCCGATTCCCGGTGGGGGGCAGGGTGCCCATGCCCGGCTCGACAGGAGGTCACGTGAGCGGGGGCGCGGTGGCAAGCGAGCGGGATGCGGGCGCCTGGGCCGGGGTACGTCGCCTCCTCGTCATGCGGCCCGACAACATCGGCGACGTCATCATGGCCGGGCCGGCCCTGCGGGCCCTCAAGGAGAGCCTGCCCGGCCTGCACATCACCCTCCTGGCCAGCCCTGGCGGCGGGCAGGCGGCCGCCCTGCTGCCCTGGGTCGACGACCTGCTATCCTGGCGCGTGCTATGGCAGGATCTGGGGAGACTGCCCTTCGAGCCCGAACGGGAGTGGTCGCTGGTGGAGCGGCTGCGGGAGGGATGCTTTGACGCGGCCCTGATCCTGACGAGCTTTAGCCAGACACCTTTTCCCGGCGGCCTGCTCTGCCAACTGGCGGGCATTCCCCTGCGGGCCGGCGAGTCCAAGGAGACGGGGCACGGCGAGCTGACCTTTGCCCTGCCCTCGGCCCCCGACGCCCTGCACCAGGTGGAGCGCAACCTGCGCCTGGTAGAGAGCCTGGGCTATGCCGTCGCCGACCGCCACCTGGCCCTGTCCATCCCGGCAGAGGCCCTCGACGGCGCGGCGCGCCTGCTGGAGGGCGCCGGGCTCGCAGCGGGCGCCCCCTACCTGTTGCTGGCCCCCTGGACGAGCTGCCAGGCCCGCACCTACTTTCCCGACCGCTTTGCCCTGGCTGCCCGCCAGCTCGCCGGCCTGCTCGATTGGCCGGTGGTGGTCGTCGGCCGCGAGGCCGAAGGCGAGGGCGCGGCCGAGGTGCTCGCGCCCCTGGGCAGCCGGGCCATCGACCTGGTGGGCGCCACGAGCGTGCCGGAGCTGGCCGCCCTGGTGGCCGGAAGCCGGCTGGCCCTGGCCAACAATACCTCCGTGTTGCACATGGCCGACGCCCTGGACCGGCCCATGGTGATCACCTACTCGGGCACCGATCTGGAAAGCCAGTGGTGCCCCCGGCGGGCCCCGGCGCGCATCCTGTCCAGGCCCGTCTTTTGCAGGCCGTGCTACAAGTTTGCCTGTCCCTACAACCGGGAGTGCATGGATTTTGCGCCGGAAGAGATCGTCTCCGCTGCCCTGGAGCTCCTGGGCTCGGCCGGGCCCGAGGGCGGCGGCGTGGGGCCGGGGGTAAATTGGAGCAGCCCGTGAGCGGCCCCTACCGGCGCGTGGAGGACGTCCGTCGCATTGCCGTCCTGCGGGCCAACGCCATCGGCGACCTGGTTTTCGCGCTGCCGGCCCTGGACTCCCTGCGCGCCGCCTATCGCCAGGCCGAGATCGTCCTCCTGGGCCTGCCCTGGCACGCAGAGTTCTTTGCCGGGCGGCCGGGTCCCATCGACCGCGTGGAGGTGGTGCCCGTCTACCGTGGGATACGGGAGGAGGTCGGGGGCGCGGAAGACGTGGCGAGCCAGGAGCGCTTTTTCGCCGCCATGGCCCGCGAGCGCTTTGACCTGGCAATCCAGATCCACGGCGGCGGGCGCAACTCGAACCCCTTCGTCCTGCGCCTTGGCGCCCGGGTGACCGCCGGCCTGCGCGCGCCCGACGCGCCCCCCCTGGACCGTTGGGTGCCATATATCTACTACCAGCCCGAGATCCATCGCTACCTGGAAGTGATGGCTCTCGTCGGCGCCCGGCCCGTGGGCTTTGAGCCGCGCCTCCGGCTGCTGCCTGGCGACCTGGAAGAGTCCTACACGGCCGTCCCCGAGGCGGGGCCGCCCATCGTGGTCCTGCACCCCGGTGCCGGCGACCCTCGACGGCATTGGCCCACGGAGGGCTTTGCCGCCGTGGGCGACGCCCTGGCG
>JAAYZQ010000182.1 GCA_012514775.1 Anaerolineaceae bacterium
CGCGCTGAAATACTGGGCACCCAGGGCCAGCAGGCTGAGCTGATCGGGGGTCACGTAAAAGGTCACCGTCTTCAGGTACTGGTACTGCCCGGGGCGCAGCGGACCGATGAGCAGGTGTGCGTGCTCAGGCTCGTAGGGCGCCCGGCTGTCCAGCCACTGCGCCATCAGCTCGTGGGAGGCCTTGAGCCCTTCGTCGTCGACGAGAAAGCGGATGAATGCGTCACGCGGCCTCGTCTGGACGCCGAACAGCGCCCGGCCGGCGCCGCCGCATCCGAAGTTGTCGTGGGTGAGGTCCAGCGTTTCGCCGTTCAGCCAGTTCTGATAGAAGCTGAACACGCAGGCGCGTTCGCCGGGCGTGGGCGCCACCAGCGGGGCAAAGGGTGCGGCATCGGGCGCATCGTACACTCCCACGACCGGAATCGCGGGTCCGGCAATGGACAACAAACGACCGGGATCGGGCTGCATCGCATTTCTCCCCTTTCGTCTTTCCTCGCCAAGCTCGGGATCTCGTGATGGATCCATTATAGCACGGCCGGTGCCTCTCTCCAACCTGACCGACCAAGCCCGTCAAGTATACGGCATGGGGCAGGCTGTCTCATAATGAGCGGGGCCTGTCCCGATGGCTTCTTGGGACGGGCTCCCGCTTCCCTGCTTCTATGACCGAGTTCGCCGGCCACGACCGGGGCGATGCCAGCCATGCGGTTCGGGCCGCGGAACCGACTGTCACGGTGGAGAAAAATGAATCCTGGATTGCTGGCCTTGTTACACCCCAACTGCGCGGCGCATGATCGTGCCCTTCAACCGGGCAAACTGCCGCCGGTCCAGGATCACCAGCTCCTCGAGGGTCACCGGAGAGTGGGTCAGGATCTCGTAGCCGTCCTCCGTGATGAGCACGGTGTCCGAGTGGCGAAAGCCGCCCACCCCCGGCACATAGATGCCCGGTTCGATGCTGACCAGCATGTAGGGCGCGAGCACGTCCTGGCTGCCGGCCGCGACCCACGGTCCCTCGTGATTGCCCAGCCCAAAGCCGTGGCCTGTGCGATGCAGCAGGTAGTCACCAAGCCCCTCGGCGCGCAGAAATCCATTGGCCGCCTCGTCCACTTCTGCACACGCCACGCCGGGGCGGAGCAGGGCAAAGGCGCGCTCGCGCGCCGTGCGCATGGTGGCAAACATCTCTTTCATCTGCGCCGTCGGCGGCGCCAGGAAATAGGTCCGCTCACACTCTGCGCCGTAGCCGTTTACCCGCATGAAGCTCAACCCGATGTGCGGCCCATCCATCAGCCGGTCGGCCACCGACGGCACTCCGTGGGGCATGGCACTCGCCGGCGCCGGCCAGGTTGCCGTCAGCACGCTCGTCGTCAAGGGGTCAAAGGTCGTGTTCTTGATGATCTCCGTCTGCACGGAGCGCCCCAGGGAAAAGATCTCGATCTCGGAGACGCCATAGTACGAGGATGCCAGGATCTTGGCCATGCCCCGGTCCGCATAGTGGGCCGCACGGCGCAGCATCTCAACCTCGGCCGGCGATTTGCGCAGGCGCAGCGTCTCGACGAGGGGCAGGGTCTGCGGGTCCAGGGCCCGCAAGGTCTCTGCGATCTCTTGTGGCAGCGTCGGCTCCACGCCCAGCGCCTGCACCCCGGCCAGCATCTCGCATAGGCGCTCGGGCCAGCCCTCGCCGGGTGGCGACGGATAGTCCCAGTAGTGGCGGACCTCGCCGACGTTGGGTGCCGCGGCCAGGTGCTCCTGCTCGAGGGCGGGCACGAGCAGGCTGGCCGGCCCGCTGGGGCGCACCAGGACAAAGAAGGGGCGCTCGAGCGGCATATAGACAACACCTGTCAGATAGTAGATGCTCGCCTCGGCCGAGACCAGAAACAGGTCCAGGTCGTGGGCGCGCACAGCGGCCTGGAGCTGCTCCATGCGCCGGATATACTCTTCCTTGCCGATGATCATTGCTGGCCTCCTTCCGAAGCTGCGTATTGTAGAAGTGTGGTAAACACCCGGGGACCGAGCTCCGAATCGCTCTTTTCCGGGCAGTGACGGCCGCCGGGCGCAAAGAAAAACTCGCCCTGGTGCAGAGCATAGTCCGCCTCCACGCCCAGGCCCTCCCACGGGTCCATCTCCCCGGCGACATAGACGATGGGGACCTCGAGGGTGTCTAGCGCGGCCCTGGGCGACCACGCCGGGCGGGTCGCCGAGCGCGGCTGCTGCTCACCAAAGAGCGCCCGGCACTCGGCGACAAACTCGTCGTAGGAGCGGTCGAAAACCCCACCCGGCTCCGCACTGATCTCAAAGACACCCGTCTCGTCGCACTGTTGGAAGCGCCACGTGCGCCAGGTGTAGCGCATGGTGAGCGCCTCCTCGCGTGACAGCGACTGCTTGCTGTTCGACACGGCATAGTTCCACCCTGCCTGGTCGGCGATGGTGTCGTCCATCCAATGTAGCGCCTTCAGAAAGCCGGTGGTCGGAAGGCGCGCGGCCAACTTGAACAGGGGCAGGTACGGCTTGTATTGCTCGTACTGGACCATGCCATGCAAGAAAGCGACAAGGAACTCGCGCTCCAGCCAGGTCTGGTCAAACATCTCGTTGGGGTGCAGCGCCGCGATGTGCCCGGCCAGGCGCTGGTAGGCATCCTCGCCAAAGATGATGCGCAACTTCTTATCGTACGCATCCATCGTGAAGGGCCAATCGACGACGCCGCTGGAGGAGAGGATGGCGTCCAGGTCGTCCGGGTAACGCGCCGCCAGGTCGACGACCAGGCCACCGGAGTAGCTGTATCCGGCCGCTGCCCAGGGGCCTGTATACTCCTTTTTCAGGTCCTGGATAACGGCGTGAAAATCGGCCAGCGCCTGATCGACGGTGACGTAGGCGGGCACGCTCTGGTCCGCATCGAGCGATAGGCTCTCGCCGTAGCCGCGGTGCTCGGCCTGGATAAAGACGACGTCGGGAGGCGCGCCGTAGGCTTCATACAGGCTGCTGAGGCGGCGGTCGGTTAAATTCCCCTCGCCGCCGAGGACAAAGAGCACCGGCGAGCCGGCAGAGGCGCCGGCCGGCTGGAGGATGTCGACGTACTGCTCAAAGGAAGGACCATCGGGCAGAGCATGGTCGAGGGGCTGCGTAAAGGACACCTGGCGGATCGGATACTCGGGCTCGGGTCGGGGCCACACAGTCCAGAGGATGGCGGCGACGACGATCAGGAGTAGAGCGAACATCACGGACTTCTTCATTGAA
Organism: Anaerolineaceae bacterium; assembly: GCA_012514775.1. The sequence continues at coordinate 3,226 of JAAYZQ010000182.1, forward strand.
CTCCTCCAGAAACAAGACCCTGTATAACGCACCCGAGAAATAGGCGCGTGACGGCCTGGCTGCAACGGACGCGCTTCTTAACTTGTCGCTACGAGTATAGCACACCTGGCCGTTCTTGGAAAATGTGACTGGCCCCCTGCCATCTGGCCGGCAGTTTGCCCCGATCCTCGCGCGTGCTGTGCGGCCCGTTTGGCGATCGCATCCTTCAAGGCTACTCCTACGGTTCTCGCGCCTCTACAATGGTTGCGCAGCGCTTCAGTTGCAGCTGGTCGAGGTTATGGCTTTCCGTGCGACCCATCCTGATCTTTTGCACGGCGGTGCCAAGGTGCGGGCAGGGTTGCTCTCCCGGTAGCTCACCTCAGTGATTTGAGGATTTGACAAAGCGATTGCCTGGGTGTATACTCCATTCAAGTTGTGGAATATTCAAGAAAGGGAATCGACGATGAAAGCCGCGAATGGGTTTAAAGCGCAGGCTCAGCTTTTCCGGGCTCTATCGCACCCGGTGCGGCTGCGCATCCTGGATATCCTGTCCCGGCAGGAGGCGTGCGTCTGCCACCTGACCGAGATCCTCGGCCAGCGCCAGCCCTACGTCTCGCAGCAACTGGCCACCCTCCGCGAGGCAGGCCTGGTGACGGACCGTCGCGATGGTACGCTCATCTACTACCGGTTAGCCGATGAGCATCTGGCCCGGCTGCTCGGCGAGAGCAGAACACTGATTGAGGACCTGAACGGAGCGGAGCTCACCTTTCCGGCAGCACCTCCCGAGGTGTTGGACGGCTGCCCCTGCCCGCGCTGCCAGGGGGAAGCGTAATTGTTTTTATTTTGGTCGTAAATATTCAATTTCTGGAATATTAGCTCGTCAGGACGGCAATACGACAACGGAGGTTTGAATGTCAATTGGAGAGTGGATCGTCACCATGCTGCAATCGGGCGCGGGGAGCCTGGCTTCGTACCTGGCAGCCCACGTGCTCCTGTGCCTCGTGCCGGCGTTTCTCATTGCCGGGGCCATGACTGCTCTCATCCCCAAGGAGGCCATCACCCGCTACCTGGGGCGGAACGCCTCCCCCTGGGTTTCTTATCCCATGGCGGCCGTGGGTGGCTTTGTGTTGGCCGTCTGTTCGTGCACCATCCTGCCCCTCTTTGCCGGCATCTATCGCCAGGGCGCCGGACTGGGGCCGGCCATCACGTTCCTGTTCGTCGGCCCGGCCATCAACATCCTGGCCGTGAGCTATACCGGGGTCGCCATTGGCATGGACATTGCCGTGGCGCGCGTCATCCTCTCGGCGCTGTTCGGCGTGGGCATTGGCCTGATCATGGCCTTTATCTTTCGCCGCGACGACCAGGCCCATAACCAGGCGGCGGCCGCCGGCGGGGCCTTTGCTGCGGGGGCGAGCATCAAGCGGGCGTCGCTCATCTTTTTGCTGCTGCTGCTGGCGGGGCTGATCGTCGGCACGCTGGCCGTGGACCTGTTTACCACGAGCTATGCCCAGGTGACGCTGCCGGTGGGCAACACCGAGCGGTGGCAGGCGACCCTCGACTGGCTGGTGCCCTACGACGCCAGCCAGGGCCAGGAGGGCGTGTCGGTTCAGGGTGCGCTGCTCATCGGGCTGCTGGCCCTCATAGGCGTGACGGCCTGGAAGGGGCTCAACACCATCGACGAAGGCTTCAACCGCTGGTCGTGGGTTGCCCTGGGGCTCATTGCCCTGACGCTGCTGGTGGCAGCCCTGCGGGTAACTCCTGCCGCCGGCGGGCTGGTGGTCGGCATCACGGGGCGGTTCATCGGTGAGCTGCTGGTCATCGGCGCCGTCGTCGTCGTCGCCTGGAAGGGCCTGGATGAGTACGAAGTCCAGGAGTGGCTGTGGGAGATGTGGCGCTTTGTGAAGCAGATCTTTCCGCTGCTTATCGTCGGCGTCTTTGTGGCCGGCATGGTGCGGGTCATTATCCCCCGCTCCCTCATCGAAACGCTGGCCGGGCAGAACACGCTCCTGGCCAACGTCGTGGGGGTAGTCTTTGGGGTGTTCATGTACTTCCCGACGCTGGTGGAGGTGCCCATCGCCAACATGTTCTTGGGGCTGGGCATGCACCGGGGCCCGCTGCTGGCCTACCTGATGTCCGACCCGGAGCTGAGCGTGCAGAGCATCCTCATCACAGCCAAGATTATTGGCAACAAGAAGACCTGGGTGTACGTCGGCTGGGTGGCGCTGTTCAGCACCCTGGCCGGGCTGATCTATGGCGCCTGGGTGGACGGTGCCAGCGTCTGGCTCATCGGCGGCTACCTGGCAGGCTTCCTGGCCCTGCTGGCGGGTGCGTTGTGGCTGGTAGGCCGCAGGTCAGCCAGGGCCGAGGCTCACGCAGAGGCGCGATAGGCCCATGGGTTCTGTACCGAAAGTAAGCAAACCGTTGAGGAGGTTTTCGATGGAAGTCAAGATTCTGGGGACGGGTTGCCCCAACTGCAAGCGATTGGAAAAGGTGACCCGCGAGGCGCTGGACGAGATGGGCGTCGACGCGACGGTCACCAAGGTAACCGATATGATGGACATCCTGTGCTACAACATCCCCGCCACGCCGGGCCTGGTTATCGACGGCAAGGTTGTGTCTTACGGGCGGATTCCGCCCAAGGCCGAGGTGACGAGCATGATTGCCACGGCCCTGTCCGCGGCGGAGAGCTAGCCTGACAGGTGCGGGCACCGGTAGGCGGTGCCCGCACCCGCCGACTTGGCACGTAATCGAGGCAAACGAGAAAGGAGGTGACGCGTTGCTGCAAATCAAAGTGTTCGGCACCACGCCGCCCTGCGCCAACTGCCAGCGGGCAGAGCGCGAGGCCCTGAAGGCCGCGGCAAAGTTCCCGGGCCAGGTAGAGGTCGTCCACCTGGATGCCCTGGGACCCGAGGCCCAGGCGTTCGGGCTCATGGTGACGCCCGTGGTCGTCGTGGGCGACAAAGTGGTCAGCACCGGCAAGGTCGTGCCGGCGCCCAAACTCATCCCAATGATCGAAGAAAAACTCGAGCAAGGAGGCTGAACGTGGTCAAGTTGGAGGTCTTTTCCGGGGATCCGCCCTGCCCCGGCTGCGTCGCCATCATCGACCTGGCCCAGCGGGTGGCGGCCAAGTATCCTGGCGAGCTGGAGCTGACGGTGCTTGCCGGGCAGGAAGCCATGCCGAAATTCGAGGAGTACAGGCTGTTCTGCGTGCCGGCGGCCGTGGTCAACGGTTCGATCCGCATCGAGGGCATGTGCCCTAGCGAGGCGACCTTGAACAACGCGCTGCGGGAAGGTGGGCTATGTCTAAGATAAGGGTTGAAGCGTTCGTCTCCATCCCTCCCTGCTCGGGCGGGGTGGCGGTCAAGCGGCTGTTGAAAGAGATCGAGGCCGAGTACGGCGACAAGGTCGAGATCGTCTACCATACCGGCCCCGATGACCCGGCCTGGGAGCAGTACGCCATCACCAACGCGCCGGGGATGGTCATCGGCGACCTGGTCAAGATCGTCGGCCTGGCGCCCAGCAAGGAAAGCCTGGTGGGCGCCTTGCGCGAGGCGGGGCTGGAATAGCTCGGCAGCAAGCTGGATCCTGGCGGATAACCGGCGGGCGACCGATCCGCTGGTCGGCCAGAGCGTCAAGCGTGGGCCGCCTCGCCGCCCGTGGTCAGGCGGCCCACAGCCTGTCTTTCAGGGATCCCGCGATGTGCCCCATAATGAGCAGCCTGCGGGACGATCAAAAGGGGTGAAGGACCGCATGACATTCAAGAAACGGCACGAGACAACACAAGAGCCCCCACATACGCAGAGGACACGCCTGCGCCAACTGGCCATCCTGGGTGGGGTGGCGGTGCTGGTGGCTGCCATCCTGCTCCTGAAGGACCGGCCCGCGGACCCGCCTGCTGTGGGCCAAGGCGGGCCGCAGGCGACGGCAACGCTGCCCGCAGCCGTGGGCCAGACCGAAGCAACTGCCGAACTGGGGCAGGTCCACAGCGTGCCGCCGGCTGCCGACCCTGGCGTGCAGGGGGCATCCCTGCCCGGCGAGCTGCCCGAAGCCCAGTTGGACCGGCTGCTGGCGGCCGGGCAGCCGGCCCTGGCCTTTTTTCACTCGAACAACTGCATCCAGTGCATCAAGATGATGCAGGTCGTCGATGAGGTCTACCCCGAGTTCGGTGGCTCGGTGGCGCTGGTCGACGTGAACGTCTACGACGAGACCAATCGCAATCTGCTTCAACGTGCCCAGATCCGCTCCATCCCGACGCAGATCTTTTTTGACCAGACTGGCCAGGGCCAGGTGATCGTGGGCGCCATGACCCTGGACCAGTTCCGCGAGCAGATGCAGACCCTGACAGGAGGGGAGTAGCGTGGACCTGGACCCGACGGTTCTGCGGACCGGCTCGCTGCTGGCCTACGTGCTGGTCTTCCTGGGTGGCATCGTGACCAGCATTGGCCCGTGCAACGTGGCCATGATCCCGCTGATCATCGGCTTTGTCGGCGGCTTGAGCTATCCTTCCTCCGGCTCCGAGCTTGCCGCAAATGGGGTAAAGTTGCAGGGCCTCGGCCGGGGCCGGTCGTTTGCCCTATCGCTGACCTTTGCCGTCGGCCTGGCCATCACGTTCACGTTGCTGGGCCTGGTGGCCAGCCTGGTCGGCGGGTTGATGGGCGGCACCTCGCGCATCTGGTACTATGTGGTCGCCGCCGTCTGTGTGCTCATCGGCCTGTCCATGCTGGGCGTCTTTCACCTGCCCGAGGTGCCGGGCGCGGCGCGCCTGCGGGAGCGAGTTCGGCTGCGGGGCCTGCCCGGCGCCCTGGCATTGGGCCTGGTGTCAGGGCTGGTGGCCTCGCAGTGCGCCACGCCGGTGCTGGCCGCCATCCTGACCTACGTGATGAGCCAGGACGGGGCTATCGCCTACGGAGCAGCCCTGCTCTTTGTCTATGCCCTGGGGCGGGGCGTGCCCATCGTGCTGGCCGGGACCTTTACCGGGGCGCTCAGACAATTGCAGTCGTTCGGCCGTTGGTCGCCGGTGATCGAAAAGGTCAGTGGGGTGATCATCATCGGCGTGGGTCTGTACTTTTTGTGGATTGCGTGACGAGGGCGAAACCGTGAGCGAGACGCAGTGCGTCGGGTAGAGGAAAGTCATGATTCTGGCCAAGACCAAATCCAATTGGCTGAAACAGTACCTGAAAGAGCAGGGTGGGGAGCTGACCATCGGGCGCGAGCTGCTGGTCGTGAACTGATGACTGGCGGGAGATGTCCCATCCGGTCGGGTGGGCAAGCCTGAATACCTGGAGGATTACCTGGCCATCGAGGTCGGCGAGTTTTCGCGCCGCTACGGCATCATCTACGTGCCCTGGGAGATCTGGAAAGGCCTGCAGCCTGCGAGCCAGGAGTTTGTCTTTTACATACAGAACCAGGGGCGCTTCCGCCTGGAGTTCAACGTGCCGATCCGCCGGCTCAAAGGCCTGACTTGATCGTCATGGAAGACGACCTGCTGCTGCGCGGCTTCACGATCACCCGGGTCATGGACTGCATCGCCGACCCGAGCAAGAACCGGGTTCTTGCCGAGTTCTGGGACGACGTGGATGCCGTCTTCCCGTACTTGAACGCAGTCGTACCCAACCTGATGTACAATCCCGGAGGCAACACGCTGACCGTGATCCGGGGCGGCCGTATCCTGACCTTTTATCCCCACGTGGCAATCATGGCCAAGGTGGACGGAGAAGACGACGCCGAGGCGCAACTGCGCTGGTTCCAGGAGCTGTGCAACGATACCTGGCGCCGCCGGGCCGAGATCGAGCCCTGCTACCAGCGGCGGCAGCGCTTGGGATTCCTGGACGCCTACCGGCTGCTGCCCAAACTGAACTGCGGCGATTGTGGAGAGCGGACCTGCATGGCCTTTGCCTTCCGCCTGTTGTTCGGCGAGATGAACCTGGACGCCTGCCCTCACCTGGCAGAGCCGGAATATGCCGAGGGCAGGCGGCGGCTGGTGGAGCTGCTCACATGAGCCGCGGCATCCCGCACAGCATGACAAAGACGAGATTGTTCCTGTTGCCGCTGCTTCTGTTGATCCTGGGGCTGCCGGCCGCGCGCGCCGAGGGACCGGTGGTGCGCGCGGTGTTGTTCTGGGCCGAGACCTGTCCCCATTGCCACCTGGTGCTGGAGGAAACGCTGCCACCCCTCCAGGAGAAGTATGGCGACCGGCTCGAGGTGCTGACCGTCGAGGTCTCGGACCCGGTGGGCTACGAGCTGTGGCGGGCGGCCATGGACGCCTGGCCCGTGCCCAACGAGCAGCGTGGGGTGCCGATGTTGTTCATTGGCTCCCAGGTGCTGGTCGGCTCCTACGACATCCCGAACCGGTTGCCGGGGCTCGTCGAGCAGGGACTGGCGGCAGGCGGCGTGGACTACCCGGCCATCCCCGGCCTGGAAGCCCGGGTGCAGCCTGGGGCCACCCCCAGCCCATCGCCCCGTCCGGCTCCGACCCGTCGCGGTTGCAGTGCCTGCGACCAGGCGGCCGGGATTTCAACGCCAACAGCCACGATGGAGCCGGCCGTACACCTCTGGCTTTTCTGGAGCAGCCACTGCCCCGACTGCGTCGCTCTCTTGGAGGATACCCTGCCTTCCATCCTGGATGGGCACGAACCAGGCCAGGTTGCGGTGCACCAGTGGGACCTGGAGAAGGGTGGCTACGAGCTGATGCGCTCCCTGGAGCAGCAGCATGGACTCCAGTACGGCGCCATGCCCGAGATCTTTATCGGGGATGAGGTGTTGCTGGGCAAGGACGAGATCGAGGCTCGGCTGCCGGGGTTGATCGACCACTACCTGGCCCGGGGCGGTGTCGCCTTGCCGGAAGTGCTGCCGACACCCACACCGGAGGCGGACGCGGTTGTGCAGCTCTGGCTCTTTTACGACAGCCACTGCGCACCTTGCATGGTCTTGAAAGAAGAGATCTTAACGCCGATTCTGGCCAGGTACGACGAAGGGCAGGTCGAGATCTATGAGCGGGATCTGGAAAAAGGGTTCTACCAGGAGCTCCTTGCCCTGGAGGCCCGCTACGGGCTGGGGCAGGGCGACATCCCCGAGATCTTTATCGGGGAGCATGCCCTGCTGGGCAATGCCCAGATCCAGGCCGAACTGCCCGGCCTGATCGACCACTACCTGGCCCAGGGCGGCGTGACGCTGCCCAAGGTCAATTTGCTCACTCCGACTCCTGAGCCGGCTCCCTATGCGTCTGCCGCGGACGCGGCCATCCACCTGGCATATTTCTACCAGACTGGCTGCCGCGACTGCGACCGGGTGAGCCTCGATCTCAACTACCTCCAGGGGCGCTACCCGCAGCTCGTCGTCCACGAGTTCGACGTCAAGGCCGAGGCGGCGCTGTGCGAGTGGTTGGGCCAGCGGGCCGGCGTGCCGGAGGCAAGACGCCTCATCGCCCCGGCGGTGTTCGTTGGCGACGGGGCGCTGGTGGACCAGGAGCTGACGTCCCAGGCCCTGGAAGCCCTCATCGCTCGCCATGCAGGCACGGGCGCCGAAGAGGGCTGGCAGGGGTGGGAGGCAGGCCAGGAAGAGGCGGCCGGGACGATCCTGGAGCGCTTTCGCTCCTTTGGCGTGCTCACAGTGCTTGCCGCCGGACTGGTGGACGGCCTGAACCCCTGCGCCTTTGCCACCATCGTCTTTTTCATCTCCTACCTGGCCTTCGTGGGCCGCGGGCGACGGGAGGTGCTGGCCGTGGGCGCGGCCTTTGCCCTGGGGGTGTTCCTCACCTACCTGGGTGTCGGTTTTGGCCTGCTCAAGTTCCTGGAATCGCTGCCCTTCCTGGCGGCTATCAGCCGCTGGGTGTACGGCCTGACCGCGGTGCTGTGCCTGGTGCTGGCGGCCGGCAGCCTGTACGACTGGTGGCAGGCGCGCCGCGGCCGGCCGGAGGACATGCGCCTGAAGCTCCCCCTCCGCCTGCGGAGGTGGATCAACCGCGTAATCCGCGAGGGAGCGGGTCTGCGGGCATTTGTGCCGGTGGCCTTGGTGACCGGCATGGCCATCTCGATCATCGAGCTGGCCTGCACCGGCCAGGTCTACCTGCCGACCATCATCTTTGTGCTGGGCGTGCCCAAGCTCAAGGCCCGAGCGGCCTTTTACCTGGTGCTCTACAACCTGGTCTTCGTACTGCCGTTGGTGGTGGTCGTTGTGCTGGCCTACTTGGGCACCACCTCGGAGCAGTTGGGCCAGTTCATCAACCGCCGGGCGGCGACGGTCAAGCTGCTCACAGCCGGGCTGTTCTTTGTCCTGGCGGGGTGGCTGCTCGTGACGTTGGTGTAAGCGATGATCCACCACATCAGACACTGGCTCAGTCGCAGGGGCTGTGGCATGGACGGGCAGCATGCGTTCCCGGCACTCGCCCTGTTGCTGTGGGGTACTGCTTCGGGATAAGAGGCAAGAAATCACAATTCGCACGAAGGAGACGAAAATAGAATGGCTGAGAATGTTGATCTCACAATTGTAGTGCAGGTTTTCGGCACGGAACTGACCATGCCGGGCTGCGGCTGAGGTACGTCTTGTGGCCCAAGTTGTGGGCCCGAGAACGAAGAGGCTGCGGCCTCGGCACCGACCATCGAAGAGCAGGTGGTGGAGCTGGAAGGCAAGCTCGCCCGCTATTACGGCAACAGCGTGAGGGTAGAATACGTGGACGTCTTTTCACCCCGCATAGACGACTTTCCGATGGCGCAGCGGGCAATCTTTGCCATGAATGTGCCACTGCCGGTCATTGCCTTTGATGGCGAACCCAAGATCGCCGGCGGCATCTCCATGGAGATGATCAGCGAGGAGTTGGAGAAGCGAGGGCTAACAATTCCGGATTGACCCGGCAGCTCATGAACTGGCGCCTGTGCACCAATCTCCAGCGTGTCTCCTGAGGATTGCGATCCAGCCGAGAGCCACGTCGCGCGATGGGCATTGAGCAGGGCGCCTGGACCGTCGCGCGGCTGCCCGATCATACCTGTTTGCCTCCTCCATCACTCCCCCCGGGACTGCTGTGTACGCCCCGGCCCAGGCCGGGTGTCAGCTATCGTTTCATTGACCCTTCAGGCGCTTGTAAACCTTGCCCGGTATCAGCTCCTCGGTCAACTCGCTGTAGCGGGCGTCCAGGATGCGGACCCTGTCCAGCCCGTGCAGTTGCAGGTAGGCCCAGGCGACCGCCGCGCGCGTGACCGACGAGCAAAAAGTCGCCACCATCCGGTCGGTGGGCACCTCTTGCCAGCGGGCCGGCAGTTCGTTTACCGGAATGTGGAGGGCAAAGGGCAAAGCCAACTGCCCCACTTCTTGGGGCTGTCCTTCCCCGTGAGAGGATTGTCCTACTTGCCCCAGTAGACATTGACCAGCATGAGAATTGCCGCAGCAATCGTGAGCAGGCCCGAGATGGTCTTCAGGCTTTTCGGTTTTGTTTTGAGCGCGAATTTTCCCCCAAGGAGCCCGCCCACCACAGCAGCCAATGCGGCCGGAATGGCCAGGGCGGGGCTGAAACCGCCATGCAAGGCGTTGCCTGCAAAGCCGGTAAGGGCTGTGACCGCCAGTATGACCGTCTGCGTACCGACCGCCACACGCACGGGAACGCCGCAGCCGACGACCATCAAAGGCATGAGGAATGAGCCACCGGAGATGCCCACCAACCCAGCCTGGGGCTGGTGAGCAAGCTCTTGCCGGCGGGCTCCGGTGTTTCCGATTATCTCCGTACAATAGTAAACAGACAGTCGTCCAGCTGATCCGCCAGTGCTGCGCTCCGGCGTTAACGCTTCGTTAACTCAAATAGTAACAGAATCCCGACTTGACATACAGGTTTTTGGGTTTATAATTGAACATAGTATACGACTGCTCCGAGGTTCAATCCAACGAGTTGACCTCCAATGATCGAGCCACAGAGCTGTTCGGCTGTTCCAGTGTTCTCCTTCAGGCCTGAACACCAGGTGTCCCGGTGTTGCGAGGCGCGATAGCGCTGTATAACTCACAGCAAAACTACATCGAACCAGGCTAGCAAACAACTACGGATTGGTCGTGGACGACGCTATTCGCCTGCGTTGCCCAGGTCCCATCCCTCCCGGGGTGAGGACCATCTGGAGCATGCTTTGGTTTCCTGCGTGTTCCACTCGATTCTCAAGGAGGAGGAGAAAAGATGAATCGGAAAGGTCTCCGCGTTTTTACCAGGCAGTACACCGAAATCCTTTGTCTCTTGGTCATGGTGAGCCTGTTGGTGGGCATGATGGGCCCTGTGCAGATCGCCGGCGCACAGGGCGGCGTGACGGTGGACGGCGCGGTGTCGAGCGCCACAGCCGATGGCGTGAGCAGCATCAGCGTCGGCCATACAACCGGCACGGGAACAGATCGGCTGATGCTTGTGGGCGTATCTGCCAACAGCTATGGCGGTGTGCGCACGATATCTTCCGTCACCTTCACCTACGACACGACCGTACTCACTCTGAGCCAGGTTGGATTGGTGGAGAACGAGGCGGGCCGGCTGGCCGCGATTTATGGATTGCTTAACCCTCCGAGTGGGCAGGCGGGAACGGTGACGGTCACCTTCTCCGGCTCCGTTGGCAACGGCATCGTGGCCGGCGTTGTGAACTTTGCCGGGGTTGACCAGGCGAATCCCTACGGGACATACGCGAGCAACACAGGAACAGACACCACCCCGACCGTGAACGTGGTCACCACCGCCGGTGACCTCGTGTTCGACACTGTATTCCTTGGTGCCGCAACTATCGGAACCCTGGCTGCCGGCGACAGTCAGACCGCGCAATGGAGTGCAACCATAGACCGGGCCGGTGGTGCGGGCAGCATCGAGGAGGCCACCGGCACTTCGGTCACGATGAGCTGGACGGTTTCGGCCGGTGCCACCTCCCGCTTCTGGGCCATCGTCGCGGTGCCCATCAAGCCTGCTGCGGCCGGGCCCACCCAGGACCTGACCATAGCCGTCAGCCCGAGTGGCGGCGGAACAACCGTTCCGGCTGCAGGTGTCCATACCTGTGCGCAAAACGCAGTCGTCGACATCACCGCCACGGCCAACGTGGGCTACGTGTTCGGCACCTGGAGCGGCGCCTGCTCCGGAACAGATCCTGATGGCTGCCGGGTTACAATGGATGCGGACAAGACCGTCACCGCGAACTTTACGGCGATTCCCCAGTATGACCTGACGGTTAACGTTGCCGGCAACGGCAGCGTGACGCTCGACCCGGCTGGCGGCACGTACTACGAAGGCACGACGGTCACGCTAACGCCGGTGCCGGGCCCCTGCTACACCTTCAGTGGCTGGAGCGGCCCGGACTCCGGTGACATCCAGGGCACTGGGCCCTACACCATCCTCATGGACGGGAACAAGTCGGTCACGGCCGACTTTGCCGCACTGCCGCAGTACACCCTGACGGCGGGCGACGACGGCCATGGCAGCGTGACCCTTGATCCCGCTGGTGGCACCTACTGCACCGGCACGACCGTCACGCTGACCCCGGTGCCCGATTCCGGCTATATCTTTGACAGTTGGAGTGGCACCAATTCCGGCGATTTGACAGACAACGGCGATGGCACCTGGTCGATCACCATGGATGCGAACAAGTCGGTCACGGCCAACTTTGGTGCACCCCCTTGGCCCACGCTGGATGGCGCAGCCTCCTCAGGCACGGCCGATGACGTCGACACCATCGACATCGCTCACACCACCGGCACAGGGACAAACCGCCTGATGCTGGTGGGAGTGTCCTGGAACTGTGGCTCTACGGATAGAACTATATCCTCGGTCACGTTCACTCCTTCTGGCGGCGGTGGCGCGATAACCCTCGATCCGGTGATTACGCAGCAGGCTGGCACACAGCTCCGCTACTCGGCAATCTATAGATGGCCGGATGGCACCGAGCTCCCGAGTGGCCAGGCAGGCACGGTGACAGTCACCTTCAACGACGCCGTGCCCAACGGCATTGTGGCCGGCGTCGCGAACTTTGCCGGCGTCAATCAGACGACTCCCCTCGGGACCCCCGGTGGCGAAGGCTCAGGGACCAACGACGCCGCGCCTACTGTCACCTTGACTGGGCTCAACGGAAATGAGTTGATCTTTGACAATGTCTTCCAGGGTGCTTCTGGAGAGTCCCAAACGCTGACTGCCGGTTCTGGACAAACACAGCTTTGGAACGCCTGGATTGCCAACACGCGCGCCGCGGCCAGCGCCAAGGAGGCGGCCTCCGCCAGTTCGGTGACGATGAGCTGGACGGCGGGGAGCGAGGCCTACTGGGCGATTGCCGCCGTGCCCATCAACCCTGCAGCCGAGGTCGAAACCGGCACCATCATCGTGGAGAAGCGGACCGAGCCCGATGGCTGGACGGAGAAGGACTTTGACTTCACCGGCGCTGCGACGGGAAGCCTCGCCGACGGCGAGCAGATCGTCGTGAGCGACCTGCAGGCCGGAGTCTACTCCGTGCAAGAAGTGGTGCCGGCTGGCTGGACCCTGACGAGCATCGTCTGCGACGATGGCAATAGCGTGGTCAACCTGCCGAACTTTGAGGCCGAGTTCCATCTCGAAGCCGGCGAGACGGTCAAGTGCACCTTCTACAACCTGCTCCAGTACAGCGTCACGTACGACGGCAACGGCAACACCGGCGGCACAGCCCCGGTTGACCCCGCGAGCCCCTACAACCCGGGTGCCACCGTGACGGTGCTGGGCAACACTGGTTCGCTGGTCAGGACCGGGTACACCTTTGCGGGCTGGAACACTCAGGCCGACGGCTTGGGCACCAGCTATAATCAGGGCGACACGTTTGTGATCGGCTCAGCCAACGTCACGCTGTACGCCAAGTGGACCCAAAACTGCTACGCCCTGACTTTGGGCCACACCGGCAGCGGTGACGATCCGGTGGCCTCACCGGCCAACTCTACCGGCTGCGCGGCGGGCACCTACCACTATGGCGAGAGCATCAACCTGAGCGGGGCGGCCGCGGACCTGGGCTGGGGCATCGCGAGCTGGTATGGCACGGACAACAACGCGAGCACGGCCAATACCAACAGCCTGGTCATGCCCGCCAGTGCCCATGCCGCCGGGGTGAACTACCTGCGCCTGCTGGGCGACGTCAACATGGATGGGCTGGTCAACTCCTCGGATGCTTTGCTCGTGCTCAGCGTCGACGTGGGACTGCCGGCAGCCGGGTATTGTCCAATGAACTATGGCGATGTTGACGGCGATGGGGTGGTCAATTCCACGGATGCGCTGATCATTCTGTCATATGATGCGGGGCTGCCCGTTGGCACATCCCTGGTGGGACAGCCAGTGCCGGAACCTGTCTTGAGCCAGCAGCCGCCGGGATGCACCCTCGGGTCGATGGGCCTCAGCCTCTGGTCGTGGGTGCCGATGCCGTAAGCACGCGGAACGAGCTGAACAAGCCACATGAAGTAACAGACGGTGTGAATGGGGCGGACAGGGAGAGCTGACAATGAACCAAAGGCGCATGGTTGGCTGGATAATCCTCTCGGCGTTGCTGCTGACATTCGCGCTCAACGCCAGCGATTCCGCGTCCGCCCCGTTAGCACTGGCATCTGACTTTAGCATCCTGTTGGGCCGGCCGACAGACCACTCGATCACGGCCAACGTGATCCCAGACGCCAGTGGCGAGATTTCGTTCGTGTATGGCACCACGCCGGCATACGGCACCGAGACAGGTGCCACGGCGTGCACGGTGGGCGAGCCCGTCGAGGTGGTGATCGACGGGCTCGCGCCCGACACGCTGTACTACTATCAGCTCCGCTTCCGCGCCAGCAACGGCGACCCGTGGACCGGCGGAGGTCAGCACTCCTTCCGCACCCAGCGGGCGGAAGGCAGCACGTTCACCTTCACCATCGTCTCCGACTCGCACCTGGGCCAGTATGGCGGGCAGACGGCCGATGAGCTGGCCCTCTACAGCCAGACACTGGCCAACGTCCTGGCCGACCACCCTGACTTTCACATCGACCTCGGCGATACATTCGCCATGGACCCTTCACCGCTGGGCACGGGCATGACCGAAGCGGAAGCCAGGGCCGCCTATCTCGTTCAGCGCCCCCACCTGGATGCGATCAGCGGTGACATCCCGCACTACCAGGTGCTCGGCAACCACGAGAATGAAGAGGGCTGGAACTGGGATGACACCTTCACGGAGCCCGATGGCTCCCTGGCGGTGCGGGGCATCAAACAACGCAAGCTCTTCTACCCCAACCCTGTCCCAGACGGCTTTTATACCGGCAACGCCGACACCAGCAACACGCTCATCGAGGGCGACCGCCTGCACGAGGATTACTGGGCCTGGGAATGGGGGGACGCGCTGTTTGTAGTCCTCGATCCGTTCCACTACTCGTTGACCTGGCCCAATGACGATGGAGCAGGATATGGCGGGGAAGGGCAGGATGGCGAGGCTTCGGGTGACCGCTGGGACTGGAGCCTGGGCATCCAGCAGTACCTCTGGCTCAAGGATACCCTCGAAACCAGCGATGCGACTTACAAGTTTGTCTTTGCCCATCACGTAACCGGGGGCTCGACCCCCTATGGACGGGGTGGCATCACGGCGGCACCCTATTTCGAGTGGGGCGGGCACAACGCAGACGGCACATGGGGCTGGGATACGGAACGCCCCGCAGCGGAAGGATGGGATGTTCCGGTTCACCAGTTGATGATGGACAACGGCGTGGACGTATTCTTCCATGGCCACGACCACATCTTTGCCTTTGAAGAGCTGGACGGAATTGTCTACTGGGAATGTCCAAAACCGGATGATGCCGGCTATACCTGGGAGCCTTATGGCTATGGCTACACAGAAGGGCTTTATCCCGAGGCGGACGTGCTACCGAACTCGGGCCACACCAGCGTGACGGTTTCGCCGGCGCAGGTAACCATCCAATACGTGCGGTCCTACCTTCCGGGCGACGGCACCAACGGGCAAGTTGCTTACTCCATCGACATCCCGGTCAGTGGGCTGGTCAAGCATGATCTGACCGTGGCGGTTGATCCGGCCGGAGCCGGGACGACCACCCCGAGCGTGGGTACCCACAGTTATCTGCAGGGTCGAGTGGTCAACGTCACGGCGACGTCCAGCGGCCCGTACGTCTTTGACCACTGGAGCGGCGTCTGCACAGGCAACGGTGCCTGCCAGGTGACCATGGACAGCGACAAGAGCGTCACGGCGCATTTTGTGGAGGTGCCCGTGGGCAGCGTCATCCATGTCGCCGATATCGGCACGGCGTCGATAAAGGACTCGAGCAATGCCGACCTGTCGATCACGACCTCAGCGGCGGTGGCGGCGGGCGACGCGATCTTCATCGCCTATGCCACGGACACGACCGCGGATTTGACCCTGACCGTCTCTGACGGGGCGGACAACACGTACCACCCGGCAGGGATGGCCCTCAACCAGGGCAATCTACGCACGTATCTCTTTGCGGCCTACGATGTGACCACACTGCCCAGCGGCAGCACGATCACCATCCACCAGGGGGTGGTCGGGACACCCACACCGGCTGCCCGGGCGGCGGTGGTGAGCGTCTTCCGTGGCCTGGCACCGGTGGGAGCACTGGAACAGACCTGCACCGCCTCGGGAAGTAGCACCGCACCATCCTCCGGAGCGGCCACAACCGTCGCCGCCGACCAACTGCTGATTGGTGCGGTGGGAACGGAAGGCCCCGCCGGTGACACCGCAGGGACCTGGGAAAACGCTTTCACCGCCGGACCGCGCACCGGCACCACCGCCACGACCACGGATGCAGAGATTACCGTATCCCTGGGCTGGCGTAGTGTGGCATCAGCAGGATCGTACACCGCCGCCAAGAGCGGTATCACTTCCCGCGACTGGGCCGGGATCATTGCCACGTTCAAGACCGCTGATTCGGGCATCTCCTACATCGGCAACGCCGGCTCGGCGCAGAACAGGACCGACGGCACCAGCCTGGAGATCACGACCAACGCCGCGGTCACGGCTGGCGATGATATCTTGATCGCCTTTGCCGCGGACCCGGCCGCCAACATCAGCAGCGTAACGGATTCGGCAGGCAACACGTACAACAACGTGGCGGATGTGACCAACTCGGGCAACGTCAGGACGATCATCCTGGCGGCCTACAATGTAACCGCGCTACCCATCGGTAGCACCATCACCATCAACCACGCCTCGTCCACGGCCCGGACAGCCGTGGTGAGCGTGTTCCGCGGCCTGGCCGATAACGCGGTACTGGACCAGGCCCAGGTGGGCACCGGATCGGGCACTTTGCCCTCTTCGGGTGCCACATCGACGACCACGCAGGCCGACGAGCTGTTGATCGGCGGGGTTGGAACAGAAGGCCCGCACAACGATCCACCCGGCGTCTGGTTGAACTCGTTCACGGAGGGAGCCCGCCTGGGCACCAACTTTGGCTCGACCGGCGGCGGCGATACGGACATTACCGTGGCCCTGGGCTGGCGAATTGTCGGCGCCACAGGTAGCTACACAGCAGCCAAGGGCAGCATGCCTACCGCGCGTGACTGGGCGGCAGCGATCACCAGTTTCAAAGGGCCAGGGCCGAGCGCCAGCAAGTTGGGCGATGTCAACGGCGATGCGGTGGTGCACTCGACCGACGCGTTGATTGTCCTGTCTGCCGACGCGGGTATCAGCACGGCGCCATTCTGCCCGATGAACTGCGGCGATGTCAACGGGGATGGACAGGTCAATTCCAGCGATGCCTTGATCATCCTGTCCTACGATGTCGGCATGAGCGTTCCGTTCCCGGTAGGGACGAGCACATGTCCATCCAGCGTAACTCAGCCGGCGGGCTGCGCACCCTGAGTGACCGGCTGAGCTGTGATGCGCCATTCTTAGTCAGTCGGATCAACCAAATGAGGCAAGCCAAAGGAGGGCAAAATGCCAAATCATCAATTTTCGCGGCGCGATTTTCTGCGCCTCACCGGTGGAGTGGTAGGCCTGGGGGTGCTGGGTCTGGGGTCCTACACCGGCGGTCGTGCGGCGGTTAGTTGGCTGGGAACGGAACTGCTCACCCGGCCGACCGCCACCTCCGTCACGGTCACCGTCGTTCCCAACTCGGCAATCCGGCTCTACTACCAGTATAGCGTCACGTCCGGGGGCCCGTGGTCGGCCACGTCCGAGACGACTGCCCCAGCCGGAACGCCCACGTCGGTGGTCATCAGCGGCCTCACCCCCAACACCAGGTATTACTACCGCATGGCCTTCAGCGAGGACGGCGGGAGCACCTGGTCGAACCGGCCTGAGAACTCGTTCTACACGGCGCGGGCTGCCGGCAGCGAGTTCTCTTTCACCATCACCTCCGATTCCCACGTGAACATTGTGA
>JAAYZQ010000021.1 GCA_012514775.1 Anaerolineaceae bacterium
AGACCGGCACCTCGCTCTCGCTGCGCACCAACTCCAGGAGGCGAAATCCCGACATCTCGGGCATGTTCAGGTCCATGACCACCAGGTCGGGATGCTCCCGGTCGAAATGTTGCCAGCCGCCGACCCCGTTGCTCGCCGTCGTCACCCGGTAGCCGGCGCTCTCGAAAGCAAGCTCTAACACCTCTAGCAGATCTGGTTCATCCTCGATGATCAACACGTGGGGCGAGTGTTGTCGCTCCTCGGAAGTCATGGCTTTCCTATGTTTTCCAGTGCCTGTTGTTGCAGGGCCAGGCGCCCTGCCGGATCGGCAACGAGCACGCGTTCCACAAGCCTGACCATTTCCTTCAGCTCAAACGGCTTGGGCAGATAGGCGACGGCTCCCTGCCGCAGCGCACTCTGCACTTCGGGGTAGGTGGTCACCACGCTGAGCATGATGACCGGGACAGATGCGAGGGCGGGGTCCGCCTTCAGGTCGTGCAGTGCGTCGAGCCCGTTCTTGCGGGGCATCCTCACGTCCAGGAGGATCAGGTCGGGGGAGTCCGACCGGGCACGCGCCAGCGCTTCTTCCCCATCCCCGGCGCCCAGGACGCGATACCCTCCCTGCCATTCCAGCATCATCCGCACCAGGTCGACCACTTCCGGCTCGTCATCCGCCACCAGGATCTTGATGTCGCTGCGTTGCTCGCTCACACTCCCTCCCCTCCGTGCCTATGTCACAGATTTGTGGGTACGACGTGCCGCGCCAGGTCGTGGCCGCGTAGCCAGGCCGCTTCGACCAGGGCGTACATCCCGCCGGAAACCAGAGAGTGACCCCCCATGATGACCGGTATGGGGGCAGCCATGGCTGCCTCTGTCAGGTCCCGCAAGAAAGGGTCAGAGATCTGGTCTGGCTGTCGCAGGTCGGAATAGAACCGGTCGGCGGCGGAGGGCCAGATTCCCCTGTGCCCCAGGATGGTGCGATTGTCCAAAAAGAGCGCCTGCCCCATGGCACCCACGTTCTCGAAGAAACGGTCGAGCCCGACGGCGTCCAGGTGGTAGCCCAGGAGGCTGCGCACCTCGCCCCGGGCCAGGCGGCCGCTGGCCCGCATGCCCCGCTCTTCCGACACCACCCGCGTGCTGCAGGCCGTCTCTCGTTCCAGGTAGCTCCAGGTGGCAGCGCCCACCCGCCCGGCAACGATCACCGTGGCGTTGCGGTCGAGAAAGAGGGGCAAGGCGGCGTCGAGGGCCGACGTGTCCAGGCACAGGCCATCCAGCATCTTCCGGATGCGCGGCCCGGCCTGGGGATGTACGGCCAGGGTCAGGAGGTCGGTGGGGGTATCGACGTCAAACTGGCTCGCGCCGTTTCTCGGCAACTCGCGCACGGGCAGGCCGGCGTGCTCGCCCAGGAGCCACGCCAGCTCATTGTCATTCTCCGGTGGCGGATAGTCACCCAGTACACTGGCGGGCGTAAAGGCAGCAAAGTCGGAGGAATAAAAGTTGTTGGTGACCAGGAGCCGGTCGGCGCCGACGATCTCGTCCACGATGGAGGTCATCGCCGCGGCGGGCAGCAGGGCGCCCGCTCCGCCCCCCATGTAAAAGCAGCGTTCCATGCCGTACCGCCCGATGAGCTCCATCAGGCGGCGCCCGAAATGAAAAGCCTCTCCGTCCCTGTCCAGGTCCACCAGCACCGGCATGCCCGACAGGGCGCTGACCAGCTCGGGCGAGTTTGTGGCGACGACCACCGGTTGCAGTCCGGGCACGCCCAGGGCGCGCTCGATGACGTCCAACGTGACTGCCCGGCGTGCCCGGCTGACCAGCCGCTCCGGCTCGCTGCTCTCACTGGCGCCGCTCAGGATCAGTAGCGGCAAGCTGTTGCTGCTCATGCTCCGGATTCTAACACCAGAAACCGGTTTTGTCAACGGAAGCCGGCGAAGCGCAGGGTAACCGTATGAGAATAGATCCTTTGAGAGGGCGCGGATTGTTATCGGCGCCGAGCAGGACCAAGGTCTTGCCAGGTCCGGCATGGGTGCCCCCCTTTCGCCCCAAGTTGACAAAGGTGGTCTCCTCTGTTAGAATCCGAACCGGCATGAATCGTTTGTCATGCGGTTCATGCCTTTGTATTGTACCATCTGGAGGAGTGTGGAGAGATGACCCGAGTTGTCGGCAGCATCGCGCCCCATGGAGGGCAACTGGTGAACCGCGTCCTGCGCGGCGAACTCTGTGCGGCGGCCCTGGAGAGGGCCGCATCCTTTCCCCGGGTTCCCCTGACCCGCATGGCCGTTTCCGACCTGGAGATGATCTCGGTCGGTGCCTTTAGTCCCTTGACCGGCTTCATGACCCGCGCCGATTATGATAGCGTGATCGATACGATGCACCTGAGCAACGGTCTCGCCTGGAGCATCCCCGTCACCCTGCCCGTCGACGACGAGATCGCGGCGGGCCTGCAGGAGGGCCAGGAGGTGGCCCTGATGGACGGCGACCAGGTGATGGGCATCATGACCATCGCCGAAAAGTTCCCGGCCGACAAGGAGCGCGAGGCGCGCGAGGTCTATCGCACGACGGAGGAAGCGCATCCCGGCGTGGCGCGCCTGTACCGCCACGGCAACTGGCTGCTGGGCGGCGAGGTCTTTATGCTTAACCCGCCCCAGGAGTGCGAGTTCCCGGAGCTGCGGCACGAGCCGGCCCAGACGCGCCGCATGTTCGCCGCCCGCGGCTGGCGCCGGACCGTCGCCTTCCAGACGCGCAACCCCATCCACCGTGCCCACGAGTACATTCAGAAGACGGCCCTGGAGATCGTCGACGGCCTCTTTCTCCATCCCCTGGTGGGCGAGACCAAGTCCGACGACATCCCGGCCGACGTGCGCATCGAGAGCTACCAGGCCATCCTGCGGGACTACTATCCTGCCGACCGCGTGCTGTTGGGCGTCTTTCCGGCGGCCATGCGCTACGCCGGCCCCCGGGAGGCCATTTTTCACGCCATTGCCCGCAAGAACTATGGCTGCACCCACTTTATCGTGGGGCGCGACCACGCGGGCGTGGGCAAGTATTACGGCACGTATGACGCCCATTATATCTTTGACGAATTCGACCCCGGCGAGCTGGGGATCACGCCCCTCTTTTTCGACTATACATTCTTTTGCAAGAAGTGCGGGGCCGTGGTCAGCGCCAAGACCTGCCCGCACAGCAAGGATGATTGGGTCTATTTGAGCGGCACCCAGGTGCGCGAGATGCTGGAGCGGGGCGAGATGCTGCCCGCCGAGTTCACCCGGCCCGAGGTGTCGCGGGTGCTCATGGATGGCATTCGCGCCAGGAAGCCGGCAGCCGGCGAGCCCGGCGAGGAATGATCGACCGGCCGGGACCCGGCCCTTCGACCTCCCGCCCCGCCGCGGCCGGACCCGATTAAGCGAGGACAACTGTGAAAGTATTTGTCGTTGGCATCGACTGTGGCGAGCCGTCGCTGGTTTTCGAACGGTGGCGAGATCGGCTGCCCAACCTCGGCCGGCTGATGGAGGCCGGCACCTACGGCGAGCTTACCAGCACCATCCCGGCCATCACGGTGCCGGCGTGGGCCTCCATGCTCAGCAGCAAGGACCCCGGCCAGCTCGGCTTTTACGGCTTTCGCAACCGGGCGGATCACAGCTACGAGCGGATGACCATCGCCACGGCACGCGCCATCAAGGTGCCCCGCGCCTGGAACCTGATGTCGGCCGCGGGCAAGAAGGTGGTGGTGGCCGGCGTGCCCCAGACCTATCCCGTGGAGCCGGTCAACGGCGCCCTGATCTCGAGCTTTTTGACGCCCAGCACCCAGAGCCAATATACCCACCCGCCCGAGCTAAAGGCCGAGATCGAGGGCCTGCTCGACGGCGAGTACATGTTCGACGTGGGCCAGTTCCGTACCGAGAACAAGGACGACCTCCTGGCGCAGATCTACCGGATGGCCGAGCGGCAGCACACGGTGGTCAAGCACCTCATGACCTCCCGCCCCTGGGACTTTTTTATGCACGTCGACATGGGCGTGGACCGTATGCACCACGGCTTCTGGAAGTTCTTTGACGTCACCCATCCGAAGCACGAGCCGGGCAATCCCTACGAGAACGCCATCCGCGATTACTATGTCCATCTCGACGCCCAGATCGGCGAGCGCCTGGCCCTCCTCGACGAGGAGACGGCCGTCCTGGTCGTCTCGGACCACGGGGCCAAGCCCATGGTGGGCGGCATCTGCTTCAACGAGTGGCTGAAGAAGGAAGGCTACCTGGTCCTGGAGCACCAGCCGGCGGGCATCGTGCCCCTGGAAAAGTGCGAGGTCGACTGGAGCCGGACGCGGGCCTGGGGCTCGGGCGGCTACTATGCCCGGCTCTTTCTCAACGTCAAGGGCCGCGAGCCGGAAGGGATCATCGAGCCCGAGGACTATGAGCGGGTGCGCGACGAGCTGGCGGAGCGCATCGCGGCCATCACCGACCCCGAGGGCAAGCCCATCGGGTCGGTTGCCTACAAGCCCGAAGACATCTATGCCGAGGTCAACAACATCGCCCCCGATCTCATCGTCTACTTTGGCAACCTGAGCTGGCGGTCGCTGGGCAGCCTGGGCACGGGCCAGGTGCACACCTTCGAGAACGACACCGGGCCCGACGATGCCAACCACGCCCAGGAGGGGCTCTACATCTACTATAATCCGCAAAGGCCGGGCGAGGGCTCCGGGCCACGACGGCACCTGATGGACGTGGCGCCCACGCTCCTCGACCTGGTGGGTGTCGACGTGCCGAAGGACATGCGCGGCTCGTCCTTTGCCTGATCCACGGATCAAACCATTGGCGGACCTGCGCGAACGCAGGAGTCAACAATCCACCAATGCACCAAGGGGGTAGTATGGAACAAAAAGGGGTAACGGTGTGGTTTACCGGGCTGTCGGGCGCGGGCAAGACGGCCCTCGCCATTCGCCTGGAGGAGGTTTTGCGACAGCGGGGCCTGAAGGTCGAGCGGCTGGACGGCGATATTGTGCGGCAGGGGCTGACCCGCGACCTGGGTTTCTCGAAAGAAGATCGCGACAAGAACATCGAGCGCGTGACCTTTGTGGCCAAGCTGCTGACCCGCAACGGGGTTGCCGTGCTCTGCTCGTTCATCTCGCCCTACCGGGCCGCCCGCGACAACGCGCGGCGCGAGACCGGCAACTTCTTCGAGGTCTACTGCTATGCCAGCCTCGATACGCTGGTGGCCCGCGACGTCAAGGGGCTCTACAAGAAGGCGCTGGCCGGCGAGATCCAGAACTTTACCGGCATCTCGGACCCGTACGAAGAGCCCGAGAACCCGGAAGTGGTCATCGACTCGGGCAAGGAGACCATCGAAGAAAGCCTGAACAAGGTCTTGGCCAGGCTCGAGGAGCTGGGCTACGTGCCGCCCGCCCCCGACGAGGCCGCCTACACCAGCGACGAAGAGGCCGAGATCGAGGCGCGGCTGGCCGCCCTGGGCTACCTGTAGGCCCTGTGGGCAGTTAGGAGCGATTTGCCTGCTGGCCGCCTCGGTGCTATAATGTCAGGCAATCTTTCGTAGGGGACCGGCGTGAAACCGTGAGTTTTCTTGACAAGTTGCGTGGCCGCAATCGCGAGCGACGCGTCGTCTTTATCGGGCTGGATGGGATGCCCTATACCTTCATGCAGCGCCTGATCGCCGAAGGGCGGGCGCCCAACGCCGAGCGGCTGGCCAGGCAGGGCAGCCTGCTGCGCATGGACTCGACCTGGCCCTGGGTGTCATCGGTGGCCTGGAGCTCCATGATGACCGGCGTCAACCCGGCCAAGCACAACATCTTTGGCTTTATCGACCGCGACCCTGCCACCTACAAGCAGTTCATCCCCACCTCCCAGAACATGCGCGCCCGCACCCTGTGGGAGGTATTGAGCGATGCCGACAAGCGGGTCATCGTCGTCAACGTGCCGGTCACCTACCCGCCGCGGCCGGTGAACGGCGTCCTGGTGGGCTGTTTCCTGAGCCCCAGCCTGGAGAAGGCAGTCTATCCGCCCTCCTACCTGCCCACCCTCCAATCGTTGGGCTATATCGTGGATGCCGACCCGTGGAAGGCGCGCGAGTCCAAGGACCTGGCCCTCCAGGAGGTCAATTCTGTCCTGGATGCCCGCATCCGCACGTTGTTCCACATGCTGGACCACGAGCAGTGGGATTATCTCCACGTGCACGTCATGGAGACCGACCGCCTGCACCACTTCTTGTGGCAGCAGATGGAAGAAGGGCATCCCACCTATGCCCCGGCCTTTTACGATTTCTACCGGCGCATCGACGACATGCTGGGCGAGCTGGCGGGGCGCCTGGACGAGAACACGACCCTGGTGTGGATGGCCGATCACGGCTTTTGCACCATCAAAAAAGAGGTGTACGTCAACCGCTGGCTGATGGACAACGGCTGGCTGCACCTGCGCAACGTCCCCCCCGACCGCAAGAAGGGGCTGGACGAGATCGATCCTCGCTCGGTGGCCTACAGCCTGGACCCCGGCCGGGTCTTTATCCGCGTGCAGGGGCGGGAAAAGGAGGGCTCCGTGCCCCCTGGCGCGGCCTACGAAGGGCTACGCGACGAGATCGCCGCCGCTGCCCTGGCGCTGACCGATCCCGACAGCGGCGAGCGCATCTTCCAGGCTGCCTTCCGTCGCGAGGAGCTGTACCACGGACCGTACCTGGAGCAGGCGGCGGACCTGATCCTGGCTCCTTACGACGGCTACGATCCCAAGGGCCCCCTGTACAAGGAAGACCTGACCTTCAAGGGCGACGAGCTGGTGGGAATGCACACCCACGACGACGCGATGCTCTACGTCGGCGGCCAGACGATCCCCCAGAGTCGCTTTTCGGTGTTGGACGTGATGCCCACGCTTTTGGACCTTATGGGCGTGTCCCCGCCCCCCGGGCTGGACGGAAAGTCGCTGTTGTGAGCGGGCGGGACGGTCGCGGGAGCAAGGGATGACCTGGCAGATCGTCGGCCACGAGTGGGCTGTGTCGCTTTTGCGACGCCGGTTGGCGTCGGGCCGGATTTCGCACGCCTACCTGTTCACCGGGCCGCCCCAGATCGGCAAGACGCTGCTGGCCCGCACCCTGGCGCAGGCGCTCAACTGCCCCGGCGCCGATCCACCTTGCGGCGATAAGCAGTGCGCAACCTGCAAGCGCATCGAGGACGGAACGCATCCCGACGTGCGCATGGTCAAGGGTGAGGGGGCGGGAGACAGCCTGAAGATCGACCAGGTGCGGACGCTGCAGCGCGAGGCGGCCCTGTTTCCCTATGAGGGGCGCAAGCGCGTGTTCATCCTGCGGCGCATGGACCTGGCCTCGACGGAGGCGGCCAATGCCCTGCTCAAGACCCTGGAAGAGCCCCCGGCCCACGTCGTCCTGATCCTGACGGCCGTGGACGTCGACGCCCTGCCGCCCACCGTCCTGTCGCGCTGCCAGCGCCTCGACCTGCGGCCTCTGCCCAGGGGGCGGGTCGAAGCCGAGCTTCGGGCGCGCGGGCTCGACGCCGCCCAGGCGCGGCTGCTGGCGGGCCTGTCGGCGGGCAGGATCGGCTGGGCCTTCGCCGCCGGCGAGCGCGAGGGGGTGCTGCTGAACAGGCGCCAGCGGGAGCTGGACAGCATGGTTCGCGTTTTGCCCGCCGGGCGCATCGAGCGCCTGGCCCTGGCCCAGAGCCTGGGCCGGGACCCCCGGGCCAGCCGCGAGACGCTGGAGCTGTGGGCCGCCTGGTGGCGCGACCTGCTGTTGTTGTCGGGCAGGGGCGACGGCCCCGTGGTGAACGTCGACCGCCTGGCGGAGCTGCGCTCCCTGGCCGGGCCCGAACGCCTGGGCCAGGCGTGGGCTGCCGTCCGGGCGTTGCAGAATGCCGCGGCCCAGATCGAGGACAACGTCAACCCCCGGCTGGCCCTCGAGGGGCTGCTCCTGAAGCTGCCGCGCTGGACGGCGGCAAAGGGCTAGAAAGGTACCGGGGACTGGCTCCCCGGAGAGGGTTTCTTATGCCATTGATCGTCGGTGTCAGGTTCAATCCTGCAGGCAAGGTGTACTACTTTGACCCGACTGGCTACGAGGATGCGCGACCCGGCGAACACCTCGTCGTCGAAACCTCCCGTGGCGAGGAGATCGGCAGGGTCGTCATCCCTCCCAGCGAGGTGGAGGACGACGAGATCGTGCGGCGCCTGAAGGGCGTGAGCCGCCGGGCGACTCCGCTCGATCTGACGCAGATGACCTTCTACCGGTTCAAGGAGCGAGAAGCGCTGGCGCGCTGCCAGGAAAAGGTGAACGAGCACGGCCTGCCCATGAAGATGGTGCGCGCCGAGTACAACTATGACGGCAGCCGCCTGGTGTTCTTTTTCGCGTCCGAGACGAGGGTCGACTTTCGCCGGTTGGTCCAGGACCTGGCCCGCTCCTTCCGGGCGCGCATCGAGCTGCGCCAGATCGGCGTGCGCGATGAGGCCAAGCTGCTGGGCGGCCTCGGCCGTTGCGGCCTGACCCTGTGTTGTTCCACGTGGCTCACGGAGTTTAACCCGGTGTCCATCAAGATGGCCAAGGTGCAGGATCTGCCCTTGAGTCCCATGGACATCTCGGGGGTGTGTGGGCGGCTGTTGTGCTGCCTGGCCTACGAAAGCGAGCACTATGCCAAGGTCAAGGAAAAGCTGCCAAAGGCCGGTAAGGTCATCGACACGCCCCACGGCAGGGGCAAGGTTGTCCAGGTGAACGCCGTGAACGAAAGCATCCAGGTCGAGCTCGAAAGCCAGGTGCGCGTCGAGATTTCGTACGAGGAGCTCACGGCCGTCGAGGAGAAGGTAGAAACTGTTTCCCGCCGCCGGCGGCGCAAGCGGCGGGAAGAGACCTGATGGCAGGTAGCTCCAGGGGCTAACCCACAGACCGCAGGCGCAAAGCAGCCAGAACGGGGTCTGTTATTGAATGCCGCGAGCCTAGCGCGGTTCGATGCAGATACGTATGGCCGTCCTCTCCTGCCCACTGATGTCCACGTCGGCAAAGGTAGGAATGCAGACCACCTCCAGCCCGTCGAGGGCGAGAAAGCCCCGGGCGATGGCGCAGGCCTTGACAGCCTGATTCACCGCACCGGCCCCGATCGCCTGGATCTCGCAACGTCCCTGCTCGCGGATGACGCCGGCAATGGCGCCTGCGACGGCGGTGGATCGGGACTGCGCCGCTACCCTGATCATATCTGTCATCGTTTCCTCCTTGCCCCTCCAGTGTGGTCGGAACAGCAGTGTACTTTGGGCGCTCTGCACGACGCTGGCGCGGCGCTGGGCCTGCTACAGCGCGCCTGGGAGCCTGCGGGTTACTCGGCTGGTTGTATTGTACTCGATCTCCACAAAAAATGCAAGAGCCACGATCGGCCTACACACGTGTTGCCAGCAGGCATTGCGACCAGTCTTGACCACGTCAGGGTCAAGATTGCTCGCAATGCCCGCATTGTTCACGGAAATAAGGTGCGCCGCCCGTTGGCATTCCGCCAGTTACGCGGGGGGTGCGCTACTTGGCAAAGTCGACGGCCCTCGTCTCGCGGATGACGGTGATCTTGATCTGGCCCGGATATTGCAGGTTCTCCTCCACCGTCTTGGCGATGGACTTGCTTAGCTGGATGGCGGCCAGATCGTCGATCTGCTCCGGCTTGACAATGATCCGTATCTCGCGCCCGGCCTGGATGGCGTAGGACTCGGCCACGCCGTCAAAGGAGCTGGCGACCTCTTCCAGGGCCTTGATGCGCTTCACGTAGGTCTCCAGGCTCTCGCGGCGAGCGCCCGGGCGAGCACCCGAGATGGCGTCGGCCGCTTCGACGATGACGGCTTCCAGCGATTCGGTCTCGGTCTCGTTGTGGTGCGCGGCGATACAGTTCACCACCTGCTGGGGCACGCCATAGCGCCGGGCCAGGTCCGCGCCGATGGAGGCGTGGGCGCCTTCCACCTCGTGGTCCACGGCCTTGCCCAGGTCGTGGAGCAGGGCGCCCATCTTGGCGATCTGGACGTTGGCCCCCACTTCTGCGGCGAGGATGGCGGCGATGTGGGCGGTTTCCACGGCGTGGGCCAGTTGGTTCTGGCCGTAGCTGGTCCGGAACTTCAGCCGGCCCAGGAGCTTCTGGATCTCCGGGTGGAGGCCCGGCACGCCGGCGTCGATGGCTGCCTGCTCGCCTGCATCGCGGATGATCTGGCTTACTTCGTCGCGGGCCTTTTCAACCACTTTTTCGATGCGCGCCGGGTGAATGCGCCCATCGAGGATCAGCTTGTTCAGGGCCACCCGTGCCACCTCGCGGCGGACAGGGTCGAAACAGGACAGCAGCACTGCTTCCGGCGTATCGTCCACCACCAGGTCTACGCCGGTGGCGTTTTCCAGGGCGCGGATGTTCCGCCCCTGCCGGCCGATGATGCGGCCCTTCATGTCGTCGCTCGGCAGCGGAACCGTGGAGACGGCCACCTCGGCCACCTGGTCGGAGGCGATGCGTTGGATGGCGGTGACGACAATCTCGCGGGCGCGGCGCTCGCCCTCCTCGCGGGCCTCGTTCTCCACCTCGCGGATGACGCGGGCCATGTCCTGCCGCGCATCCTGCTCCACGGTCTGAAGCAAGAGCTGCTTGGCCTCGTCCTGGCTCATGTTTGCCACCCGCTCCAGCTCGTCGAGCCGCTCCTTCTCCAGTTTTTGCAGTTGGTTCTGTCTCCTGTCCAGGTTGCTCTGCCGTTGATTCAGCGTGCGCTCGCGCTTGTCGACCTGCTCCAGGCGCTCGTCCAGCGAGACCCTCCGGCGCTGCAGGCGGTCCTCCTCCTGCCGGAACTCGCGCTCGCGCTGCTTGAACTCTTGCTCTGCCTGGTTGCGCAGCTTGAGCGTCTCGTCTCGCGCCTGGACCAGCATTTCTTTGGATTTCGTCTCGGCGTCGGCGACGATGCGCTCGGCGGTGCGCTGCGCATTGTCTACAGACTTTTTGCCTTGATTTTGAAAGTAGTAATAGCCAGCGACTGCCCCCGCGGCCAGGCACACGATGGCCGTGAGGATCGCTACGATCAGGGTTTCCATTCGTTTTTCCTCTCTGTCAGTTTGCCGTGGTGTCCGCCATCCTTGGCGCGGCTGGACTCGGTCGGGCGTGGCGCTAGTCGCCCTCCGCCAACTCGGACCAATGCCGGTTCGCAGCTTCCTGCGCGACCGCGTAGTCAAACCCCCGGCGAGCCAGGTATTCGATTAGCTTGCGCGAGAACGTCTGCCGATCCAGGTGCCGCAACTGCTCGGCCTTGCGGCTTGCGCTGCGGTAGGCACTGTCGGAGGCGTCCAGCGTCTCCAGTGCCTTGTCGATGTCGGCATCCGCCAGCCCCTTGCGCCGCAGCTCGTAGCGCAGCGCGCGGGCACCTCGCGGCTTGAACCGCTCCCGGTTTTCTACCCAATATTGTGCAAAAGCAGCATCGTCCAAAAGGCCGGCTCTTTCGAGCCGCTCGACGATGGTCTCGATTTGCTCCTCTTCCATGCCGCGCTTTTTCAGATAGGAGACCACCTCGGACCGGCTGCGCGGCCGGTAGCCAAGATAATCGAGCGTCCGGCTGTAGGCCGACTCGGTGCTGCCCTCGTTCTGGAGGGCCTGGATCTCGGCCTCGGTGAGTACCTGCCCCACCTTGAGCCTGGCGGCAATGATGGCCGGCAGGCCAAAGGCAAAACGTCCGTCCAGGTAAACGCTGGCGCGCTCGCGGTTCTTTTGCTGAACCTTCAATGCGGTAATCTCGGCCATTTCCGCTCTATCCAAATCTATCCAAAACAATAACCATCCAAAACAACAAACGGCTGTGGTAGTCGTACCACAGCCGCAGACGTCCTCAGGGCATGGTGCCCGGAGAATCAGGATATGCCGAGTAGACCGGTCGTAGGCGCAACCGGCTGGAACCGTATCAGGCGGAGAGCAACATCAATCGCCCTGTTTTGTTGCTACGTGCGAGCGTCCTCGTGCCCCATTCCTCGGGTGCGCTCACCTCGTTTCATTCCCCGCTTTTATCAGAAATCCCATCACCCCCTCGAACAGTGAGGAGAGACGGTGTAGAATCGCTTATCTGATGTCGCTCGCCACCACCGGGCGGTCACCTCTGGTCCAACTCTTTATTCTCAGACAAGCAAAAACCGGTTCGTACGCTCGGCACGATCTGCGACTGTGGTGGGCAGAAAAAACAAGCGCCCTACCCCCCGCAGGTCACAAGCTGCTTTCTGTTATTAATCCTCTCGTCTCGTTGTTGTCTACAACCCGTCGTCGGAATCAGGAGCCGTCTTCTTCTATGTCATCGTCCTCGTCTATGGCAAAGGTGGCATGCTGCACTTCCGAGAGGCTCGAAGCCCGGCGGATGGCATTTTCGATCTCCTGGCACATGGCAGGGTTCTCTTGCAGAAATGCCTTGGCATTCTCTCGTCCCTGGGCCAGCCGCTCGTCCTTGTACAGGTAGAACGAGCCTCTCTTTTCGACAATGCCCAGCTCCACGCCCAGGTCCAGCATGTCTCCGACCTTGCTGATCCCCTCTGAGTACATAATATCGAATTCGCATTCGCGGAAGGGGGGCGCGACCTTGTTCTTCTTGACCCGCACGCGCGTCCGGTTGCCGACCACCTCGGTGCCGACCTTGATGGCTTGAATGGAGCGGATGTCGAGGCGGACGGAGGCATAGAACTTCAGGGCCATGCCGCCCGACGTGGTCTCCGGATTGCCGAACATGATCCCGATCTTTTGCCGGAGCTGATTGGTAAAGATCATGGCCGCGTTGCTGACCTTGATGGCGCCGCTCAGCTTGCGCAGGGCCTGGCTCATGAGCCTGGCCTGCAGGCCGGGATGGCTGTCGCCCATGTCGCCCTCGATCTCGGCCCGGGGCACGAGGGCCGCTACCGAGTCGACAATGATCACATCCACGGCCCCACTGCGTACCAGGGCTTCGGCGATCTCCAGGGCCTGCTCGCCTGTGTCGGGCTGGGAGATGTACAGGTCTTCGACGTTTACACCGCAGCGCGCGGCATAGACGGGGTCGAGGGCGTGTTCCATGTCGATGTAGGCCGCCACGCCGCCCATGCGTTGGGCCTCGGCCACGATGTGCTGGCACAGGGTCGTCTTGCCCGAGCCTTCCGGGCCATAGATCTCGGTCACCCGGCCGCGGGGGATGCCACCGATGCCGAGGGCCAGGTCGAGGGAGAGAGAGCCCGTGGGGATGGCCTCCACCTGGAGGTGGTTGGCCTGTCCCAGGCGCATGATCGACCCCTCCCCGTACCGCTTCTGGATCGTGGCCAACGTCGTTTCCAATGCCTTGACTTTGCCGCTCACAGCCATTCTAATCTCCAACCTGCCACTTCTTGCAGCCCCGGGTCAGGGCTTTCGTCTGATCTTGCCTTCGTCAGTGCCAGGTCCTTCCGGCAGGGGCTGCGCCGCTCACCCTGCCACCTTTTGCACCATTATACCCCAGAAGTGCGCAAACACCAAACCTACGAAGGCGGGCGAATGGCAGGACGGTGTGTGAAACGGGGTGTGGCAGGGTGGCGCCGGTGGCACCCTGCCACCTTGGCCTTACTTTTCCTTCTTCAGGGCGGCCGCTTCCTCGGCTCCCAGGAACCGAGTCACGGTCGTGTTGCAGACCGGGCACGGGCCCTTGGCCATAGAGCGTCCCTTGGCCGTGGTCGAGACCTCGCCCTTTTCGACCGTCCGCTTTGAGCGGCACTTGACACAGTAGCCTTCGAAAGTCAAGTCACACCTCCCGAGTTAGTCTTGGTCGGAGCACCGGCGCCCGGTAACGGCTACCGGCTGCTCACGACGGTGTGATGCAGCGTGGGGTGCGGGTCCCCAACCTTATGGCATTATACCCCAGGCGCCGCTAGCTGTCAATCGAGAGCATCGCTGCATAGTGTTACATAATTTCCCGCTCGCAGCCCGGTACTGAGGCCCTGCAATTTGGACCACATAGGTCCGAATAGTGATCGATCTTACGGTTCGCAGGCCGCGCTGTGCTAGAATATAGTCACTCCTTTCTCCTCCTTGTGAGGGAGCAGGGCAGGGACCCAACGGTCACTGCCCTGTTTCTCATTCTGGGGACCGCGGGGGCGAGGCCCCACGCGAAAGTGACTAGAGGTAATCCTCGATGCGGTTGCGGGCTGCGTAGGCGGCTGCCTGGACGCGGGAGGTGAGGTTGAGCTTGCCCAGGATGGTGCTCACGTAGTTGCGCACCGTCTTTTCGCTCAGCCCAAGCTGGGCGCCGATCTCGCGGTTGGTCAGGCCCTCGGCCAGGCGCGCCAGGATCACCAGCTCCTGCCGGTTCAGATCGCGAAAGGCCGCGGCCTGTTCCTGTTGACGCGCCTCGCGTACCTTGGCCAGCACCCGCGATGTGACGCCCGGGTCCAGGAGACACTGCCCGCGGCCCACCTTTTCCAGCGCGTCGATGAGCCCCGCCGACCCGATCTGCTTTAACACGTAGCCCTCGGCGCCGCAGGCGATGGCGTCAAAGATGGTCTCGTCTTCGGCAAATGAGGTCAGCATGATGATCTTGATCTCGGGCCACCGGTTCTTGATCTCGCGGCAAGCATCGACACCGCTGCCGCCCGGGAGGCGGATGTCCAGGAGGACCACGTCGGGCCGCAGGTTCTCGGCGCCCTCGACGGCCTCGCGGACCGTGCCCGCCTCTCCAACGACCTCCATCTCCGGATGGCGCTCGATGAGCGCCCGGACACCCACGCGAACGACTTCGTGGTCGTCCACCAGGAGCACCTTCAGGCTCATATCGTCTCCAATTCCAGCTCGTCTCGACTGCTGCTGCACGGAACGCTCAGGGCCAGGCAGACGCCGGCGCCGGGCTCGCTCACGATGCGCAGGCTGCCGCCCAGCACGGCGGCCCGGGCCTGCATGTTGGCAATGCCGTGGCCGTTCCGGCGCGACTCGGCCGGGAGCGACGAGTCCAGGCCGCGGCCGTTGTCGGTGACGGACAGGTTGGTGACGTCCCCGGCATAGGCCAGGCGCAGCGTTACCCGCGTGGCGCCCGAGTGTTGGACCACGTTGCTCAGCGCCTCGCGGGCGATCTGAATGATCTGTTCCACCTTGGCGCCCGATAGCACGCAGCAGCGCTGTCCCACGACCTCCAGGTCCACTTCCAGCATCGTGTCGAGGCGCAGGTCCTGCACCAGGCCCTCCAGGAGCTTTTCCAGTTCTCGTGTCTGCTCCGCGGCGCGCAGGTCAAAGATATAGCGCCGGATGTCGTCGATGGTCCTGTTCAGGGCGGCCATGACGCTCCGGATCTGCTGCTGCCCGCGCTCCGGGCTTTCGGCCAGGATGTGGTGGGCCTCCTCCAGGCCCAGGCCGGCGGCATAGATGTTCTGGATGATGCCGTCGTGCAGGTCGCGGCCGATGCGCTCCCGGTCGGCCATCAAGATCTGGGCCTGCTCCATTTCGGCAAGCCGCCGCTCGGTCTCCACCTGAAAGATCTCCAGGGAGCGCACGACGTAAAAGGCCATGCCCAGGCCGCACAGCGAGCGGGGAACCGCGGCGGGAATGTGGAGGATGCGGTCCAACAGGTCATAGTTGAACACGGTGGCGGGAAAGATGGGCGACACGGGGACCATCAGCCCGCCCACCATGGCATAGACCGCGAACGCCGCCGCTGCCCCCGTCAGGTGGCGGGCGATGCGTCCCAGGTTGCGCCGCCGCGCCAGGCGTGCCTGGTTCCACAGTCCCACGGCCGCCAGCAGCGCGCCGGGCAGCGCCAAAAAGTATCGGCTCCAGCCGTCGCCAATGGCGAACAGGGTGTCGAGAGAATCGCCCGCGCTGCTGCCCCGGACCACGACCGCCAGGCCCCACAGCAACAACACCGCGGCCG
Organism: Anaerolineaceae bacterium; assembly: GCA_012514775.1. The sequence goes on from JAAYZQ010000021.1 coordinate 15,810, forward strand.
GCAGCGCCCGGAGCCAGCGACTGCGCGTGGTCTGCGGCAGCACCAGCTCTATTCCGAACTGGAGCAGGAAAAAGAACGAGGTCGCCAGGAGCAAGATGTGGGCAATGAGCATCACGCGCACCACGGCGTCCTGAAGGTAGACCGCCTGCAGGGGGATAAAGATGTAGCCCCACTCGTTCAGGCCGTGGGCGATGCCAAAGGCGGCCAGCCAGGGGAGGGGCCTCGCCAGTTCCAGGTTGCTTCCCCGGCGCCATTGCAGGCCCGTGACCAGGCCGGTGATAAAGAACACCTGCCCGTACACAAAGTAGAGGATGATCCAGTTGACTTCCAATACGTCGGTCAGCGTGACCAATCCCACCTCCCCTGGGTCTGCCATTATAGCACCGAGTCCATTGGGAGACAATTGCCGGATTGTCCCTGGAAAGTAGGGACAAGTGACAGGTGTATTTACAGTCCGAATGTGCTAAACTGTTACAGCTTGCGTCTGAGCGCAAGCTCCTTGTGTTGGCACGTTCTCTGGACGAACCGGGGTTCCAGGAAGAAACGAGAGCCAGGAGGCCGGCCCCTGCACAGGGCGACCGACTCTATATCACAGTTGAGGGGGAGACGAGTCTATGAAGACGAGGACGTTGGTAGCGATCCTGGGGCTGCTGTTGTTGGTCCTGGTGGTGGGGGGCTGCAACGGGGAAGAGCAGACGGCACAGCCCTGCCCCACGTCGGCGCCCTGCCCCGACTGCCCGACGGCGGCGGCGTGCCCGGAGTGTCCGGAGGCGGCCGAGTGCCCCACGGCGGAGGCAGCCGAGTGTCCCGAGTGCCCGGAATGTCCGGAAGGGGCGGGCGAGGGGGCGGCGGCGTGTCCGTTTGGGGAGG
>JAAYZQ010000183.1 GCA_012514775.1 Anaerolineaceae bacterium
CGTGGATCAGGTATTGGTAGCGAAAGATGCCATAGATCACAAAGGGAATGGTAAGCATCATGGCGTGGTTGTCCGGCAGATTGTCGGCCGAGAAGGTATAGAGGGAATAAGAGATGATGGCCCCGGTGGCGACGAGGTGGCTCATCTGGTCCAGGTAGTCGACGGTGTACTCTTCCAGGATCTTGCGGTGGCTGTTCGCGCCGCTGGCCAGCAGGATTAGCTCGTGCCGCCGCCGGCCGATGACCATAAACAGGGCCAGGAAGATGGTACAGACGTACAACCAGGGAGAGAAACGTACCGCTTCGGCCACCACCACCCCTGCCGCCACGCGCAGGACAAACCCGGAGGCAACTACCATGAGGTCGATGATCACCATGTGCTTGAGCACAAAGGAATAGGCCAGGTTGAGCACAAAGTAGGCGAGGACGATGGCGCCAAAGTATTTGTGCAGCCAGAAGGAAAGGGGCAGGGAGACGGCCAGGATGCCGATCGCCGAGAGGACGGCAAACCAGGGCGTGAGCTGGCCGGAGGGCAGCGCCCTGCGACGCTTCTTGGGGTGCTGTTTGTCCTTCTCCAGGTCGGCCAGGTCGTTGATGATGTATACCGTGCTCGAGATCATGCAAAAGAGAACAAAAGCGGCAGCGGTCTTGGCCAGCAACGGCCAGTTCAGCAGCTTCTGATCAAAGACCAGGGCAGCAAAAACAAAGATGTTCTTGATCCACTGTTTCGGCCGCAATGTACGCAGCAGGCCATATACATTGGTGAAAAGGAATCGCATGGTGTCACCTGTTGGGCGTCAGTGCCAGTGTGGCGAAATGATACCCGATTCTGGCCTATCCGTCAACTTTGGCGGCCACAAAGCAAAGGCCCAAACGGCCATTTGACTTTTCCACCGTCTGCGGTTATCCTTAGCGGCGTCATGGTCAGAAGTCGCAAGGAACGGTTGGACCTGCTGATGGTGGAGCTGGGCCTGGCGGAGAGCCGGCAGCGGGCCCAGCGTCTGATCATGGCCGGACAGGTGCTCGTCGATGGGCAGGTGGTGGACAAGCCCGGCACCCGCGTGGCGGCGGAGGGCCCGGTGGAGGTGACGGGCGGCCTGCCCTACGTCAGCCGCGGGGGCTTGAAACTGGCCGCCGCCCTGGATGCCTTTGATCTGAGCGTGGCCGGTTGGGTCGCTGCCGATGTCGGGGCGTCGACGGGGGGGTTCACCGACTGCCTGCTGCAGCGCGGCGCGGCCCGGGTGTATGCCATTGACGTGGGCTACGGCCAACTGGCGTGGAAACTGCGGCAGGACGAGCGAGTGGTGGTCATGGACCGCACGAACGTCCGATACGTCGAAAAGTTGCCGGAGGAGATCGACCTGGCGACCATCGACACGTCGTTCATCTCGTTAAAGCTGGTCTTGCCCGCTGCCAGGCGCTGGCTCCGCCCCGGAGGGCACATCGTGTCCCTCATCAAGCCGCAGTTCGAGGCCGGGCGGGAGAAGGTGGGCAAGGGCGGCGTGGTGCGCGACCCGGAGGTCCATCGGGCCGTCCTGGTGGACCTGCTAGCCTGGGGCGAGGCGCAGGGCATGGGGCCGCAAGGCCTGATCCGATCGCCCATCGTTGGCCCGGCCGGCAACGTGGAGTTCCTGGCCCACTGGCGGCCCGGTGCCGAGCACACCATCGACGGCCCACGGCTCGTCGAGATCTGCCTGGAGTCATAGAGGTCGGCGTCCATGAGGCTAACGCCACGACAAAAACGAATCCTCCTCTGGCTGGGTGTGGGCCTGGTGGTGGCCCTCATGATCTGGGCCGCCTGGAACGTGCTGTTCCCCTACGTCCTGGGCCTGATCCTGGCCTATCTGCTTCTACCCGCGGTCAACTGGCTGGACCGGCATATGCCCCGGCGCCTACAGACCTGGAACGTCTCGCGGGCCTTGAGCATCGTGCTCACCTACCTGGTCGCCATCGCCATCCTGGCGGGCGTGGTGGCCTTTGTCGTGCCCATCATCGTCGACCAGGTCCGCGTGCTCATCAGGAATTGGCCCCAACTGACGAGCAGCGTTGCGGATCTGTGGAGCGAAGGATTGGGATGGTACCGGCAGACCATCCCCGAGGAATGGGCGCAGAGAATCGAAGGCAACCTCCAGGATCTCGTCACCGACGTCATCGCCGCGGTGCAAGACGCCATCGTCGCCACGGTGCGCACCGTAACCGGCACCATCGGCTTTGTCATCGGCCTGGTGGTCATCCCCTTCTGGATGTTCTACATCCTCCACGACACGAACCAGGTAAGCCAGGGCGTGTTGAGCACGCTGCCCGAGCAGCTCCGGCCCGATGTGAGGGCCATGACGCGCCTCATCGACGACGTCCTGAGCGCCTATATCCGCGGCCAACTGCTCCTGGTGCTCTTTGTCGGGGGTATGGCGACCATTGCCCTGCTCATCATCGGCGTGCCCTTTGCCCTGGTCCTGGGCCTCATCGCCGGGATGTTTGAGGTCCTGCCCTACATCGGCCCCATCCTGGGCGCCATCCCGGCCGTGCTGGTGGCCCTGCTGTCCGATCCCATCTCGGCGGTGTGGGTCGCCATCGCCTTTTTCGCCATCCAGCAGGTGGAAAACCTGATCCTGGTGCCGCGCATCGCCGGCCGGAGCGTCAAGCTCCACCCGGCGGCGGTCATGGTGGTGCTGGTCATCGGCAACGAGCTGGCGGGCTTGTTCGGCATGCTGCTGGCCGTGCCGGTGGCAGCAATGATCCGCGACGTCTTCAAGTACCTCTACTTGAGGATGATGGACCAGCCTCTGGCCCCGGAAGAGGCCATGGTCCGCATTCGTTCGGGGCAAGCGGTCGAGCTGGACGTTTAAGCGTGGAATCACGATCCACCTTTGACCTCGGCCCTGCGACGGGCTGGGCACTGACCCTTGTGCTCGCCGTATTTGCCGTGGCGCCCCTCACCTATCCCGGCTTTTTCGAGTCCGAGAGCGGCTTTATCCCCACTTTTCGCGCGGCCGGCCTGGATCCGGCGTGGTTCGGCCCCGGGGACCCCGTACGCGGCGAGGGAGCCTTTCCGTACCTGCTGGCCCGGCCCTTCTCTCAGCTCTGGGGAAGTGGCGTGGCCGCCATCAAGTGGGGCTACGGCCTCTCCTTTCTGCTGGGCGCCTGGGGCGTCTATGCCTGGCTGCGCCGTTGGCTGGGCGGCGGGGGCGCGGTCCTGGGCGCCGCGGTATACACCTACCTGCCCTGGCACCTGGCAGCGATGTACAGCCGGGGGGAACCCGGCGAGGCCTGGCTGTGGGCGGCCTGGCCCTGGCTCCTGTGGGCCATCGACCGGCTGGCGGCGGGGCGGCGCGCCGGCATTTTGGCCGCGGCGGCTGTCGGCCTGCCGTCCCTGGGGGTGGCACTGGCGTCCCAGCCCGGCCTGGCGGTCCTGTCGCTGCCCTTTCTGGCGGCCTATGGCCTGGTGGCCCTTCCGGCGCCGGGACGGGAGGCCCGAACCTCGGGGGGGCTGCGGAGGGCCGCCGGCATCGGCCTGATCCTGGCCGCGGTCGTCCTCCTGTTCCCCGTCGCCCGCAGCGCACCCCCGCCGCGCGTGGACTTCGAGGCGCATTTCCTGGCTCCGTTCCAGCTCCTGGCCTCCGGACAGGAACCGGCGGGCGCCGGCCGGCCCCTGGCCGGCATGGGCCTGGCCGCGGCCGGGCTCTCGCTCCTGGCCGGCGGGCTGTGGCTGGGGCAGCGACGCGCCGGGGGAGAGGAAGCGCACGCGGGCGATCCGCGCCTTGCCCGCCCTCTGGGCTTCTGGGCGGCCGTGCTGCTCCTGCTCTTGCTCCTCACCCTGCCCGTGGCGGCACCCTTGTGGCGCCTTACCGGCCTCCAGGGACTTCTGACGGTGCCCTGGCAGGTGCTGGCCCTGGCCGGGCTGCCCCTGGCCTTCCTGGCGGGCTCGGTGGTCCGCCTGGACGAGGACCTGGCCCGGCTGCCGGCCTGGGCGGGGCTGCTGGCCCTGGTCGTCCTGGCCAGCTATGGCAGCCTGGACCTCACCTTCACCCAGGTCGATCCCGGGCCCGAGCCGCTGGCCGCCTTTCGTGGCCAGGACGCCCCGCGGCCGCAGGTTCTCCTCCTCGACACCGAGATCGAACCGCCGGCGGAGATCAGCCCCACCCTGGTGCTGACCGTGACCTGGCAGGCGGTGGAGCCGGTGGCAGTGGATTACACCACGTTCGTCCACCTGTTGGACGCGGATGGCGACAGGGTGACGCAGCGCGACAGCCAGCCGTGCAGCGGCGAGTGCCCCACCAGCACCTGGCAGCCGGGCACCATCGTCGTCGACCGCTACGAGCTTGCCCTGGGGGCGGAATCGCCGCCGGGACCCTATACCCTGGCCCTGGGCCTCTATCTCCTGGAGAGCGGCGAGCGGGCCGCCGTCGTGGGCCGGGAAGATGACAGGATCGTGATCGATGTCCCGCACTAGCCGCAGCGCGCACGGCGCGTCGCCGCCCGGGGAGAGGACGAACGGGCGCCAGGCTTTGCGCCGCCTGGATCCCTACCTGCTGCTCATTGTCCTGCTCTCGCTCCTGCCCATGGCCCCCATGTTGCAGCCCGGATACCAGTGGCACGCCCACGACGCACGCCACAGCGTCTACTTCCTGTTCGAGTTCGACCGCGGCATCCAGGACGGCGGCCTCTTTCCCCGCTGGCAGCCCGACTTTGCCTTTGGCTACGGCTATCCATTCTTTAACATCTACGGGCCGCTGGCCTTTTACGCCGGCGAAGCCCTGCACCTGGCCGGGCTGCCCATCGTCGACGCCGTAAAGGCCATATTTGCCCTGTCCATCACCCTGTCGGGCCTGGCCATGTACGGCTTTGTCAAGCAGGTGCTGGGCGCGCCGGGCCAGCGCAACGCGGCCGGCCTGGTCGCCGCGGTGGCCTACATGGTTATGCCCTATCGCCTGGTCGACATCTATGTCCGGGCCGGCCTGGCCGAGTCGGTGGCCTACGTCTGGGTGCCCCTGGTGCTGTGGGGCACGTGGGCCACGCTCCACCGCCCGCGGCTGGCCAACGTCCTGGGCCTGGCCCTGGCCTATGCCGCCCTGCTCTTTACCCACCCGCTGACGGTCCTGCTCCTGACGCTGATCCTCGTCTTTTACGTCGCCTTCCTGGCCCTGGCGCGGCTGAAGGACGAGGTGCCCCCGCGTCGATGGACACGCGAGTCGATCCTGCCCCTGTTCGGGCACCTGGGGCACATCCTGGTGCCCACCGCCTTTGCCCTGGTCCTGGGCCTGGGCCTCAGCGCCGTCTTTGGGCTACCGGCCATGACCGAAAACCGCTTCGTGCGCCTCGACCAATGGTACGGCGGCCGGTACACCTGGGGCGGCGATTTCGTCGAGTTCTTCCAGCTCTTCTCACCGCGCTGGGGAATGGGCGCCAGCGTGCCCGGCCCCGACGACCAGGTCAGCTTTCAATTGGGCGCGGTGCCCGTGGTCCTGAGCCTGGTGGCGGTGGTGAGCCTGCTGATCAGGAGGAAGGACCGAGCGTTTCGCCTGATCGTATTTTTCGCCGCGTTGGTGCTCGTGGCGGCGTTCCTGATGCTGGAGGCCTCGGCTCCGCTGTGGCAAACGCTGCCCTTGGTGCGCGTGGTGCAGTTTCCGTGGCGCCTGCTGACATTGACGGTCTTTTCCATGGCCTTTCTGTGCGGGGCGGTTGCCCGCGGAGAGGAGCGGCGGGGGGGCCTCGTGGATCTGCCGGCCCTGGTGCTCGTACTGCTCCTGCTGCTGAGCAGCCTGCCCTACGCCCGCGCCGAGATGACGGAGCGCGAGGTATCGCTGGCAGGGCTGATGCGCTTCCAGCAATCAGCCGACGAGATGACCGGCTCCACGGCCTGGGTGCGCGAGATCCCCGGCTGGTCACCCCTGGCCGATCTGCACGTGGCGGGCGAGCCACTGACGACAAGGGTGGACTTTGAGTCGCTCTACCGGCAGCGAGGCAACGCCTTTGCCCGCCCCCTGGAGTTCAAGGCCCATCGCGAGCTGGTAGAGTACCAGGCCGATCGGCCGGTCCTGCTGACGTTCAACGTCTTTTACTACCCCGGCTGGCATGCGTACCTCGTCGACAGGGAGACGAATGCCGTGCTGCACGAGCTGCCCATCTCGCTGCGGGGCAAGCTGGGCCTGATCACCGTGCGGCTGCCGGAGGGCACGGGCCGGGTGCTCCTGAGGCTGGAGAACACGCCGTTGCGCAGCCTGGGCACGGCCATGACCTTTGCCAGCCTGGCCCTCATCGCCGGGCTGGTGGTCGGCCGGCTGGTCCTGGGGCAGCGGCGGCCAATCCGGGGCAGGGAGGCCTCCCAGGGAGCCGAAAGCCTGCCAGGCAAGGAACCATGGCCGGACGACTGAGAGGGTTAGTGGCATCCCCTGGCGATCGGGTCTCCCGCCCGGACCCGGCCCTGTGGCTGGTGATCGCCTTTTCGCTCCTGGCGGCCACGCCGCTGGCGGGGCCCGACTATTTCTTTGACGCCCACGACGCGCCCAACACGGTGTTCTTCCTGACCGAGTTCGACGCCGCGCTGCGCGACGGGGTCTGGTATCCCGGCTGGGCCACCGACCAGGCGCTGGGCTACGGCTACCCCACCTTTGTGCTGTACCCGCCCCTGGCCTATTACGCCGCCGAGGGGTTCCACCTGATGGGCGCGACCAAGGTGGCGGCCGTCAAGTGGACCTTTGCCCTGGCGACGCTGGGTGCCGGCCTGGCGATGTACGCTTACGGCCGCCGGGTGCTCGGCCGCTGGCCGGGCCTTCTGGCCGCCGTCGTTTATGTCTACATGCCCTATCACCTGGTGGACATTTACGTGCGGGCGGCCCTGGCCGAGTACTCGGCCTTTGTCTGGATGCCCCTGGCGCTGCTGGCCTTTCACAAGCTGGCCGACGGATTCTCCCTCCGGCGCCTGGGGGCGGCGGGGCTGGCTTATGGAGCGCTGTGGCTGACCCACAACCCCACGGGGTTGACCTTCACGCCCGTTCTGGCCGCCTACGTCCTGTGGCGCCTGCTGGCCCAACCCGCACCCTGGGGCGAGCGGCTGCGCCGCGCCGGAGGCGCCCTGGCGGCTTCAATCCTGGGGTTGGGCATAGCAGCGGCCCTGCTGGTGCCCAACCTGCTGGAGCGAGGCTATATCAACCAGGAACAATGGGTCCGGGCCGGCTACGACTACGCGCTCCATTTCGTGCCGCTGGCCGGGCTTCTGTCCACCGCCTGGGGCTACCTGCCCGGCCCGCCGGGCACCGAGGGCGGCATGTCTGTGCAACTGGGCGTCGTGCCCCTCGTCCTAGCGGCGGTGGCCGTCCTTGGCCTGGGCCGCCGGGCGCCGTCGGAGCGGGGGACGATCCTCTTTTTCCTGGCAGCGACGCTCCTCGTGGTGCTGCTCATGATGCCCATCGCGGCGCCGCTGTGGAACGCGCTGCCCATCGCCGCCCTCATCCAGTTTCCGTGGCGCCTCCTGGCCGTGACGGCTGTCACCCTCTCGGTCCTGTCGGCCCTGGCGCTGAACGGCAATGGCGCCGAGGTCGGGCCAGCGGCGGGCCGCGGCCCGGTCCTTGCCCTGGCCCTGGTGGCGGTGCTGGGCAGCTATGCCTACGCCCGGCCGCAGTACACGCCCACACCCGAAAGTGCCGAGAGCCCGCTGCTGAGCATCGAATTCGAGCTGGAGTACGAGGACATGCGGGGCATGACCGCCTGGGCGGAAGAAATGCCGTCTACCTCGCCCCTGGTGGAGCAATACCTGGCGGGCGAGCCCCTGGTGACCGCCGAGGCGCTGGCCCCGGACGCCGAAATTGAGATGATCCGGGCCGGAGGAGCCTCTGACGAGCTGTGGGTGCGGTCGCCGGCGGGCACGGCCCTGCGATTTTATACCTACTACTTTCCCGGCTGGCGGGTGAGCATCGATGGCGAGCGCCTGCCCGATTCGGCCTTGAGGGCCGAGACCGAGTACGGGCTGCTCACCGTCGACGTGCCCGCCGGCGAGCATCGCGTCCTGCTGCGCTGGGGCGACACGCCGCAACGCCTGGCCGCGAAAATCGTAACGGTAGTGAGCCTTCTCCTGGCGCTGGCGCTGGTGCTGGCCGGGCCAGCGGTTGGCAAAAGGGTCAAGCTCTGATATAATGGGCGCAGCTCATCCGGAAATGGAGCCTAAGCCGACCATGGAACCGACTCCCCAACGACGGTGTCCCCAATGTGGGACACCCGTGGCACAACGGGCGGAGACTTGCCTGATGTGCGGGGCAAATCTGAAAGAACAGAAGAGCCGGGTTCCCCAGCTTTCGCAGGGCGACCTTACCTGGCCGATGTTGATCATCCTGGGAATTGCCGTCCTGTGGCTATGGAAGCCGTGGCAGGTGGAAGAGCCGCAGGCCATGGCCCCGGCGACGGCCGTCGCGACGTCTACGCCGACGGTCCGGCCGACGGCCACCTACGTCTCGGCGCCCACGGCCACCCCCCTCGTGTCGCCCACGCCGTCGCCGACTGCCACGCTGCCCCCGAACCAGACCCGGCACACCGTCGAGGCGGGCGAGCTGGTGGGCACCATCGCCAAGAAGTACGGCACCACGACCGAGGCCATCCTCCAGGCCAACGGGCTCAAGACCAACTCTATCATATCCCCGGGCCAAGAGCTGATCATCCCGCTGCCCCTGGCCAACACTTCGACGCCGACTGTGACGCCAAGCCCGTCGCCAACCCCCTTCGAATACACTATCAAGCAGGGTGAGACCCTGAGCGAGATTGCCAAGCGCTACAAGACCACCGTGGAAGCGCTGATGGGGGCCAACGGCATCGTCGATGCGACGAGCGTGCGCGCGGGCACCAAGCTCAAGATCGTGGGGCCGCCGGACTTTTCGGCGACCATGGCTTACGAGACCTACGAGGTAAAGCAGGGCGACACCCTATACACCATCGCCAGCGATTACTCGGTCAGCGTGGCCACCATCAAGGAGGTCAACAATCTGACGGGCGACAAGCTCAGCGTGGGCCAGGGCCTCCGCATCCCGGTCGGCACGGCCACGCCGGCACCGACGCTGACGCCCACCATTACGCCGACGCCCACGCCGGGACCTGCCCGGCCGGCCCCCGCGCTGTTGGCCCCGCCGGATGGGGCGAGCTTTGAGGGAGCAGGGGCGGCCATTGTCTTGAGCTGGGCTTCGGTGGGAATCCTGGAACAGGACGAATGGTACGTGCTGCGCGTGCGGCGCTCAGGCCCCCTGGCCCAGCAATTGCCGGCCGTGTGGACCAAGGCGACGTCGTGGCGGCTGCCCCCGGAGCTATACGTGGCGGGGCTGGAACAGCCGCAGCGCTTCTACTGGCACGTGACCATCATGCGCCAGACGGGCACAGACGAGGATGGAAGCAGGGTCGGCGAGATGGTCAGCCCGTCGACGGACACTCGCACCCTGACCTGGAAGTGATCTGTCGTCAGGAGGAGTCAACATGAGCACCGGCAAGATTATCGGCTACGTCGTGGCAGGCATCCTGCTCTTTTTTGGCGTGTTGTGGCTGCTTTCGGCCTTTAGCGCCGGGACCGCCAGTCCGGTCGGCCGGTTGGTGGTTGGCGGCATCCTGGTCCTCATCGGGCTGGGCATCATTGTCGCCGTGCGACTCAGGGAACCCAAGCCCGAGCAGCAGGTCACCATCCGGCAGGAGATCGAAATCGGTGGCGACGTGGACGTGCAAGAGCTAAAGTGCCGCAACTGTGGCTCGCAGCTCGGCAAAGAGGACATTACCGTGGTCGAAGGCGCGGTGATGGTCTCCTGTTCCTACTGCGGGGCCAACTATCAGATCGTCGAGGAACCCAAATGGTAGGTTGTCACGGGGAGGGGAGAGGATGATAGACGGGAGACTGCCCAGGGCCCTTGCCGTGGCCTTGATGGCCGCGCTGCTTGTGGCCGCGGTTGCGGTGCCCGCGGCCGTAGCGCAGGAATATCGCGCCGGGGTACCGGAGCAGGTGGTAAACCTGTTCATCAACCCGGACGGCACGGTGGACGTTATCTATGACATCACGCTCACAGCCGACCCGAGCTCGGGTCCCATTGACGTGGTAGACTTGGGCATGCCCACTGACGACTATAGCAACGTTTCAGCCTCGCTCGACGGCGTGATGCTGGACACGCCATTTCCTTCGCCTTACGTCGATCCAGGCGTGGCCGTGGAATTCGGCGCGCAGGCCATTCGGCCGGGTGACACCGGAACCCTGCACCTGGAAGCCACCGTGCGCAACATGATCTACCAGGACACCGACGACACAGAGTATGCCAGCCTCCAGTTTGCGCCGACCTATTACGACAGCGATTACGTCTATGGCGACACCCGCCTGGAGGTGAACTTTGCCTTTCCACCCGGCGTGGGCTCCGAGGATCCCCGCTACCACGAGCAAGAGTTCACCGAAGCCCGCGTCGAGGATGGCCGCGTGATCTATACCTGGGTCCGCGAGGATGCCAGCCCCAGCCGCGAGTACCGGTACGGCGCTTCGTTCCCCAAGGCGGTCCTGGCAGAGGGCGTCGTCCAGGCGGCCCCGGCCTTTAACATCGATTTCACCGCCTGCTGCAACAGCCCCCTCATCTGGATTGCACTCTTTGGCGGGGGCTGGGCGCTGCTGGCTGCCCTGGGGGCCCGCTCGCAAAAGAAGCGCAAGATGCAGTACCTGCCGCCCTCCCTGGCCGTGGAGGGCACGGGCATCAAGCGCGGCCTGACTGCGGTCGAGGCGGCCGTGCTGCTGGAAGCGCCCCTCAACAAGGTAGTGACCATGATCCTCTTTGGCCTGGTCAAGAAGGGGGTCGTGGCCGTCGAGTCGGAAAAGCCGCTCAAACTGCGGGTACTCCGCGAAGAATCGCCGGACCTGAAGTTGTGGTACTACGAGCGGCGATTCGTGAAGGCCATCGAAGAGGACGGAAGACTGGACGAGTCGGCGCTCCGGGACATGATCATCGACCTCATCGGCGATGTGAACAAGAAGCTGACGGGCTTTGCCCGCAACGATACGAAGGCATACTACAAGGACATTGCCGCGCGTGCCTGGAACCAGGTCGAGGCGGCCGATACGCCCGAGGTGTTGGGCAAGCGCTGGAGCGAGGGCCTGGAGTGGACGATGCTCCAGGACGATTGGGACGACCGCACCCGCGACGTCTTTCGCGACCGGCCGGTGGTGCTGCCCAGCTGGTGGTGGTTCTACCGGCCCTGGGCTGCCGGCGCCGGGATGCCGCGACCCACGGCGGCGGGGCCTTCCGCGTCGCCCCTGGGCGGCGGCACACCCGTGACCCTGCCCACCCTGCCCGGCGGCGACTTTGCCAACACGGTGGTGACGGGCATCGAGAACGCAGCCAACACCGTAGTCAGCAGCGTCGAGAGCTTTACCGGCAAGGTGGCCCAGACCACCAACCCGCCGCCCAAGCCCTCCAGCACGAGCAGGGGCGGTGGCGGGTATAGCTGTGCCTGTGCCTGCGCCTGTGCCGGCTGCGCGTGCGCCTGCGCCGGTGGAGGGCGCTAGATGCCCGAGGAAGAGGGCCTCTCCTACGAAGAGACGCTCCGCCAGGGGGGCGAGAGCATGCTTCGTGAGGCGAGTGCCTACTTTGCCGGTGCGGGTCGCTTGTACGGAACGCTGCGCCGGCTCGCCGAGCGCCTGGAAGCAGCCGGGATTCCCTACGCCCTGTTGGGAGGCCTGGCCCTGGCCCAGCACGGCTATCCACGGCTGACGGAGGATATCGACGTGCTGCTCACGGCCGAGGGCCTGGAGCTGTTTCGCCAGACCTTTATCGGCCGGGGCTATCGCCCTGCTTTTCCCGGGGCGACGAAAACCTTTCGCGACGCCGAAAGCGCCGTCCGGATCGAGATGGTGACAACCGGGGAGTATCCCGGCGATGGACGGCCCAAGCCGGTGGCATTTCCCGATCCGGGGGATCCGGGAGTTGCTTTCGAGGTCGAGGGTGTCCGCATCGTGACGCTACACACGCTCGTCGAGCTCAAGCTAGCTTCCGGCACCACGGCGTCACACCGCCTGCGTGACCTGGCCGACGTCCAGGACCTCATCGTGCGCCTCAACTTGCCCCTGTCGCTTGCCGACGCCCTGGATGCGTCGGTGCGAGGGGCTTATCGGGACCTGTGGAACAAGGCACAGGAGGGGACAGTATGACAATCGTCGATCGCATCAAGAGCTGGTTCGAGCCGTACCGGCCCTTGCCGCCGGGCATCTATCACTACCAGACGCCGCCCGACGCCGCGCACCAGTACCGGCTGCACCTGCGCGTCGAAAAGGACGGCCACGGCGTGCTGCTCATCAACGCCGCACGCGTCTTGCACCTGAACCAGACGGCCACGGAGCACGCCCGGCTGCTCATCGAGCACAGGACGGAGGAGGAAGCGGCCCGCGAGATCGCCCGGCGCTACGACGTGAAGCTGGAAACGGCCCGGGCGGATTTTACCACCTTGCAGGAGGCCGTCGTCACCATCGCCGAGGGGGGCGAGGAGATTTGCCCCGTCAGCTACCTGGAAGTGGAGCGCGTCGAGCCCCTGAGCCCCGTGCTCTCGGCGCCCTACCGCATGGACCTGGCCCTGACCTACCGCTGCCAGAACGACTGCCCCCACTGCTACGTCGGCCGGCCCAAGGACTTTCCGGAGATGGCCACCGAGGACTGGAAGCGGGTCATCGACGCCTGCTGGGAGCAGGGCATCCCCCACATGACCTTCACGGGCGGCGAGGCCACCCTGCGCCCGGACCTGGTGGAGCTGGTGCAGTACGCCGAAGACGTGGGGCTGGTGACGGGCCTCCAGACCAACGGCCGGCGGCTGCGGGACCGCGCCTACGTGGACCAACTACTCCTCGCCGGGCTGGACCACGTCCAGATCACGCTGGAGAGCCACGACCCGGCGATCCACGACAGAATGTCCGGGGCCCAGGGCGCCTGGGAAGAGACCGTGGCCGGCATCAAGACCGTGGTCAATGCTGACGTGTACATGATGACCAACACCACGATCACCACGGAAAACGTGGACAGCATCGAGGAGACCATCGCCTTTGCCGCCTCGCTGGGGGTGCCCACCTTTGGCTGCAACAGCCTGATCTACTCGGGCTCGGGGGTGTGCGTCGGGAGCGGCATCCCCGAGGATCAACTGCAGCCCATCCTGGAGCGGGTGAAGGACGCCACCACGGCGCACGAGATGCGCCTCATCTGGTACACACCCACCCAGTACTGTGAGTTCGACCCCACCGGCCTGGAGCTGGGCATCAAGGGCTGCACGGCGGCGCGCTACAACATGGCGGTCGAGCCCAACGGCGACGTCCTGCCCTGCCAGAGCTACTTTGTGTCGCTGGGCAACATCCTCACCACGCCGTGGGAAGAGATCTGGGAGCACGAGCTGGCCCGCTACCTGCGCAACCGGGACTTCAAGATGACCAAGTGCTACAACTGCCCGGACCAGGTACTGTGCGGCGGCGGCTGCCCGCTCTACAATCAGCACCAGGACGAGGAGAGCCTCGGCCAGGAGGTCTAGGTTCTTCCTCACCCGGACGCCCTGGCGCCCATCGCCAGGGCAGCTATCTCTTCCGGTGGGAGAGGAGAACGGCCCGATTGCGTGCTCGCGGCGGTCCCCAGAACCGCCGCCGTGCCTGTTGCCAGGCAAGGGTCATTCTGCGTGTGGATCCTCGCGGCAAGCCGGCCGGGAGGCCGGCGTGTGGCCCTCTGCGTTGGAAAACAACCAAAACAAAAAACCCAAAGAGGCGTCGAGGAACGACGCAGATAGGAACAAAGGAGATGGGACACAACGACAATCACGGCGGTTCTCCGTTTCGTGCCGCGTGGCAGGCTTTGGTGCTGCCAGCGGGCCTTGGGCTGCTAGGGGCCCTGGCGCTGCTGGCCTGGTGGCCGGGGGCTGCCCGGGCGGACGAGCCCGCTCCCGCCCGCGTGCTGCCCGAAACGCTCAGCGCCGGGATCTATCACACCTGTGGGTTACGCGCCGACGGAAGCGTGGCTTGCTGGGGTAACAACGTCAACGGCCAGGCGCCAGCGTCGGTGGGTGAGCCCGGCGACTATGTCCAGGTCAGCGCCGGAGGCTATCACACCTGCGGGTTACGCGGCGACGGAAGCGTGGGCTGCTGGGGGAACAACGACGACGACCAGGCGCCGGCGTCGGTGGGCGACGCTGGCGACTATGTCCAGGTCAGCGCCGGCTTGTATCACACCTGCGGGGTACGCCCCGACGGCCGCGTGGCCTGCTGGGGGAACAACGACGACGGCCAGGCGTCGCCGCCGGCCCATGCCGCCGGCGACTATCTCCAGGTCAGCGCCGGAGGCTATCACACCTGTGGGCTAAAGAGCGACGGCAGCGTGGCCTGCTGGGGGCGGAGCGACTACAGCCAGGCGCCGGCGGCGGTGGGCGCCGGCGGCGACTATGTCCAGGTCAGCGCCGGAGGCTATCACACCTGCGGGTTACGCGCCGACGGCCGCCTGGCCTGCTGGGGGCGGAACGACTACAGCCAGGCGCCGGCGGTGGAGGGCGCCGCCGGCGACTATGTCCAGGTCAGCACCGGCATGGGTCACACCTGCGCGGTACGCGCCGACGGAAGCGTGGCCTGCTGGGGCTACAACGTGTACGGCCAGGCGTGGCCGCCGGCCCATGCCGCCGGCGACTATCTCCAGGTCAGCGCCGGAGGCTATCACACCTGTGGGCTAAAGAGCGACGGCAGCGTGGCCTGCTGGGGGCGTAACAACGACGGCCAAGCGCCGGCGTCGGTGGGCGACCCCGGCGACTATGGCCGGTCCCAGCTCAGCTCCGGGGGCTATCATACCTGTGGGTCAGGCGCCGACGGCAGCGTGGCCTGCTGGGGGCGCAACAACGACGGCCAGGCGCCGGCGGTGGAGGGCGCCGCCGGCGACTATGGCCGGTCCCAGCTCAGCTCCGGGGTCTTTTACACCTGTGGGACACGCGCCGACGGAAGCGTGGCCTGCTGGGGGAACAACGACGACGGCCAGGCGCCGGCGGTGGAGGGCGCCGCCGGCGACTATGTCCAGGTGAGCGCCGGAACCTGGCACACCTGCGCGGTACGCCCCGACGGAAGCGTGGCTTGCTGGGGGAGGAACGACAACGGCCAGGCGCCGGCGTCGGAGGGCGGCGCCGGGGATTTTGTCCAGGTCAGCGCCGGGACCTGGCACACCTGCGGGCTACGCCCCGACGGCCGCGTGGCCTGCTGGGGGAACGACCTGTACGGCCAGGCGTCGCCGCCGGCCCATGTCGCCGGCGACTATCTCCAGGTCAGCGCCGGGAACAGTCACACTTGCGGGCTAAAGAGCGATGGCAGCGTGGCCTGCTGGGGCTACAACAACAACGGCCAGGCGCCGGCGTCGGTGGGCGCCGCCGGCGACTATGTCCAGGTCAGCGCCGGGAACTCGCACACCTGTGGGGTACGCCCCGACGGCCGCGTGGACTGCTGGGGGCGGAACGACGAAGGCCAGGCGCCGGCGTCGGTGGACGCCGCCGGCGATTCTCTCCAGGTCGGCGCCGGGGGCTTTCACACCTGCGGGCTAAAGACCGACGGCGGCGTGGCCTGCTGGGGGCAGAACACCTACGGCCAGGCGCCTCGCCTGTCGCTGGCGCCGGCCACGCTGCCCTGCGCCCCGGCCGGCGAGGCCTACTACCAGGCCCTGCCCCCTGCCGGCGGCGGGACGGCGCCCTACACCTACACGGCCATCGCCGGCACACCCCCGCCGGGCCTGGCCCTGTCGGCCGGCGGCGTCCTGACCGGCACGCCGGCGGCCGCGGGTTTCTATACCTGGACGGTGCGGGCCAGCGATTCCTCTCCCCTGCCCTTTTCCGTCGAGGAGGTCTACAGCCTGACCGTCGGCGGGCCCCTGGTCCATGCCGATCCCGCCGGCGCTTGCGGCGGCGGCGAGCCCTGTTTTGTTGCGCTCCAGGAGGCCGCCGCCTGCGCCCAGTTCGGCGGCATCGTCGACGCCCACGGCGCCACCTACGGCGAGGACCTGACCGTCACTCGCGCCCTGACCCTCACCGGCGCACCCATCCTGAACGGCAGCCTGGTCGTGGGCGACGGGCTGGTGGGCTACTGGCCCCTGGACGAGGGCAGCGGCCCGGCCGCCGGCGACGCCTCGGGCAGGGGCCACGACGGCACGCTGACCAACGGCCCGGCCTGGACAGCCACGGCTGCCCCCCTGGCCTTTGGCAGCCCCCATGCCCTGGCTCTGGACGGCACGGACGACGTCGTGCTCGTCGCCGGCGCACCCGACCTGGGCTTTGACGACAACCTGGCCTTTAGCCTGGCCGCCTGGGTGCGGACCGACAGGACGACGGCCCAGGAGGATGGGGCGGCCATCGTCGCCCGGGGCACCGATGGCGGCGAGCAGTACGTCATCGATATCCTTGGCGGCCAGTTTCGCTTCTTTGTCCGCGATGGCGCCGGGGGCGGCGGCTATGACGTCCGGGCTACCGACGTCTGGACCGCCACCGCCGGCTGGACGCACGTGGCCGCCGTGTTCGACGCCGGCCGGGAGCTCATGGCCCTGTACGTGAACGGGGTGGAGCAGGACCGCCGCCTGCCGCCGGCGTCGCTCCTGGCCAACAGCGACGAGGTGTCCATCGGCAGCCGGAAGGGCCAGGGCGGCAGCTACGATGGCAGCTTCCAGGGGCAGATCGACGACGTGCGCATCTATGACCGGGCGCTGCCGGCTCCCGAGATCGCCGCCCTGGCCGCGGGCGGCCACAACAACACCCTGGTGCTTGGCGCCGGCCTGGACCTGAACGGCGACCTGACCCTCAACGCCGCCCTGCTGGACGCCGGCGCCGGAGGCCAGGCCCTCAACCTCAGCGGCGACTGGACGAGCCACGGCGGCGCCTTTGCCGCGCGGGCGAGCACCGTGCGCTTTGACGGTGCCCAGGTGCAGACCATCGCCGGCGACGTGGCCTTTTACGACCTGGCCGTGGGCGTGGGGGTCAGCCTGACCACCGCCTCAGAGGTGAGCGCCGGAGGAACACTGACCAACCTGGGCTGGACGGTGGAGAGCAAGGCCATCGGCGGCGCGGGGGAGCGGGCCTTTGGCCTGGCCGGCGTCACGGTGGACGTGGTGACACCGGGCAGCCTGTCGGCCCTGGTGGTGGCCCGCCGCGACCAGGACCATCCCCAGGCCCACCCGACAACCGCCACCGGCCGCTACTGGCGCATCACGCCCACGGGCAGCGGCTACACGGCCGGCCTGACCCTGCCCCACGCCGGCCTGGCCGACCCGTACGCCAGCAGGTACCTGGGGTCAAACTGGGACTGGGGACGCGACACCTATGATGCCGGCAGCGTGACCCGCGGCGGCATCACCGCCTTTTCCGAGTGGGCAGTCAGTGAGGGCGCCCCGGCTGTGGCCACACCGGTGCTGCTCGGCCCGGCCGACGGCACGAGCATGACCACCACCAGCCTGACCCTGACCTGGCAGGCCAGCCTCCACGCCACCGGTTACTACCTCAACCTGGATGGCACGGTGCACGACGTGGGCAACACCACCCAGTATGCCACCGGCCCCCTGGCCGGCGGCGTTCACACCTGGACCGTGGCGGCCTACAACGTGCCGGCAAACGTCAGCCCCTACGCCGCCACCTGGTCGTTCACCGTCCAGCCCAGGTTCTGGACCTATCTGCCGCTGCTGGTCAGGAACCAACCTTGAGCATCGCCACCCACCCCGCGGTGCAAGCGCCCTGGTCTTCCTGGAAGCTCAAGAAGCTTCCAGGAAGAATGGGCGCACGTGGAGCGATGGTAAAGCGCAGTTGATACAGCCCCTGTGTATGGAAAGCACCCGAGCTGATGTAGCTCGGGTGCTTTTTTCCTGGCAACGGGCGCAAGGCCCGTCTGATGCTGTGCTTTACTCCTCCGCGGCGGGTTTTCGATGGTCTGAATCCGCCGCCTAAGCCGGCGCCGCCTCTCCCACCTCGTCGTGATCAGGCAGGATGTCCTCCAGGTTGCGCACGGCGGGCACAAAGAAATAGACCGCGGCCACCAGGGCGACGTAGGCCACGCCCGCCAGCAGGAACTGGACGGCCATGCCCGAGCCCGGCCCGGTGCCCACCAGGGGGCCAAAGGTCCGCGCCAGCCAGCCGGAGGAGGCCATGGCCGGCTCGGTGACATAGTCGGCCAGGGCACCGGCGACGAGGGGCGTGATGGGACCCATGGCCCAGGCGATGAGCCGCCGCGCGGAAAAGACGCGGCCCTGCAAGTCGGGCGCCACCTTGGCCTGCCAGATGGCCTGGCTGGCGCCGTTCACAAAGGGCATAAAGATGGCCCCCACCGCGGCCGTCGCCATCCACCACCACAGGTCGCGCCCCAGGGCAAACAGGATCAGCCCGATGATGCCCGTGCAGAACTCGCCCAGGAGGATGCTGGTCATGCGCCGCCGGAACCCGCCCCAGATACCGATGAGGATGCCCCCGACCACGGCGCCCACGGCCCACGCCGATTGGACGGCCCCCAGGGATGTGCTGCTGTTGCCCGTCCGGGCCAGGACAAAGGGGGCGATGACCTCGTAGGCCATGCCGTTGACAAAGTTCAGGGCCAGGAAAAAGAGCAACAGGCCCAGGAGGTTGCGCCGGGCCAGGATGTAGCGGA
>JAAYZQ010000184.1 GCA_012514775.1 Anaerolineaceae bacterium
CCATCAATACCCGCGTCCAGGACTACAAGCCTCGCCCGGCCGAGAACTATTTTCTGTTCGACACTTTTGTGGTTGGGGACTAGTACTACAACCGTACTTGTGCCGGGATACCGGCACCCGGTTTCAAACGGTGCCGCCAGGCATGGGCTTGACGGCGAGAATGGCTGCGACGGGCCTGCCAGCGCTTGGCCCTTCGCCACTGGGACCACGCCAGCCGCAACGCGCGCGGCCGGTACGGCAAGGGGAGCGCCACTTCCAGCAAGCGGCGCACTTCCGGGACCGTTAGCTCGGCGAGGAAGGGCTCAGGCCCCCCTTTTTCTCCGTTGCTTGGTAGCGAACGGAGGCCAGCCAGGTGTGAGCCATCATCGAAAGGGTGATATGTCGATGCCAACTGTGCCAAAAGCGCACCTCATATTCGTCCAAGCCGGTCTCACCCTTGGCCTCTTCGATACACTGCTCCACCGTGTAGCGGGTAGAGGCCACTTGCGCCAGCGTCATCAATGGCGTGCCGACCGGCGCATTGGACAGGTAGTAGGCGATATCGGTCGGGTCGCTGACCGACCGGCGGGCCAGCAACCAGGCATCCCGTCCCGGCAGCCCATCCCGGCTCTCGACTACCCGTTGGCGGGCCCAGTCGTAGGTGATCAAGCCCTTCTCGCCTTCCGTGACGGTCAGGCGCTGCCAACGGTTCTCTCGCCAGCCGGCGACGACCTCCTTGACGGTCGTTGCCGGCGGCGCACCTTGTGCCAGACGTGCTTTCATCCGGGGCCGGCCTGGGCCAAGCCCACCCTGATGCCCAGGTTCCACGACCGACGGCCGTTCGGTCCATACCGGCGTGAGCGCCTGCACGGCCAGGACATACCAGCGCTGATGACGCGCTACCAAGTCCCGCAGCGCCGTCGAGTCGCCGTAGACTTCATCGCCGGTCACCCAACGCATGGGCACTCCCGCCTGCCAGGCCGTCTCCAACATCGCCATGCCCTGCTCGGGCTTGGTCTGGAAGACCACGTCTGCCGGTACCTTTGCCTTCTCCCGTCGCTGCGGGTCGTTGGCCCACTCTTCGGGCAGATACAGCCGCCGGTCCAGGAGCACGTGCCCCTTGGTCGTGGCATAGCTCAGAAAGACGCCGACCTGGCAGTTGTCGACCTTGCCCGCCGTGCCGGAGTACTGGCGTTTGACCCCGGCCGAGTGGCTGCCTTTCTTGATGAAGCCGGTCTCGTCCACGATGCCGATGCCCTCTTCGTCGCCAAACACCTCAGTCGTGTAGCGCAGCAATCGGTCCCGAGCGGCGTCTGCGCTCCAGCGCGCCCGGTACAGCAAGCGCTGTGTAGCATCGGGAATGGCGTCCCCAACTGCTTCGGCCACTTGCCAGCTGTTCTTGCGTGGCACCGAGGACATCAGTCCACGCAGATACTTGGTGGCCTGTGCTCGCGGCTCCTTGCGGCCGAAAACGTCGGCGAACCGGGCGCAGAATCGTACGAAATCTGCTCCCCATTCGTCCAGTTCTTCGTCAGTCATCAGCCCTCCAGCGGTGTGGTGTTGCCACCATTATCCGCTACTTGGGCCATTTTGTAAAGTACGGTTGTAGTACTAGGGAGCCATCTGCGCCGGCTCCGGACAGGATGATGCCGACACAGGCCACGCCTGACTCCTCGGCCAGGGAGCGGAAAAAGATATCGATGGGCAGGTGCAGATCGCCTGGCCCTTGTCGCTCCTGCAGATGGAGCAGACCGCCGCGCAGAACCAGGTCCTGGGCAGGCGGAATGACGTACACTGCATCCGGGGCAATCGGCGTGCCTTCTTCAGCGGCGCGAACCTCCATCGTCGTGTGGCGGGCAAGGAGGTCGGGCAGCAGACTCTGGCCGTGCGGCGAGAGGTGCTGAATGACGACAAAGGCCAGGCCCTTGCCGGCCGGCATGTGCACAAAGAACTCGGTGAGGGGCGTCAGGCCACCGGCAGAGGCACCAATGCCGACGATGACCAGGATTGGGTTAGCCTCGGGCGACTTCTCTAGAGCGGCCGGCGGTGTATTGGGGATGTCTGTCTCGTGAGCGCTGTCGGCAAGAGAGTCACCATGATCATTCTGTTCGCTCAGGATTCCTCCATCAGTCCCGCTCACGTGCGCAACAAGCAACGGTATCGGACAGCGAGCCCATCGTCTCGACTTGCTGCTTTCATCTCGTTCCATACAAGTATAGCACAGTCGGCAGCCTTTGACAAATCGTTGGGGTGCTCGCTTCCCAACTCTTGGACAGGTCGCCCGAAGGCCCATGAGGGCCGAGGCGACGATGGGCAATACCGGCCGGAACTTCTAGTCGATGACGACGAGGCGGCTCGCGGTTGGCAATGGCTCACACCGAATGCGGCTGTACATGTACGCACAAGGGCCGCGATCCTACTGTGCCGCGCCTGTACAGAAATTTGACAAAACTTGACGGACCTATTATAATGATTGGCGTAGGATGAAGTAATGTTCTGGTTTCGTCAAAGAAGATGAGCACCCAGACTCTTACCAGTCTGGGTGCTTTTTCTTTATTAAGGCCGGCTGTGCTTCCTTCCTAACAAATGCTCGAAAAGAGGTAAAATGTCTGAAAGAACAACAGGAACCGTCAAATGGTTCAACGGAGACAAGGGCTATGGCTTTATCGCGCGGGAGTCAGGCCCCGATGTGTTTGTCCATCACTCCGCCATCCGCGGCGAAGGCTTCAAAAACCTGGAAGAGGGACAGAGCGTCGAGTTCAGCGTCGAGCAGGGCCCCAAGGGCCTGCAAGCAGCTGACGTAGCCGTGCTCGGCTGGTAGGAGAAACCATGACACAAAAACTGTACGTTGGCAATCTGAGCTATGACACCACGGAAGACTCACTGCGCACTCTATTCGCCGAATATGGCGAGATCGAATCGGTCAACGTGATCACGGACCGCGGGACAGGCCGGCCCAAGGGCTTTGCTTTTGTCGAGATGGCCACGGATGAGGCTGCCCAGGCAGCCATCAGCGCCTTGAACGGCAAGTCCGTGGACGACCGCGAGATCAAGGTCGACAGGGCCAAGCCCCAGGGCGAACGCGACCGGAGTGACTACCGCCCCAGGGGCGGACGCCGCTGGTAGAACTGGCGTTCACGCGGCCTGCCGGCCAGAGTGGGCCGGCGACACTGGAGCGCTAACGCACATCTTGCAGCGCGGACCAGACACGTTCTGGTCCGCGCTGTTCATTTCCGTTGACAAACATCGACCGGTCGGCCCTGAATCCCTCAGCCGCTGGCAGAGCCCTCTGTGGCCGCTCCCGGCGCCTCGCTGGCCAGGTTGTGCTTCATTTGACAACTGGCCTGACGGGGTGCCATACTGCCACCTGGAACGGTACCGGATTCACCGCGTTGGGAGGTTTGGATGTTGAATACCCCGGAGGAAACTCTTCGCGTCCTGAGTGAACAGGCGAACATCCTGGATCTGGTGCATGACGCCATCATCCTGCGCGACAGGCAGGGTGTGATCGTCTTCTGGAACC
>JAAYZQ010000185.1 GCA_012514775.1 Anaerolineaceae bacterium
GCGGTCGGCGTCGGGCAGGCGCAGGATAGCGGCCCACCCGCCGGGGCCGGGGTTGGGGTTGCAGCCCCCGTCGGTATAGATGATGGCGCTGGGCAGGTCGTCGTGCGGCAAAGGAACTGGCTCCTGAACGAGATGGTTCAGGAGCCAGTATAGGCGCAAGGGCGCGTAGGGGCAAACCTTGGGTGTGCCTTCTACCGCACCGCGACCTCGCCGAGCCGGAGGCGGCTATCGGGCAGGACGCGCGCAGCGTCGGCGCGCACGGGCAGGCGCGCGCCGGTCAATTCGTCATACATTCCGACCACCAGCGTGTAGGCTCCAGGCGCGAGATCGGCGGGCAGCTTCAGCGCGTACGGGTCGCGGATGACCTCGCCAGTGGTCCAGGTATAGGGCGGGCGCGTGCCATAGTAGGGCTGGCGATCCACCTGCGCGGCCACCTTCCCGGCCGGGTCGTAAAGATGAACAAAGACCTTGGCGGCGTCGGCTCGCTGCCCTGCAGCGCGCCAGTACAAAGCTAACTCGAGAGTCCCGCCGGGCTGGGCCGCGCCGGCGTCCAGGTCATAACCCAGCAGCTCGACGTGGTCGCCAAGGGTGGCTGCCAGCGGGCGCTTGGGCGCCACCTCCGCGGCCGCTGCCTCGCCCTGCCAGACCCACAGGTAATAGACCCCGCATGGGGCCGTGATCTCGCCCTCGGTCGGCTCGACAACCAGGCGAATCTCCACGCTCTCCCGAGCGACTGCCTCGGCGGGGATTCGGAAGGCTGTCTCCAGCCACTCGCCGGGGATAGCGGGGTAGCGCCACAAGCCCACTTCCTGGCCATCGGCCCACACCCGCAGGGCCGCAGCCTGGGTGGCGTGGAGCCTGGCGACCAGCAAGAGGGGTTGACCCGGCTCGACGCGGGCTCGGAAGGCTAGCCCGCCGGTGAGCATCCGGCCGCCATCCAGGACCTCACGCGCCGGGTCGGTGCGATAGGTGAGTTGCTTGACCTCGGTGGGGTATCCGGGCAAGCGAGGCCCCTCCCACCAGGTCACCCCGTGCTCCTCCTCCGAAGACAGGTCGGCTACGTCAATGGCCTGCGCCAGCCGCAGCCCCGCCGTTTTCTCGCGAATGTCCTCCTGATAGATCTGGTCGCCGCTATCCGCCAGCTGCCAATCCGCCCGGTACAGCACCTGCGTGTTGCTGGCGCTGGGGACTCCATGGTCTGGGACATTCGCCGCGGCCAACTCGGTGCCAAAAAGGTCCGTGGCCAGGAAATAGGAGCCGATATAGACATCCGGGTAGGTGGCGAAGTAGTTTGGACGTGGCGAGGCCTGCTCGACGAATTCGAAGAGCGAGCCGGAGGCGTGGCGCCAGGGCACCGCTGCCCCCTGGGTGGTCAGGCCGACTAGGTCGAGGATGGGACGCTCGCTCACGTAGCGCAGAGCGCCGGCGTCGCTGACCGCTACTTGCGTTCCCGGCGGCAGATTCTCGCGCATCCAGTCCCCCAGGGCGATCTGTTGGTGGGCGACGACATAGACCGCGTTGGCATAGCTGGCCCGCGCCAGGACCAGGGCGTGGGCTGAGGCCGCGAGCAAATAGAGCCCGGCCACGGCCAGGCCCAGGGTGCGGAACCGCCCAGGTAACCAGAACACGAGCTGCGCCACCCCCAGCGCGGCCACGGGGACCAACAGCCCCAGGAAGGGGACCTGATAGCGGCCCGCGTGCCACGTAGCGGTGATCAGCGAGGAGGTGGCCGCTGTCCCCAGGAAGAACCCGCCGGCGGTGAGGAGGACGGCGGCGTGCTCGCGCCTACGCGCCAACGCCCACCAGCCCACCGCCGCCAGCGGCAGCATCCCCGGGGCTAAGAACCAGTGGTCGCCGGCCCAGGTGCCGGCGACGAAGCGCTCCAGAATCTCGCCATAGTGCCAGGCCACCGTCCGCAGAATGCTATCGGCATGAAAGGGAACGTTGCCCCACCAGGACTTGGCCGAGGCCCCCGATGAGATGGGCGAGCCAGTCACCAGCCAGTTGACCACGAAGGGGATGCCGCCTGCCAGCACGGCCAGGGCCAGCGGCCACAGGGCGCGCCAGCAGGCGCGGCGTTCGCGCAGCCAGCATGTTGTTAGAAGTACCCCCCCCCCCCC
>JAAYZQ010000186.1 GCA_012514775.1 Anaerolineaceae bacterium
AGGGCCAGCCCATGGCCTTTGCCCAGCTCGAGGATTTGCAGGGCACCATCGAGGTGGTCATCTTTCCCAGCCTGTGGGAAGAGACGGCCGAGATGTGGCAGCAGGAGCGCGTCCTCATCGTGCGGGGCAAGGTGAGCTTTCGCGGGCGCGATCCGAGCATCATCGCCGAGTCGGTGAGCCACGAGACGCTGACGATCCACGCGCCGGACGAGGCGGCGCCGTCGGCCCCCGCGCCACAGGCGGCGGCCAGGGGCCCGGTGCACCTGCGCGTGACGGTGCCCCGCCAGGACGACGTGGAGCAGACCGTCCGGCGCCTGGGCAAGGTGTACGACCTCCTGGTCAGCTATCGCGGCAGCGACCACTTTAGCCTCTACGTAGAAAACGGCGGGCAGGCGCGCGTCCAGATCCAGTTTCCCAACGACACGACAAAGCATTGCCTGGAGCTGGAGCAGCGGCTCCGGGAGATGCTGGGCGCCGGCACCGTACAGGTGGAAGAATGGACACCCTAGATCGCGTCAGGGAAGGGCTGGCCCGGGCCGGCCTGGACCCCGGCCTGGTGCGCGAGCTCCCGGCCGACACGAGCACAGCCGAAACGGCCGCCCGGGCGGTGAGCGCGCCCCTGGGCAGCATCGTCAAGTCTCTCATCTTTCTGGCCGACGGCGAACCCCTCCTGGTACTCGTCGCCGGCGACCGGCGGGCCGACGTGAAGCGCCTGCGCGGAGAGCTGGGCCTGAGCAAGAAGCGGATGCGCATCGCCTCGCCCGAAGAGGTGCTGGCCCGGACCGGCTTCGAGGTGGGCGGCGTGCCGCCCGTGGGCCACCAGGCCCCCCTGCGCACCCTCGTCGACGCCAGCCTGGCCCGCTTCGAGACGCTGTGGGCGGCCGCCGGCAGCGGCCATGCCGTCTTTCCCATCGCTTACCGGGACCTGCTGTCCGTCACCGGCGGCGAGGTCCTCGACTTTGTGGAGGATGCCGCGCAAGCCCAAGGCGGCGCGGACGGGCGTGACGGCTAGTTGTCAACGAATTGGCAACGAATAAACGAATGAGAAGGCAGTAGATTCGTTTATTCGTTTTCGATTCGTCGACAGCCCATTGGACCCGGCTCCTGATTCCTAGCGCTGACGTCTCGTTGGTGCACAGGAAGCCGCAAGAAAGACCTGGACCCCCTGGACCCCTGGGCCTCCGCCTCCTGGCGACGTCGCGCCCCGGCGGGACCCTGGGGGCTAGTCCCCCAGGTCTCTTGACACCCGCAGGTCGTTGTGATACACTCGAACCATCGATGACGGTGGGCAAATCATGACTCAAAGGGACAACTACGAAGGAGTGTCGACAAGCGAGGCACTGCTGTACGGGCGGCCCGACCGCCGCCGGGCGCTGGAGAGCCTGGAGACCGAGAACTTGCGGCTCCGGGAGGAATTGCGCCGGGCGGAAGCGGCGGCGGGCGAGTTTGTCGACTTTGTGTCCCACGAGCTGAAACAGCCCATGACCGCCATGCAGGGCTATTCCAAAATGCTCATCATGGGCATCGGCGGCGAGCTGACGCCCACCCAGCGCCAGTTCGTGGACGTCATCGACGCCAACGTGGAGCGGATGGGCAAGCTGGTCAACGATCTCCTGGAAATCTGCCGGCTGGAGGCAGGGCGGACCCAGCTCAACCTGGCCCCCGTCAACGTCCAGAAGCTCCTCTACGCAGCCGTGGTGGACAACCGCGCCGAGCTGGAGGCCCGGCACCACACCGTCGAGATCGACGTCGCGGAGGATTTGCCCCTCGCCATGGGCGACCGGCAGCGCCTCATGGAGGTCCTGGGTCACCTGGTGCGGAACGCCTGCCGGTACACGCCCGAGGGCGGCCACGTCCGCCTGGTGGCGGGGGGGCAGGGTGGCGGCGCCTGCACCGACGGCCACGTGGCCGTCGAGGTCGTCGACACGGGCATCGGCCTCTCGCCCGAAGATCTGCCCCGCGTGGGAGAAAAGTTCTTTCGCGCCGACCACGAGCTGGTGCAGCAGCAGCCCGGCAACGGCCTTGGCCTGGCCATCAGCCGCCACCTGGTCGCCCTCCACGGCGGCGAATTCTACGTCGAAAGCGAGCCGGGCCAGGGCAGCACCTTTGGCTTCACCCTGCCCACCGCCGGCTGACCCTCCCAGACTCACCCATGGGGCTCGCCTAGAAGCTTGCACGTGGACCATCCCGGGCGCGCGCGAGGAGTCCCGGACTTGACCGGGAAAGCCTGCAGGGACGGCGCGGCCTGGCCTCGACAAGTCGAGGAGTCCAGGAGCTTGAGCGCGGACAATCGGGGCGTGCGCGGAGTCCCGGACTTGACCGGGAACGCCTGCGGGGACGGCGTGGCCTGGCCTCGACAAGTCGAGGAGCCCAGGAGCTTGAGCTCGGACAATCGGGGCGTGCGCGGAGTCCCGGACTTGTCCGGGGAACGCCTGCAGGGACGGCGCGGCCTGGCCTCGACAAGTCGAGGAGTCCAGGAGCTTGAGCGCGGACAATCCGAGGCTTGCGCGGAGTCCCGGACTTGACCGGGGAGAGCCTGCAGGGACGGCGCGGCCTGGCCTCGACAAGTCGAGGAGTCCAAGAGCTTGAGCGCGGACAATCCGAGGCGCGCGCGCGGAGTCCCGGACTTGTCCGGGGAACGCCTGCGGGGACGGCGCGGCCTGGCCTCGACAAGTCGAGGAGTCCAGGAGCTTGAGCGCGGACAATCCGAG
>JAAYZQ010000187.1 GCA_012514775.1 Anaerolineaceae bacterium
CTCGTGCTGGTCATCACTGACTTTGACCGGGTCGAGCCGCTGTTGGACGAGGAGACCCCATGATGCCGGCGCCAGGCATGCTATGGCCTCCGATCCTGGCCCATTGCCGCGCGGCAGGCTCCACGGGCTGGTGAAGCGTGACCATCTATCTTGTCATCCCCCTCATGCTCGCTGCGACCCTGCTCCAGGTGGCACTGATTCCACACCTCACGGTGTGGGGGGTGTTTGCCGATCTGCCTTTGCTCCTGGTGTTGAGCTGGGGCCTGCTCCGGGGAGGGAGAGAAGGTGCGGTGTGGGGGTTCGTGGCCGGGATCTTCACGGACTTTTTTTCGGGTGGGCCGTTCGGCGCCGCGACGCTGTCGCTCATGGCTGCCGGCGCCCTTTCGGGCCTGGGCCAGAACGTCGTCTACCGCCACTATCTCCTGCTTCCCCCGCTCATTGCCTTCCTGGGCACGCTGATCTACGACCTGCTGTTCATGGTGGTCATGGTGATCACGGGCCACAGCGTGGTGTGGCTGGAAACCCTGGGCCGGATCATAATCCCTTCGGCCGCACTCAACGCGCTTCTGATCCCCATCGCTCTGGGCCTGATGCGCCTCGTGCACAGGCGCCTCGGCGGGGAGGCTATCGAGATCTAGTATGATCGGGCAGGAATCGCACGTGAGCAAGTTCAGGTTGATGGCGTACCGCGCCGTGCTCGGCCTCGCCTTCTTCGCGCTGGTTGGCCAACTGTGGCGCCTGCAGATCCAGCAAGGGGACTACTATTCGGAAGCAGCCGAGAGCAACCGCATACGGCTCCAGGCCGACCCGGCACCGCGGGGCGTCATCTATGACCGGCGAGGCCACCTCCTGGCGCGCAACCAGCCCCAGCTCACTGTGTCCATCGTGCCCGCTTACCTGCCCGAAGACCCGGCGGAGCGCAGCAAGCTGCTCCTGCGCCTCAGCGAACTGATCGAGATGCCCTTGAGAAGCGCGCCGGCAGGCCCCTCCTACCTGGGCAATGTCTCGCCCGACATGGAGCCAATTCCCGACCCGCCTCCGGGCATCCTGGACATCCTTGAAGGAGCCGAAGACGAGCTGGCGTTCTACCGGCCGGCGCTCCTCAAAGAAGGAATTTCGCGCGAAGTGGCCCTGGCCCTGGAAGAGGAACACCTGGACTGGCCAGGCATCCTGGTAGAGTCCAAGCCGGTCCGGGAGTATCTCTACGGCCCTCTGACGGCCCACATCCTCGGCTACGTCGGCCCGATCCCCGGCGAGCAAGCGGAAAGCTACAGGGCCGAGGGGTACGACCCGGGCTTGCACAGCGTGGGCATCAGCGGCATCGAGAACACCTTTGAGCGAGAACTGCACGGCGACGATGGCCAGAAACTCATCGAAGTGGACGTCCACGGCCGGGAGATTGGCATTGTCGGCGAGCCCGAGCCGGCCATCCCCGGCTACAACCTGCAGCTCACTCTCGATCTGGACCTGCAGCGGGTTTCGGAAGAGATCCTGAAAGAGCAGTTGAAAGCCGTGAACAGGGATCAGGGTGTGGTCATTGCCATGAACCCCCAGACAGGCGAGATCCTGGCCCTGGTCACGCTGCCCGGCTATGACAACAACGAGTTCTCGGGAGGTATCTCGTCCCAGGCCCTGCAAAAGCTGCAAGAGGACCCCAGCCGTCCCCTGGTCAATCACGCCATTTCGGGCATGTTCCCGCCCGGCTCGACCTTCAAGATCACCGTCGCTGCCGGCGCGCTGGAAGAAGGCGTGGTAACAGCCAACAGCACCTTCTATTGCGGCGGCATCCTGTGGCTTCCGAACCGTTTCTATCCCGGGGACCCCAGCCTGGCGCAGCCTTTCTACTGCTGGGTTCACTCGGGCTGGGGCCGCCATGGCTCGTTGAGCATTGTTTCGGCCATTGGGCGCTCCTGCGATATCTATTTCTACCAGGCGGGGGGCGGCTACCGGGATCAGAGCCGCGGCCTGGGTGCGGAGCGCCTGGGCCAGTATGCCCAGCTCTTTGGCTTTGGCGCGCCATCAGGGATCGACCTGCCCGGGGAAGCGCCAGGCCTCATCCCCGACGCCAAGTGGAAACGGGTCAACTACAGCGAGTCGTGGGTGACGGGCGACACGTACAACATGGCCATCGGCCAGGGCTTTGTACTGGCCACACCCCTCCAGGTGCTGAACGCCGCGGCGACCGTGGCCAACGGCGGGACGCTCTACCGGCCGCAGCTCGTGCGCCAGGTTATCGACGGCGATGGGCAGGTGGTGCGCGCCTTTGCCCCCGACGTCATCCGCCAGGTGCCCGTCTCGGCCGCAAACATGAACCTGGTGCGCGAGGGGATGCGCGCCGTCGTTTCTGGCGCGGGCGCCACCGCCTACGCGATGAACGTGCCAGGTGTAACCGTCGCCGGCAAGACGGGAACCGCCGAGTTCTTCGAAGACCGCAACAAGGATGGCCTTCCCGATCGCGACAAGGAAGGGCACCTGCCCACCCACGCCTGGTTCACAGCCTTTGCGCCCTACGAGGATCCCGAGATCGCCGTGGTGGTGTTTCTGTGGGGCGGAGGCGAAGGCTCGGGAACCGCCGTCCCCGTTGCCCGCGATATCTTGCGGTACTATTTCAACCGCGACCTCGACGAGGTCGGACAGTGAGCGCCCGGCCCGTCTCCGCCCGCCTCCTCGTCGCCATTCTCGTCCTGGCCGCCGTGCCCGTCGTCCTGCTCGCGGCCTGGACCCTCGTCCAGGCGACGCAGATCCGGGATCTACAGCGCCAGGTCGTCGCCCTCGATGCCGCGAGGCGTGCCGCCGAGGCCCAGGCCACCCAGCAGGCGAGCATTGCCGGCGACCTGGAGTCCCGCCTGCAGGCCGTGGAAGCCCTGGACACGGGCCGCCAGATCGAAGCGCTGCGCGCGCAGCTCGAGACGGACAGAGGGCCGGAGCAGGACGCCGAGCTGGAGGTGAGGCTGGCCGGCATCCAGGCCGCGGTGGACGGCTTCCAGGGCGACCTGGAAGACCTTGCCGCCCGAATCCAGGGACTGGATTTGGGCGGCGCGCTGCCTCCCGCCTTGCCCGGGCAGGTTCGCCTCCAGGTGCCGGCGCGAAAGCAGGGGCACAATCTGAGCTGCGAATCGTCGGCGGCCTCCATGGCCGCCCGATACCAGGGAGTAGCCCTGGACGAGGAAGAGGTGCTCGCCACCCTGCCGCGCCATCCGAACCCGCACCTGGGCTTTCGCGGCAGCGTCGACGGGCCGCCGGGCGGGCTCGAGGATTACGGGGTCTATGCCGGGCCCATCCTGGCGGTGCTCCGGGAACAAGGCCTTGATGCCCGGGCCATCGAGGATGGGCTGGCAGGCATCAAAGGCGCCCTGGCCCGGGGCAACCCGGTCGTTGCCTGGATCACCTACAACTGCCAGCCGGGCAACCCGACGACGGTCACTGTCGACGGCCAGGCAGTTACCCTGGTCGCCTACCAGCACGCTGTCGTCCTCACCGGCTACGACGACGAGGGAGTGTGGGCCAACGACCCGTGGGACGGCCAGGAGGATTTTTACGCTAACGACGATCTCGAGAGAGCCATGGGCTACCTGGGCGATATGGCCATCGAAGTTGGCCCGCCCGGCGAGTGATTGCTGCGAAACACGATCAGGGGGCAACCGACGAGAGTGGACAGGGTAACGATCAAGGGCACGAGCGAGGGGTTGGTCATCACCCTGGGCGAGGGACCGCTGCACGAGGTCACGGCCGAGTTGGAAGCCCGGCTGCGGGGCAAGGCATCGTTCTTTCGTGGGGGAAGGGTCGCGCTGCACGTTGGCGACCGGCCCCTCTCCGCCGAGCAACTGCAAGAGATCGGCAGTCTGCTGGAATCGCTGGGCATGGGCCTTTGGGCGGTCGGCAGCGACCATCCAACCACCCTCGTTGCCATCCGGGAACTGGGCCTGGAAAGCATCGTCCCCGCGCAGGCCGGCCCGCCGGAGCCCGGCCCGGCCTCGCCGGACCAGGTCCCCGGCCTGGTTCTGCACCGGACGCTGCGCTCAGGCCAGGCATTGCGCCACGCCGGGCACGTGGTGCTCATCGGCGACGTGAACCCTGGGGCAGAGATCGTGGCCGGCGGCGACATCATTATCTGGGGCAAGCTCCGGGGGACTGCCCACGCGGGCGCCTCGGGCGACGAGGAGGCCGTGATCTGTGCCCTACAACTGGCCCCCAGCCAGATCCGGATCGCCTCGTTGATCGCCCGGTCGCCCGAGCGCGGGCGGGCGCCGAAAGCGGCAGAGATGGCCAGCGTTCAGAACGGGCGGATCGTCGTCGAGCGCTGGGACAAGGTGGATAGGAGCGGGACATGAGTGCGACTGTAATCACCATAACCTCCGGCAAGGGCGGGGTCGGCAAAACTACGACCACTGCCAACCTGGGCGCTGCCCTCGCCATGCTGAGCCAGCGCGTGGTCATCATCGACGCCGACATCGGCTTGCGCAACCTGGACGTCGTCATGGGGCTCGAGAACCGCATCGTCTACGACCTGGTGGACGTGGTGGAAGGGCACTGCCGGCTGAAGCAGGCACTCATCCGCGACAAGCGGCTGTCCGAGCTCTACCTGCTGCCCGCCGCCCAGACGCGGGACAAGTCGGCCGTCTCTCCCGAGCAAATGGTAGAGTTGTGCGACCAGTTGCGCCCTGATTTCGACTTTGTCCTGATAGACTCGCCGGCCGGCATCGAGCAGGGCTACCGCAATGCCGTGGCTCCCGCCAACCGGGTGCTCATCGTGACCACCCCCGAGGTATCGGCTGTCCGCGACGCGGATCGAATCGTGGGCCTGGTGGAAGCGGAGGAAAAGGGACCGGCCGTGCTCATCATCAACCGGCTGAGTGCTGAAATGGTGCGCCGCGGCCAGATGTTGAGCACCGAGGACGTGGTCGAGCTGCTGGCCATCGACCTCCTGGGGATCGTGCCCGAGGACAAGGAAATCCTGGTGGCCACGAACCGGGGTGTGCCCATCGCCCTGGATGGCAAGACCTCAGCAGGCCAGGCATACCGCAACATCGCCGGGCGGCTACTGGGGCAAGAGATCCCGTTCATGGCCCTCAAGGAGTCGTCGGGTGTGTTCGGACGCTTTGCGCGCCTGTTGAAAGGCTGATCGCCGCCAGGACGCGATAGTCAAGGTTGTTAAAGGAGGCAGCATGGGTTTTCTGGATCGACTTTTCGGCAAACAGGAACCAAGCAGCAGCGTGGTAGCCAAGGAGCGGCTGCAATTGGTGCTGGTGCACGATCGGGTCAAGATCTCGGCCTCTACCCTGGAAAAGATGAAGGACGAGCTAATCACCGTCATCTCCCGCTACGTCGAAATCGATCCCGATGGTGTGCAGGTGACCTTTACCCAGAGCAAACGCGCCGGCCGGCTCATGGCCGACATCCCGGTCATCGGCCCGGCCGAGCGCTCGGCGTCGAAAAAGCCTGCCACCGGGATGAGGGCGACGGGCGATGGCTAGGCGTTCCTGGCGCAACTTTGACTACTTGATGCTCCTGGGGCTGGTGGTCCTGGCAGCCTTTGGGGTGGTCATGATCTATAGCGCCACGATCAACACCGATGGCCTGGACAATCCAGTCCAGCGCCAGATCATGTTTGCCGGTGTTGGCCTGGTGATTCTCCTGGTAACGGCCTCCATCGACTACCGGCTCCTGGACATCGTGCAGCATCCCATGCCCGTCCTGGCTCCCCTGGTGCTGGCCCTCGGAGAAGGCGTCCTGGTCATCTCCTGGCACATGAACCAGGTGGGCGCCCTGCCGGCATCGCCCTCCCTTCAGATGTTCCGGCCCGACCTGGCGCCCATGGCCGTCGGAGCGGTCCTGGTGCTCGTCGTCTACATGCTGGATCGTTCCTGGATCGAAAGGCTGGACCTTCCCCTGCAGCGCACCCTCGTCGTCGTGGCGGTAGTCCTGATGGCGGGTGCTGCCTACGTAGCACTGCACCGAGTCACGGGCGGTGCCGTGGAGTCCTTGACTCCCTACGTCCTGGTCGGTGGTCTGGCCGTCGTCTATCTGATTGACTGCCTCACCCTGCGCTTTACCGATACCCTGCGCAATCCGCTCTATGTTCTCATGCTCGGCGTCCTGGGCATCGTGTTTGTCATCGGCCAGGTGTCGGGTGGAGCACAGCGCTGGCTGGGAGCGGGGGCGATCCAACCTTCCGAGCTGTCCAAGATCATGGTCATCATCGTCCTGGCCAAGTTCCTGGAGGACCGCGAGGAGGGAGGCGACCGCTTCAGTACCATCATCACCTCCCTCGGCCTCGTGGGCGTGCCTATGGTCCTGATCTATCTCCAGCCCGACCTGGGCACTGCCCTGTCCCTGGTCGCCATCTGGTTCGCCATGATTTGGATGGCCGGCATCCGCTTTCGTTACCTTTTGCTCCTCATCGGCGGTGGAGTTGCGGCCCTGCCCCTGGTGTGGATGAACCTGGAGGTGTACATGCAAAAGCGCCTCCTCCTCTTTATCAATCCCAACAGCGACCCCGACTCCTATTTCAACGTTCACCAGGCCCTGGTGAGCATTGGCTCCGGCGGCTGGACGGGCAAGGGCCTGACGCACGGAACCCAGAGCCAGCTCCATTTTCTGCGGGTGCGCCACACCGATTTCATCTTTGCCGTCACCGCCGAGGAGCTGGGCTTTCTGGGCGCGGTGGCCATGATCGGGCTGATCTTTTTCCTCCTGTGGCGCATGCTGCAGGTCGCCGGGCAGGCACGGGACACCTTTGGCCGCCTCCTGGTCTCCGGGATCGCCGGGCTGATCTTTTTCCAGAGCGCCATCAACATCGGCATGAACCTGGGACTCATGCCGGTCACGGGCATCCCCCTGCCCTTCGTGAGCTATGGTGGGAGCTCTTTCCTGACGCTCATCCTGGGCGTCGGGCTGGTAGAGAGCGTCGCCATGCGCCACAAGAAGCTCGAGTTCGATTAGCCGGAGTGGAGATGCGCGACATGTACGTCGTCCGCCCGGCCGGCGCCTCCGACCTCGACCGCCTTGCGGAGCTGCTCCTGGAGCTACAGGATCACCTCGAGGAGGCCAACCCCGGCCTGTGGCGCATGAAGCCCGAAGCCCGAAAGGGGCTGCGTGCCCAGATCGCCAACCGCCTGAACGCAGCCGGGAGCACGGCGGTTGTCGCCGAGCACCGGGACGAGGGCGTCGTCGGCGTCGCATTCGGGCGCGTCGTGGCCAACCACCGCTACGACCCGGCCGTGGCCGGCAACGTGGACCAAGTCTACCTGCGGCCCGACCATCGCCGCCAGGGCATCGCCACCCGCCTGGTGGCCGAGGTGTGCCGCTTTTTCGTCCAGGAGGGAGTGACCGACCTCTCGCTGCGCTACGTCATCGGCAACGACGAGGCCGCCGGCTTCTGGCAGGCCCTGGGTTTTGCCCCCCGCATCATCACCGCCGGTGCATCCCTGGAGGCCGTCCAGGCCCGGCTCTTGTCGAACGAGCCATAGGCCTGGCGCAACCGCCGCTCGCCCTCCCGCCGGATCGTCCACAGCCAGAAACCACGCACCCCAACAGGTTGCCATCCAGGTGAACTGTGGTATACTAGGCGCCACCATACAGCACTGTCAAGGAGCAGAAGGTCCAGGTGAGCGACAAACCGGTTCGCGTTCGCATCGCGCCCAGCCCTACGGGCTATCTCCACGTCGGCTCGGCCCGCACGGCGCTGTTCAATTGGCTTTTTGCCCGCAAGCACGGGGGCAAGTTCGTCGTACGCGTGGAGGATACCGACCGCACGCGCTTCAATCCCGAGGCCATTCCCGACCTGGTGGCCAGCCTGCGCTGGTTGGGGCTCGATTGGGACGAGGGCCCCGAGGTGGGCGGCGACTACGGCCCTTATGTCCAGTCGGAGCGGCTGCACCTGTATCAGCGCTATGCCGATTGGCTGGTGCAAGAGGGCCACGCCTATCGCTGCTACTGCTCGCCGGCGCGCCTGGAAGGCCTGCGCGAGGCGCAGCGCGCCAACAAGGAGCAGATTGGCTACGACAGGCGCTGCCGCACCCTCACTGCCACCGAAAGAGCCGAGGCCGAGGCCGAAGGCATTGTGCCCGTCGTCCGCCTCAAGGCCCCCCTGGAAGGCCAGACATCCTTTCACGACGTGGTGTATGGCACCATCACCGTCGAGAACCAGACCATGGAGGACGTGGTTCTGCTCAAGAGCGACGGCTTTCCGACCTATCACCTGGCCGTCGTCGTCGACGACCACCTGATGGAGATCAGCCACATCATGCGCGGCGACGAATGGCTGCCCACGGTGCCCCAGCGCGTGCAGTTGTACAAGGCCCTGGGCTGGGAGCTGCCCATCTATGCCCATTTGCCCCTGATCCTGGCGCCCACGGGCCAGGGCAAGCTGAGCAAGCGCCACGGCGGCGTCGAGATCCGCGAGTTCCGCCGCGAGGGCTATCTGCCCGAGGCCATGGTGAACTACCTGGCCCGCGTCGGATGGAGCTATGACGACAAGACCGAGATCTTTCAGCGGGAAGAGCTGATCCGCTATTTTGACCTGTCGGGCATCAACAAGTCGCCGGCGCGCTTTTCCTACGAGCGGCTGGAGTGGATGAACGGCTACTATATCCGCCAGTTGAGCGCCCGGGAGCTGGCCGGGCGGCTGGTGCCGTTCATGGTGCAGGCCGGCTTCCAGGTGACCCAGGCCGACCTGGAACCCGTGGCCCCCCTGATCCAGGAGCGGATCAAGACGCTGAAAGAGGCGGTGGATAAGGCAGCCTTTTTCTTCCGCGAGGAGATGGCCTACGAGCCCGCCAACCTCGTGGGCAAAAAGATGAGCGTGGAACAGACGCGGCTGGCCCTGCAGCGGGCGCGCGAGACCCTGGCGGCGCTGCCCGATTTCGCGGTCGAGACCACGGAGCCGCCCCTGCGCGCCCTCGCCGACGAGTTGCAGCTCAAGGCCGGGCAGCTCTTTGGCGTCCTGAGGGTGGCTCTCACGGGCGAGCAGGTCTCACCACCCCTCCTGGAGACCATGGCCGTCCTGGGGCGGGAGCGATCGCTGGGGCGGCTGCGGCGGGCGGAAGAGCTGGCCACGACCCTGCCGGCGACTGGTGGGGCGTGAACCAACTTGCCAGCGCGGCAGTTATGTGTTAAAATTGCGACTGTCGCTTGGGGGATAGACGGGTGGCAGGACGCACCCACGTCAAGCCCCCGTTCCGAGCCACGAAAACGGGCACCCCGCGTGCCCGTTTCCGTATAGCAATCGCAGACGAGCACGTTCCTGGCCGGGCGTGCGAGAAGGAGAGAACAACGATGAGCGAAATCGAGACGCCAACTTCGACTGACTTTATCCGCGAGGCTGTGGCGGAGGACCTGCGCACCGGGCGGTTCCAGTGGGTGCGCACCAGGTTCCCCCCCGAGCCCAACGGCTACCTGCACATCGGGCACGTCAAGGGCATCAACATCCAGTTCGGCGTTGCCGCCGACTTTGGGGGCGAGACGAATCTGCGTTTTGACGACACGAATCCGGCCAAGGAAGAGGCGCACTACGTAGAGGCCCAGAAGAACGACATGCGCTGGATGGGCTACGATTGGGGAGACCGGGAATATTACGCCTCGGACTATTTCGAACAGCTCTACGAGTGGGCGGTCCAGCTCATCAAGGATGGCAAGGCCTACGTCGACAGCTTGAGCCCCGAAGAGATCAAGGAGTACCGGGGAGCCTTTGGCGTTCCGGGCCGCGAGAGCCCCTATCGCAACCGGTCCGTCGAGGAGAACCTGGACCTCTTTGAGCGGATGCGCGCCGGCGAGTTCGAGGAAGGCGCCTGCGTCTTGCGGGCCAAGATCGATATGCAGTCGGGCAACATGAACATGCGCGACCCGGTCATGTACCGCATCATCCACAAGCCCCACCATCGCACGGGCGACAAGTGGTGCATCTATCCGATGTACGACTGGGCGCACGGCCAGTCCGACTCTATCGAACAGGTAACGCACTCCATGTGCGACCTGGGATACGAAGAGCACCGGCCGCTCTACAACTGGTTCCTGGAGCAGTTGGGCATCTTTCACCCGCGCCAGATCGAGTACGCGCGCCTCGTCCTGAGCTACACAGTGTTGAGCAAGCGCTACCTGCTCCAGTTGGTCCAGGAGGGACACGTGGACGGTTGGGACGACCCGCGGATGCCCACGGTCGCCGGTCTGCGCCGGCGGGGCTACACACCAGAGGCCATCCGCGACTTCATGGACCGCATCGGCATCGCCAAAGCCGACAGTGTGGTGGACGTGGCGCTGCTGGAGTACTGTTTGCGCGAGGACTTGAACAAGCGCTCGCCCCGGGTCATGGCCGTGCTGCGCCCCCTGCGCGTCGTCATCGAGAACTATCCCGAGGGCCAGGTCGAGGAGCTGGAGGCCATCAACAATCCGGAGGACGAGAGCGCCGGCGTCCGCATGGTCCCCTTTTCCCGGGAGCTATACGTCGAGCAGGACGACTTTCGCGAGGACCCGCCGCGCAAGTGGTTCCGCCTGGCGCCCGGCCGAGAGGTGCGCCTGAAGCACGCCTACTATATCACCTGCAACGAGGTGGTCAAGGACGAGGCAGGAAACCCGGTCCTGTTGCAGTGCACGTACGACCCGGAGAGCCGCGGCGGCAGCACACCCGATGGCCGCCGGGTCAAGGGCACCCTTCACTGGGTGTCGGCCGCGCACGCCCTGGACGCCGAGGTGCGCCTCTACGATCGACTGTTCAGCGTGCCGATGCCCATGGATGTGCCCGAAGGCGAGGACTGGAAGAAGAACATCAACCCAAAGTCGCGCGAGATCCTGTCGGACAGCAAGGTGGAGCCCAGCCTCGCCGGCAGCGAGCCGGGCAGCCACTACCAGTTCCTGCGGCTCGGCTATTTTAGCATCGATCCCGACTCGTCGGACGGCAAGCTGGTCTTTAACCAGACCGTGTCGCTGAAGGACACCTGGGCCAAGATCGAGGCCCAGAGCGCGTGAGGGGTGCCGGCCGGGCAGCGTCCGGCGGTCCTCAAGAAGCGCTGGATTTGTCACGCGGGCCGTTTTGTGCTAATATTGGCCCGATGGCTGAGGCCGGGTGAAAGCACCCGGCCCACGATGGGGGATCGTCTAGCGGCAGGACACGTGACTCTGGATCACGGCACCGGGGTTCAAATCCCTGTCCCCCAGCCAAAAAAGGGCTCCCAAACGGGAGCCCTTTTGTAGTAAGCCGGCGGTCTGGGCGGAGTTGGTGACCTATCGGTCATTGAGCAGATCGCGGATGCTGTGCACCAAGACGTCGACGCCTGTGCTGGGGTTGGGAAAGGTTTGCCAGGAGTCGGAAGCATTTTGTCGCAGCCTATCTGCATTGGCCAGGGCATCGGCCAGCCTCTCCTTCAGCTCATCGAAAACGGGACGCGCCTTTTCATAGCCCGGAAGGTGTGTCTGCAGCTCTCGAAAGCACTCGTCCGCCGTGCCAAAGGGACGGTCCGTACACACAAAGTGTAGAATATACCAGTACTCGAACGCAGGATTGGACACCGCCAACTCCAGGCCTTGCGAGCGCGAGGCGGCCACGGCCTGTTGAAAAGGAGCCTCGGCGGCACGGCACTCGGCATCGAACACGCACCACACCTCGTCTCGCTCATCGTCAAGCTCCTTCTTTTGTCGAATGCCCTCCTGAACAATATAGGTGGGAGCACTCCGGCTCTTGACGATCTTGATGTCGATGCTGGAGAGACGCTGCTCCTTGCGCAGCGCCTCAAAGTACAACGGCTCTGTCTTCTCGCCCTCACAAACGATCACGAGTCTCTTCAGAGGTTGTCTGCGGCCGGGCCGGCGGCGCAGTGCCCCCAGCGGCCTGGGATTGCCGAACCCAGAGCTCTTGCCGGATGGTTTCCTATGCTTCGCCACTATCAATCACCGAGTGAGCAGGCGAGCCAAGGAAAGGAATAGCACCGTACCTGCCTTGCAAGTATCCCTTCTCCAGCGCCTCATCCTTCCTGGGCCGATATTCCAGCAGGGAGTACGCAACCGATGCTCCGTCGCGGTTTTTCTCGACGAGCCAGATCTGATCTCGGCGAAACAGAGAAGCGCTCAGTAATGTGGTGTCGTGCGTGTTAAAGATGAGCTGGGCATTTTGGGGATTGCTCTCGGGATCGTGAAAGAGCTGCACCAACCATCGGACCAGTAGTGGGTGCATGCTTGCGTCCAGTTCATCGACAATGAGCACGGCACCATCCGCAATGACCGAAAGAGTCACGGCACTCAAGCAGAAGAACTGACGTGTGCCGTTCGACTCTGTTTCCATATCGAACCTAATGCGGCCTTCAGTGCCCTGGTGAAAAACTCCTACTGATATCTGTTTTACTGAGCTTGCAGCATCGGCCGCCAGAGCTGTGAGAAATGCCCTGAGCTCATCAGGCACCTGGTCTGGAAGAGTATCCAACTGGAGCGGGTTCACCTCAATGTCAACATCCACGATACCGAGATCGGCACGCACCAGCATCCTTTTTAGATCTGCAAGCAATGCTGGCCGCTCCTCCACGATGCGGCACGGAATCCCCAAGTTTCCAGAGTCTTCGTGAGCATCCAGGCTCTTGAGTTGCTTCGAGAACCATCCGTAAACCACCGTCAACTGTGGATTGTTGAACCTGGCGCTCACCGACAGAAACAAGGCGTTTGGGCGCGTGAACTCCCTGAGCTTTTCCTTTTCACCGCGCAAATGCGGGCCAAACTCGTAGCTCTCTGATCCATCCTCGTTAATGGAGCGAGAAAAGAGTTTTCGAGGACGGCCTTTAGGGTAGGACGTCAGCCACTCCTGATGCACTTTCGTTTCATCAACTGCAAAGCCGTACTGATAGATCGTACCTTCCTGTAGAAAAGTGAGTTCAAACAGGCTGGGAGAGTGCGACGTCTCACTTTCCAGCAGAAAGGGACTGACCTCGATCTTTTCGCTTGGTTCCTTCGTGGCAGAGGAACGCACAAAGTGCCTGACAAATATGAGTGCATCTAGCAAATTTGTCTTGCCCGAAGCATTTGCACCATACAGTACCGCGCTCTTCAAAACGCGCAGTTTCTTGTCACCTGGCAACTCGACCACGTTTTGGGGGAGTGAGTGATCTGCACTCGCAACCAGGCTAAGTACTTGTTCGTCCCGGAACGACTTGAAGTTTTTGAGGCGAAACTCGATTAGCATTGCCACCTCCTAATTACAGAGGCAATTATACGGCAAATCTGCAAATTTGTCAAGATATTTAGGGGCAAACATTGATCATGTGGCAAGTTGTTACGCGTAATCCGGGGATAAACTGCAAGACTCCCGCGCGAGGCGATCCAATAGAAGTGGCAACGACTAGGGTTGTGTATAGCGGGCAAACGCCTCCCCTACGAAGGTGAGCCGCCCTGAGTTGGGATCGAACAGGTCGCCCGTGGGGTAGCGATCGTCCTGGAGGCTGAACCAGCACCAACGCTGCACGAGGCGGCCGCCGTCCGCGGGATAGCCCAACGCAGGGTCCCGGAGCGTGCGCATGATCTCGAAGGTGCCCAGCATGAACTGGCGGACGGCCTCGGGAGGAAAGCCGTACTCGTTGGGCATGAGAATGCCATATTCGGTGACGATGAGGGGCTTGTTCTGCTGGCCCCGCTCCTTCATCCAGCGCCGGAACTCGACGAGCTGCCGGCGAAACAACTCCAGGTCGTCGTGGTCGCCGATCTCGTACAGGCGCCCGGCCGCGTCGTCCATTCCGGGCGGAATGTCCACCCCCCAACTGCCCCGCTCCTCTCGAAGCACGAAATTGTGCACGTTCCAGACGTCGACGGGCATCTCTTGCCCGTAGCGCTGGCGGTAGACCTCCAGGATGCGGTCGAGGTAGCGCAGGCGCAAGGGCGTCGGCTGCGAAACGCCGCCGATGGCCACCTGGCAGGTGGGATCGCGGCCTTTGAGGAGGGCATAGAGGCCATGGTAAGCCTCGGCATAGGCCTCGGCTGTGACGCTGTCTTGCCACTTGACGTCGGGCTCGTTCCCGATGAGCCACAGGGCACCGGGCAGTGCATCCACGGCGGCCAGGAGGGCGTCGCCGGAGGGATGGATCTGCCCGTCCTGGAGGCGGATCATGGGCATGTAGCTGACCCCGCCCGAGCGAAAGCCGGCAGGTCGCACGGCCCAGTCCAGGTACCAGCCAAAGCCCAACAGGTTTGCGATCTCGGCGGTGACCCGCTGGCCCCCAGTGCCCAGCCCCACCCGCTCGCGCAAGGAATAGAGGGAGGCCGGCACTGTCGTCGGCGTGGCGGGTAGCGCCGAGGGCAAAGGGGTTGGGGCCGGAGTCGGGCTTGCCGGGGAGCTGGGCAAGGGTGTCGAGGTGTCGGTTGCCCGGGGCACCGGCGCGGCAGGGTCCTCTTCGGGCGAGGGCAGCGGGGCGGCCGTGCTCACCGCCGCCGTGGTTCCAGGCGTCGAGGCGGTGACGACGGCGGGCGGCGGGCTCGCCGTGGGAGACGGGGTGCCGGTCGGTGGTGGGGGAAGGATCGGCTCGGTGAGGGTCGGCTGCGGGGTGGTCGTGGAAAGAGGTGTGGCCCGCAGAACAGCCAGCCCTCCGGGGCGCAAGGCGGCGAACAGCCCGCCGGCCACGAGGGCCAGGCCGCCGGCCAGAAGGGCCAGGGCCAGAACCGTGCTCGCCCGCCCTCTCACCGGGCAGCCCGCCTGGTGAGCAGGATGGCTGCCCCGGCGGCCATGAGGAGCAGCCCCAGGCCGATCCAGAGGCACGGCGACAACAAGACCGCGGCCAGGTCCCGAGTTTCTCCCTGGGTGACCTCCAGCGCATCGCCCTCCGTCTCATCGGCCACGGAGGGCGTCGTGGGCAGCGGCTCGGGCGTGGCGCTCGGCGGTGGCGGAGTGGCGGTGTGGCCGGCAGAGGGAGACGGCGCCACGGTGGGCTCGTCCGTGGCACTCGCCGCAGCCGGAGACCTGGACGCCGTGGGCGAGGCGCTCGGCGCCTCGGTGGGCGTAACCGCGGCGGAGGCGGGCGCCGGAGAGGAGCTGGCCGGCGAAGGGCTGCTCTCGGGCACCGGCGTGCCGGTCGGCCCGGCAGCGGTCGGCTGTGGGGAGGTCGGCGCCGGCGGCTCGTCAGTAGGCTCTGGCGGCCTGGGCGTGCGAGTGGGCGCCTCGGGCGGCGGGGTAACCGGCTGGCCCGTGGGCGTCCGGGTGGGGATCGTCTGGCCGGCGTAAGCCGGGCTGGCATCGCCGCCCACCCAGGCCAGCAGCCGGAGGGCAAGGACGGCCGCCAGGGCCAGGGCCAGGATCCGGCGGTCTCGTTTGCTCTCGTTCAAGGTACTCCTCCTCTCACCGCCCGGCGCACTCAAGGCTGCCCCTCCGTCTCGGTCCCTGCCTGTGGCAGGCGGTACACGATCGCAAACTCGCGATCCTCGCGCAGGTCGGTCTCGACCACCAGCGTGCCCTGCACCAGCTCGGCGCCGTCGGGCAGCCGGATCTCCAGGCGCAGGGGGACGGCCTCGGT
Source organism: Anaerolineaceae bacterium (assembly GCA_012514775.1). The sequence continues at coordinate 15,474 of JAAYZQ010000187.1, forward strand.
TCCCGGCTGCTTGGCAGCCCGCAGGCGGTACTCCAGGAGCCCGTCGGGCCGGGACAGGATGGCCTCCGCAGGCAGCTCGTACCGCCAGGCGACCGTGTGTTCCTGGCCGGGCGCCAGCGAGAAAAAGGCAGTCCAGGTTGCCCAATTGCCTGCCTCCAGGGCGGGCTGCAGCGACGGCGACGCACCGCTCCGGGCGGCGAGGCTGCCTGCCGGCCCGGCCGGCAGTTCCTGTCCCTGCACCAGCCGGCTGCCTCCCGGGACGTACAGGCGAGCGTAATCCCAATAGCAGCGCTCCAGCATGTCCTCGTATGCGTCGCCGTAGCGGGCTTCTTGCACGCAGTCGCCCACCGGCTTCTTGCCCTGATGGCGGTAGGTGACGGCCAGGTGCGCGCGGGCCGGCCCGGCGGCCGCCAGGTCGACCTGGTAGTGGAGCGCGCGGTCGATCCGGGCGTCCACCTTGTTAAAGCCGGCGTTGCTGTCCACCAGCATCAGGAAATCGCCTGCGAGGCCGGGAGCCGGCAAGCCGCCGTCCCAGTTGCGGGCCCGGAGCAAGGCGGCGGCCTCGGATTCGGGCAGGTAGACGAGCAGGTGTTTCTCGTCCAGGGCGCGCTTGACGGCAGCCACCAGGGCAGCCGGGTCGACCCCCCGGGGCTCGCGCATCCGGCCGATGAGGGCAGCAGCCACGTCGCCCATAAAGTCCTTGCGGTGCAGCCACCAGTCCTCGCCATCGCTGCCTACAGGCTGGCTCCACTGCCCCTGGATGACGCGCATCACGTTGCCGCCGTCCACGGGCTCGTCGACCCCCGCCACGGTCAGGGGACCGGCGGCATCGACCAGCAGCCTGAGGGCCGATAGGTCCAGGGCGACGACGCCATCGGCCTCTATCCCCTGGTCCCGGGCATAGATCTCCAGTGCCCGCCGGGCCGAAGTGGAGAAGTCCGGGTCCCAGTTGGCGTCCCGGAAAAAGATCAGGTCTCCCATGAGGACGTGCTGAAAATCGTCCGGGGCCACTTCGTGGGGCACCGCCAGGTTGTCCACGGCATAACTGTCCCGAAAGTCCAGGCCTCCCTGCCCGCCGGCGGAACCTTCGAGCCGCCCGCCGGCGACGCGCAGCTCGCCAACACCGCTGATAAAACCGCCCGTGGCCCGCAGTTCCTGGTTGTTCTGGGCGATGACGAGGTAGGTGCGCGGGCCGTCGGCACCCAGGAGGTCGGGCAGGAGCAGGGCTCCGTCGACGGCGGCCCCGAACAAGGGCAGGATGTCGTCGAGGCGCGCCACGAGTCCCGCCACCCGCGGCGAGAGGGCAGCCGCGTCGATCCTCTCCCGCGCCTGCTCCACGGCGACCAGGTCCGACCGGGCCTGCTCCAGCGCGGGCCGTGCCTCGACGAGGAGGGGCAGCATCTTTTCGCCGGCCGACAGAAGGGCCGGGCTGCCATCGGCCCCACCCTCCAGCAGGTCCAGGGCCGGGGACAGGGCCTGGAAGGTGCGATCTCCGGCGGCGGACACGCCCACTGCCAGGTCCAGGAGGTCGGGCGCGGCCGCCAGGTCGCCCCCGTAGCCCGGCACCCAGACCAGCAACCTGCCGGCTTGCGGCAGGGGACCCAACCGGGCGTCGATGCCCTCCAGATCGCGACGCATGCCCCCCAGGTGCTCCCCGGCACCGGCCAGAACCGCCATGTCCAGGGAGGAAAGGTCACCGGCGGCCAAACTCTCCAGGGCGCGCATGTGCCCCAGCAGCGAGCGCCCGTGCCCATAAAGCTGCACGGCCGTCACGGCCGCCCAGCCGCCCACGAGCAGCAGGCCGGCAGCCAGGAGGAGGCACCCCGCCCGGCGGCGCGTGGGCTCGGGCCCCGGGGGATCCGCCGGGGCCGCGCTGCCGGATGCCGCCTCGGTGGCCGGCTCCCGGCCAGATCTCGCCATCAAGAGTCCCTGGCGAGCCAGGACCACTGCCGTGATGAGCGCCAGCGCCCCCCACAGGAGCCGCTCCCACCAGGACCGGCCGGCCAGGAGCAGCCCCAGGCAAAAGAGCAGCAGGCCGGCCAACAGGGGTACCTGCAAAGCCGGCGCGGCCAGCTCGTCCCCCAGGCGACGGCCCGCCTGCGAGGCGCGAAACGTGGCCATGCTAAAGGCGGCCAGCATCAGGGCCAGGCCCAGGATCCAGAGCGCGTTGTAGAAAACACCCCACCAATCGATCATGATCGGCACCTAATGAAGCACCAGGGGCAGGTAGGTCTGGTCCAGCGCCCAGGGACACAACCGCCCGATGCGGTTGGCCCCTGCAGCCGCGTACCAGGCGCAGCCGTCTGCGTCTACGGCGACGTCCGTGGGCTGGCCCCCCGGGGTGGGCAGCCCGTACTCGACCAGCACGCCCGTAGAAACCTGATAGCGTCCCAGGCGGTTGCCCGCCCGCTCGGTGAACCACACCACGTCGCTGCCCTGGAGGGTGATGCCATACGGCTCGCTATCGGGGGTGCTCACGGGTATTTCCCTCCAACCCAGGGCTGTGCCGAAATAATATGCAGCGAGCTTGTTCGTTGCCCGCTCCGTGATCCAGGGAAAGAGACCATCCCAGGCCACGTCCTGGAGGGCACTGTTGAGAGTAGGGGGCGCCACCTCGCCGATAAAGTTGTCGTCCAGGCGCATGAAGCCTAGCAGGTTGGCCCCCGGTTGGGCAAACCAGAGATACCAGAGATCGCCCCAAGGGTACGAAATCGCGGCGGCAGACAGGCCGGAGGGACGGGGGTTGGTGGACTTTAGGAGGTGCTCGGTGATGACACCGCTGGCAGGGTCCAGTCCTCCGATCTTGTTGCCCGCCCGCTCGGTGAACCATACGTAGCCCGCGGCCATGGCCACTTCCCACGGCTCGCTATCCTGCGTCGGCACCGGGTACTCGTCGATGGTTCCGCTCGCCAGGTCCAGCCGGCCGATCTTGTTGCCCGCCGACTCGGCGAACCACAGCCCGCCCGCGCCGTCCAGGGCCAATCCCCAGGGTTGGCTGCCCGCAGTGGGGATGGTGTACTCGGTCCACTCCTCGGCCGCAACGTCGAAACGGCCCAGGCGGTTGCCGTCTCGCTCGGTGACCCACACCGCCCCGCCGCCGGCCTCCAGGGCGAGCTGCCCGGGATAGCTGCCGGATTGCGGCAAGGGGAACTCGCGGAGGGCGGGCACACCCAACTCCCCAGCTCCCTTCCCTACAAGGGAAGGGGGGGGCGAGTCCCCTTCCGTCGGCGAGGAGAGGACGAGGTCACGAGCGGGCGCCGCCGCCCCGTTTGCGACGACAGGCAGGTGGGCGACGTGCAAGGGTACGACGAGCCGGCGATGGGGTTGGTTGTCGCACTCGGCCGGCTCGTTTACCTGGCCGAGGGCATCGATGGTCAGTTGCAGGTCATAGACGCCGGGGGCCAGGTCGGTCAGGCTGAAGGTCAGCTCTGTAGAACCCGAGGCCGCCAGGCCGGGAACAGTTTTCTCCAGGGTTCCCTGGCGCGGCCCGGCATACTGCAGGCTCACCAGGAAGGCGCCGGTCGGGCTCGTGCCACTGTTGCCCAGGCGCACGGTCACCGGCAGGGTGACGGTCGCTGTGGGGGACAGCGGCCGGCCCACGGCCGGCACCTCCCAGCGAACCAACGCCAGCTCGGCATAGTCGAGGGCAGGCAGGCCGGCGGTCAGCGCCTCGTATTGGAGGCCGTGCTCGGTGATGGCCGCCGTCTTGAGGTCAAAGAGGTTGCCGTTGAAGCCCTTTGGGTCCGTCTCGAAGGGTGGCACGTCCAGGCTGAACCACGCCCAGCGCTGCACGAGGCGGCCTCCGTCCAGGGGATCGCCCAGGACTGGATCCTCCGTCGCGGCCAGGAAGTCAAAGGTGCCGCTCATGTAAGCGTTCACCCGGGGCGGGTCAAAGCCGTATTCCGCGGGCATGAGCACGCCGAATTCGGAGACGACGACGGGCAGGCCCGCGTAGCCACGGTCGGCCATCCATTGGCGAAAGGCCCAGATCTGGGCCTTGAAGGCATCCAGGTCGTCGTTGTCGTCGATATCCCGGCGCACGCCGACGTTGGTCTCAATGCCGGGCGGGATCTGTGCGCCCCAGCAGTTGTCCGGGTCATACGCACAGCTCACCTCGTTGAGGATGGCGTTGTGGATGTGCCACAGGTCGGCGGGCAGCTCGTGATCGTAAAGGGCCCGGTAGGCCGCCAGGACGAGATCCAGGTATTGAAGGCGAAGTGGAGTGGGCTGGACGATGCCGCCGGCTGCCACGCGGGCGCTCTGGTCTCGGCCATTGAGAAACTGGTAGACGTCGTGGTAGATGCGGGCATACTCGGCCGGGGGCAGGGCGTCC
>JAAYZQ010000188.1 GCA_012514775.1 Anaerolineaceae bacterium
AGCCGCGGCTACATCGGCGCCAACCCCGACCAGCTCAAGATCGTCGGCGAGCCCCTGGGCACCGAGGAGTTTGGCTTTATCTTTACCCCCGGCTCCGACCTGGTCGAGCCCTTTAACGCCGCCATCGAGACCATGGAGGAGGATGGGTACCTGGAGTATCTCAACAACCGCTGGTTCTTCCTGTACGAGCCGTCGGCCCAATAACAGGTTCGGGTGCGGCGCACTGGTAGCAGTGCGCCGCACCCGGCCAGCGCCTGGGGTTCTTGCGCGCCAGGAGCCCCGGACCTGCAGCGGCGACGGGGCCGGATTTTCCCCACGTGAGGTGCCATGAGAAACGATCACCGGGGCTCGAGAGCCCACTTGCTGCCCTTCACCGGGCGGCTCAGCCGGATGCCCCTGTGGCTGCTGTTCGCCATCCTGCTGGCCATCCTGTTCCTGTGGATGGTGGCCAACAACGGAGATTATCGGATCATCTTTGTGGCGACGGCCAGGGGGCTGGACACCACCATCACGGTGTCGATTATCGCCTATGTAGCCGCCATGCTCCTCGGGCTGGCGGTGGGCCTGCTGCGCATCTCTCGCAACCGCCTGCTCCTGGAGGTGACCTCGTTCTACGTCGAGATCGTGCGCGGTGTGCCCATGCTGGTCCTTCTATACTATATCGCCTTCGTGGGCGCCCCGGCGGTAGTCACGGCCGTCAATTGGCTGGGCGGGCCCCTCATCGAGGCGGGGGTCATCCAGCCCCTCAACGTCCGCCAGCTTGACTTCACGGTGCGGGCCGTCCTGGCGCTGACCATCGGCTACAGCGCCTTTATCTCCGAGATCTTTCGCGCCGGGATCCAGTCGATCCCCAGGGGGCAGATGGAGGCCGCGCTGGCCGTGGGAATGACCCACGCCCAGGCCATGCGGCGCATCATCCTGCCCCAGGCCGTGCGCAACGTCCTGCCGCCCCTGGGCAACGAGTTCGTGGCCATGCTCAAAGACTCGGCGCTGGTCTCGGTGCTGGGCGTGCAGGACATCACGCAGTTGGGCAAGGTGTATTCGGCCTCGACCTTCAAGTTCTTCGAGACCTATAACACCGTCGCCTTTCTATACCTGGTGATGACGGTCACCCTGTCGCTGGGGGTCGCCGCCCTGGAGCGGCACCTGAGCCAGCACAAGACCTGATGAGAGGAGCAGAGAGAATGGCCGAGGACAGCACGACGCCGGCGCCGCGCAGGCTCAGGATGGGCATGGTCGGGGGCGGGCGGGGCTCGTTCATCGGCGCCACGCACTACCGGGCCGCCACCCTGGACGGCGGCATCGCCCTGGTCGCCGGGGCGCTGTCGTCCACCCCCGAACGGGCCAGGCTATCGGCCGCCGATTTCGGGATCGCCCGAGAGCGCGCCTACGGGAGCTGGCAGGAGATGCTCGAGCGCGAGCGAGCCCTGCCCGCCGGCGAGCGCCTCGACCTGGTGTCGGTGGTGACGCCCAACCACCTGCACTTTCCCGTGGCCCTGGCCTTTGTCACGGCGGGATTCAACGTCCTCATCGACAAGCCCATGGTCCACACCACGGAAGAGGCGCGCCGCCTGGCCGCGGCCGTAGAGGCCGCCGGCACGGTCCTGGCGGTCAGCCTGAACTATACGGGCTATCCCATGGTCAAGCAGGCGCGGCACATGGTCCGGGAGGGCCTCCTGGGCGAGATCCGCAAGGTGGTCGTCGAGTACAACCAGGGCTGGCTGGCAACCAGGCTGGAGGATACAGGCCACAAGCAGGCCGCCTGGCGGACCGATCCGGCCATCTCGGGCCCGGGCGGGGCCATGGCCGACATCGGCTCCCACGCGGAGAACCTGGTGAGCACCATCACCGGCCTGGAGCTGGCCGAGGTGTGCGCCGACCTGTCGCACCTGGTGCCGGGGCGCCGCCTGGACGACGACGCCAACGTGCTGCTCCGCTTCGGCAACGGCGCCCGGGGGGTACTGGTGGCCTCGCAGGTTGCCACGGGCAGCGAAAACGACCTGAGCATCAAGGTGTGGGGCACCCGTGCGGGCCTGGCCTGGCGCCAGCAGCAGCCCAACGACCTGGCCTACACGCCGGCCGGCGGCCCGGTGCAGCTCATGACGCGGGGCACCGACGACCTCTGCCCGGCGGCCAGGCGGGCGTCGCGCCTGCCCGCCGGCCATCCGGAGGGCTTTCTCGAGGCATTTGCCAACGTCTATCGCAACGTGGCCGATACGATCCGCGCCCGGCAGGAGGGCCGGGAACCCACGGCGTTAGAGTCGGACTTTCCTACGGTCTATGACGGGGCGCGTGGCGTGTTCTTTATCGAGAAGGTCGTGGAGAGCAGCCAGGGCACGCAAAAATGGCTGCCTGCCCGGTGGGTACCCTGACCCGGACCCGGCCTACTTGAAGACCACCACCTCTTTGCCGTGGAGCTTTTCCAGGACGCGCGCGGCGATGAGCTCCAGGTGAGAGTTGTGGGTCACAAAATTAAAGTCGTCCGTGGGGACGGTTAGCACCGGGCACAGGACAAAGTTCTCGACCCAGCCATCGTACAGGTCGTTGAGGCGCGTCAAGTAGTCCACATGGATCTCTTGCTCGTAGTCGCGCCCTCGCTGCCGGATGCGCTCCTGGAGCACCGGCACGGAGGCTTGCGAATAGATCACCAGGTCGGGCGGCTGGAGGATGGATACGACCGTCTGGTACAGGTCCCAATAGCTCTTCCAGTCCCGCTCGGTCATTTGCCCCTGGAGGTAGAGGTTCCGGGCAAAGATCTCGGCGTCTTCGTAGACCGTGCGATCCTGGATGACGGTGCCCGGCCGCTCCACGATCTGGCGGTGGTGCCCCAGCCGGCGGGAGAGAAAATAGACCTGGGAGTGAAAGCTCCAGGTCGGCATGTCCCTGTAAAAGTCGGCGAGGTAGGGATTGTCGTCGACCGCTTCGTAGAAAGGCTCCCAGTACAGGTAGGCGCTCAGGAGACGGGTCAGCGAGGATTTTCCGACGCCCACGTTGCCCGCCACCCCGATAAACTTTTTCATGTCCTCCTCCCCCGTCCATCGTCCCTCTCCAGCCCGCGCCGCCGCTGGAAGAGGGGCGGCGGGTCACAGCGCCGGGCTGGGTCGCCCCACCGCGGTAAAGATCAGCTCGGTGCCCAGGTAGATGCGGTCGCCCCAGCCCGAGTGCACCGGCACGGCCTTGTCCTCGCGGACCATCTGAACCTCGACCTGGTCGGCGCCGGCCTGGCGGGCCAGGTCCAGCATCCAGCCCTGCATCTGCTCCCGGGCATAGCCCACGGCCGTTTCCAGCTCGAACAGGTCGTGCACGCCGTCGGGCAGGTGCACGCGCAGGTGCTCGCCGCCATCGAGGGGTGTGATGAGCACCCTCTGGCGCTGCACCACCCCGCCCACGACGGCACCGACGGCGTTTGCCACGCCGGCGTGGGGTGGGATGAGCAGGCTGGTGTTCAACTGCCGGGCCACGCGGGGCATGTAGGCCTCGACGGGAGCGCCGATGGCGACCATGGGCCGCCGCAGGGTCAGGGAAAAGTCCAGGTCGCGCTCGGGGCCGCTGCCGTTCAGCGCCCGCTCCAGGAGGAGCGCCGCCGTGGGCTCTTCGTCCCAATGGGGCGGGTGGGCCTCGTCGCTCAGGGCCTTGCTCACCAGGGCGGCGGCCGCCCGCCTGGAGACGCCTTCCACCACTTCCTCGCAAAAGCGCTCCACCGGCTTGCGCGCCTGGGCGGCCAGGACCTGGGCAGCCAGCCGCGCCGCCTCTGCGTTCCACACGTCCAGCCGGCCAAGGGCGTGGAGTGCGTCGGTGGGCGTAAAGCCGGCGCGCATCACCAGCCGCTCCGACGCCAGCGTGTCGATACGGCGCAGGATGAGCGCGCCGAACCGAGACTCGCGCATCAGGAACGACAGGGAGAGGGGTCCCCGGGCCAGCCGCTCGATGAGGCTCAGCTCGTCGACCTGGAGCTGCCGCCTGGGCGGGCGGCGGGCCATGAGAAAGGCCGCGGCCACGTCCTCGCGGGGCGGCACCATGGCCTGGTTGCGCAGGTCCTCCACGACCTCCGGATGCTGGCTGGCCAACAGGCTGACGGGCACCACGCGCTGCGGGCCGATGGACAGCCGCCGGTCAGACGTAACCTTCACCTGGCTGTCGCCGCCCAGGCCCACGGTATAGACGTCCACGGCCTCGACCATGGTGCGCCAGCGGCCCACCTGGGCGCCCTCGATGTTCAGGCGGGGCCGTCCCTCCCGGAGCCCGGCAATGTCCGTGGTCGTGCCGCCCACGTCCACCACCCACACCGCGGGCAGGTTGCCGGCCGGGTCGCCACCGGGCAGGTCCGAAGGGGCCTGCTGGGCCAGGTGCCAGGCGCCCACGGCGCTGGCCGCAGGGCCTGAGAGGATGGTCTCGATGGGCCGCTGCATGGCCCACTCGGCACGGACCAGCGAGCCATCGCCCTTAACCACGATCAACGGCGCGACGATCTGGCGCTCGGCCAGGCTGTGGCGCAGGGTGTCGATGAGCTCGCGCAGCAGAGGAACCAGGCGGGCGTTGAGGGCCACCGTCGTCGCCCGCCGCACCGAGTTGAGGCGGGTGGTCAGCTCGTGGCCGCACGTCACCGGCAGCCCGGTCAGCTCCTCGATGAGGGCGCTGGCCCGGATCTCGTGTTCGGGGTTGCGCACGCCGAAATAGCTGGACACGCCAAAGGCGTCCACCTGGTCCTTTCGGGCCAGGACCGCCTGGCGCAACGCGGTCTCGTCCAGGGCCGTGACGGCGTCGCCGTGGATGTCGTGCCCGCCGTCGATATAGACCACGTCGTCGGTCACCAGCTCGTGCTCGAAGCCGTACTGGTGGATCAACTCCGGATCGTAGCCGATGAGCACCAGGCAGACGCGGCTGCCCTGGCCCTCAACGATGGCGTTCGTCGCCAGCGTGGTCGAGACGGCCACAATGCCCACCGGGCCGGCGCCGGCCGCCTCGGGCCGTTGCAGGACGGCGTCCATGGCCTCGCCGATGCCGATGGACAGGTCGCGGCGCGTGGTCAGGGCCTTGGCCGCACACAGGACACGGCCGGTGTCGTGGTCCACCAGGGCCGCGTCGGTGTAGGTACCGCCGGTGTCAATGCCGAGTGCAATCATAATGCGTCCTCGTCGTTCTCCTCGTCGATCTATCGGCGGGCATTGTACCACGGTTCTTCCCGGAACGAAAGTGTCCGGGGAGGGTTGGAGCCGGCCGGGGAAGCCGGGAGGGCCGTCAGGATCGGACGACCTGGATGCCGGTGCCCTCTACCACCTCGCCGATGCGCCACACGTCCTGGCCCGCCGCCCGGGCCAGGGCCTGGTAACGGCCGGCCTCGCCGGGCGACAGGGCGACGAGCAGGCCGCCGCTGGTCTCGGGCGTCAGGAGGAGCATTTGCAGCTCTTCCTCCAGGCCGTCAAAGGTGACGTGGGCCTCGTAGGTGCGTTGGTTGTTGCACGCACCACCGGGAAAGAGCCACTGGTCGGCGTACTCCAGGGCGCCCGGCAGGAAGGGCACCCGGTCAAAGTCGATGCGCAGCGCGGCGCCGCTGGCCTCGGCCATCTCGTAGCCGTGGCCCAGGAGGCCAAAGCCGGTGATGTCGGTCAGGGCGTGCACCTCCACCTGCTGCACCAGCTCGGCCGCGCGGCGGTTCAGGAGCAGCATCGACTGGATTGCCGCCTCCAGGTGGGCGTCGGCGGCGGCACCGCCCTTGGCCGCCGTCGTGATAATGCCCGTCCCCAGGGGCTTGGTCAGGAGCAGCAGGTCGCCGGGGCGGGCGCCGCCCTTGCGCCCCAGCCGGTCGGGGTGCACGGACCCCATCACCGCCAGGCCGAACTTGGGCTCGTCGTCGTCCACGGTGTGCCCGCCGGCGATGATGCCGCCGGCCTCGGCCACCTTGTCGGCCGCTCCCTTCAGGATGGCCCCCAGGACCTCGGAGGGCAGCTTGGGCGGAAAGGCGGCGATGCTCAGGGCGAGGAGCACCTGCCCGCCCATGGCGTACACGTCGCTCATGGCGTTGGCTGCCGCCACCGCGCCGTAGGTGTAGGGATCGTCGACCACGGGCGTGAAAAAGTCGGTGGTCAGGATCAGCGCCTGGTCGTCGCTCACCCGCCACACCGCCGCGTCGTCGGGCGATGACAGTCCGGCCAGCAGGTTAGGGAAATCGGTCTCTTTGAATGTCTCACGCAGTGGGCGCAACACGTGCGCCAGGTCGTCGGGCGACCGTTTGGACGCTCAGCCCGCGGCCGTGGTCAACTGCGTCAACTTCACGTTGTTCCAGTCCACCGTCACTCTCGAACCTCGGTCTCGTCTCTCTGTGTCGATCCTGGACAGGCGGGGGCGCGGATCACAGGTTCACCACCTTGCCCGCACCCAGCATCTTTTCCGCGATGTCGTACATGTTGGACACCTGTCCCGCGGCCAGGCTGCCTGCCAGCTCCAGGTAGTTCAGGCAGGTGCCGCACACCAGCATCTCGACGCCGTCCGCTTCCAGGGCGCACAGGTCCTCCAGGACGGGCGAGCCCTCGCAGGCGAGGCGCACGCCGGTGTTGAACAGGATGACCGTCTGCGGCCGGGGCGAAACCTCGCCCAGGGTGTGAAAAAAGCTCCGCATCAGGATGCCGCCCAGCTCCTCCGCACCGCGGCCCATGACGTCGGACGACACCACCAGCACCAGGGGGTCGGCCAGCGCCTCGGCCTTGCCCGTCACGGGCGCCGGCTGCGGGGCGGGCGGCGCAGCGCCCGGCACCAGCTCCAGGCGATACTCCTCGCCTTCCTGGCTGACCTGCACCTGCCAGCCCGCCTTGAGGGCCATGCGTCGCACGTTGTGCATGGAGGTCTCGCTGTTGACCAACGCCGTCACCGCACCCCCGGCCTCCATGGCCTTGCGCGTGGCAATCACCGGTTGCGGGCAAGCCAGCCCCCGGGCATCGACCATCGTACTCATCCCCGTCACACCTCCATCCGGCGCGGCAGCGGCCGGCGCCACGTTCTCGACGGGGGCATGATACCCGGTTTCTCTAACCAGGTCAACTGGCAGCAATAACTGGAAAGAATAAAGGGAGGCCCCCACCCGGAGAGGGCCTCGCGAACCAGTAGGGCGGGTGGGATTCGAACCCACACGGGGTATTACCCCAGCGGATTTTCGCACTACCATGGCTTTCGCCACCCCTGACGGGTTTGTAGTCCGGACTTTACCTTGACCCTGGGTGCCCACCGTAGGTCCCGACCGTCAAGTCTCTACACCTTCTTCTTGCACGCCCGCCGATTGCCCTCCAATGGGGGCAATCGGGGCACGAGGCACGTTGCGCAAGAAGCTTGGCTCGGGATTGCCACCACCGCTACGTGCTGAGGGTTCCCCGAATTTGGCCGGATTCACGCGGGGAGTTTCCTGCCCCGGTGCTCCTCTAGAAGTCCGCAGCGTCTGCCCTTTCGCCACCGCCCCACAGCAGCCCGTCCATAGCAAAGGGCTGATAGCGATCGCTATCAGCCGCTTGCTACTGGAGGCGACGACGGGATTCGAACCCGTGATCGCGGTTTTGCAGACCGCTGCCTTTCCACTTGGCTACGTCGCCTTTCAACGACAGAGCGGGCGATGGGATTCGAACCCACGACCCTCTCCTTGGCAAGGAGATGCTCTACCACTGAGCCACGCCCGCATTGTACTGGTCGTATTCGGTTCTGATGCCGCAGCCCAGACTTGAACTGGGGACACCTTGATTTTCAGTCAAGTGCTCTACCAACTGAGCTACCGCGGCAGGTGCAGGCGACATTGTAGTACAACTTACGTGACTTGTCAAACCCCGGGGCGCTTAATGCGCGACCCCTTCGCCCGCCTCTGCCCGCCGCCTCAGGAGCGAGAGATAGCGGGGGATGACGGTGGTGTACAGGCGGTAGGCCGCCGGCCAGGGGGCATAGTCCCAGGCCCCCAGGCCCCGGGCCAGCTCGCCGCCCAGGCCCAGCTTGAAGCGTGTCACGCCCCACATGGGGTCCGATTCGACCAGGTTCTCGGGCGCACCCCACAGATCGTAGAGGGTGCAGCCGGCGGCCCGGGCGTGGCGCATGGCCTCCCACTGCAACAGGTTGTTGGGCATCAGGTTGCGATGCTTCTCTGACGAGGCGCCGTACATGTACCAGGCCGTGGGGCCAAAGGTCACGATCAGGAGCCCCGCCACGGCCTCGCCCTCGACCTCGGCCAGGAGCAGGCAGCCCTGGCCCCGCGCCAAAAAGCTGCCCCAAGCGTCGTGGTAGTAGTCGGGGGGCCGGATGGGAAAGCCGTCGCGCTGCGCCGTTTCGGCATAGAGCCGGTAAAAGAGAGCCAGGTCGGCAGCCATGCCCCGGCGGATGGCGACGCCTCGCCGCTGCGCCAGGCGCAGGTTGTAGCGGCTCTTTTGTTTCATACCCGCCAGCAACGCCTCTTCGCCGGGCCGCAGGTCGAGGAGCACGGTGTTGCGGAATTGCACCTGGCTGCCCGAAAAGCGCCAGCCTCGCCGGGCGAGGAGGGCCGCCACCCGCGGCGCGACGGCCGGCCGCCCCGCGAAGGCCGGCGCGGCCTCGGGATAGTAGACGTCGGGATCGATCTTGACAAACATCGCCCGGCGGCGGCGCGCCAGGGCCTCCAGCTCGCCCAGGACGCCCTCCGCCACGGTCTCGTCGTTCCAGTCCAGGGCGGGGCCGCGGGGCACGTAGAGGACCGATGCGGGCGCCAGGGGCAGCGACGTGGCGCGCCGCTCCAGGACCGAGGCCGCGGCCACGGTCTGCGCCCCCTGGCGAAACAGGAACCGCCCGGCCCGCCACCCATGGCGCGCTTTGAGCTCGCCCCAAACCCACGACTGCAACATCTGGGGGTCGGGCAGCTCCAGCAGCGGCCGGTCCCAGGCCCGCGGGTCGTCGACGGCGACGGCGTCCATCACCCTCCCCGCCTCCGCAGGCCCACCAGTCGCTCGCGCAGGGCCAGCGCCACGTTGTAGAGCCGGTAACGCAGGGGAGAATAGACCAGGTCCCAGGCGCCGGCCGTGCGCACCAGGCGCCCGCCAAAGCCTCGCTTGAAGCGGTAAACCCCCCACAAGCCGTCGCTGCGCTCGGCAAAGCCGGCCTCCAGGGTCTCTTCCTCCTCGTCGGGCACGCCCCACAGGTCATAGTAAAGGCAGCCCCGCTGGCGTGCCCAGAGCATCGCCTCCCACTGGAGGAGGTAGGTGGGCATCAGCTCGCGCTTCTCTCCCGACGACGCGCCGTACATGTAGCAGGCGGCGCGCTCGAAGGCCATGGCCACCAGCCCGGCCAGGAGCTGGCCCTCGTGCTCGGCCAGGAGCAGGCAGCCCCGGTCGCCGGACACGAACAGCTCGTGGGCGGCCTCGTAGTAGGCCCGGGTATGAATGCCAAAGCCGTCCCGCCGGGCCGTCTCTTCCATCAGGCCGTAAAAAGCCGACAGATCCTCCTCGCTGCCGGGACGCACGCTCACGCCCTTGCGCGCCGCCAGGCGCACGTTGTAGCGGGTCTTTTGTTTCATGCGCGCCAGGACCGCATCGGCCTCGCCCTGGAGATCCACGACCAGGGTCCGCCGCGGCTGCACGTCCTGGGTGCTGGGCCGGAAGCCGGCGGCCCGAAGATCGCCGGCCAGGGCCTCGTCTTCCTCGCGGTCGGGCTCGATCTTCAGGCAGATGGCCCCTCGCCTGCGGGCCATGGGCCGGATGGCCGCCAGCAGGTCCGCCAGGGCCGCGGGCTCCAGGCTGCCGGCCGGTCCCCGGGGTACGTAGGCGATGCTGCCCAGGCCGGCGGGCAGCGGGCGAAACAGGACCTGGGCCAGGGCCGGGCCGGCTGCCACCCGCCCCACCTGCCAGCCGAAGCGGGCCTTCAGCTCGCCCCAGGGCCAGGTCTGCAGCAGGTGCCCATCCGCCGCGGCGACCATGCGGTCCCACTCTTCGCCACTGAATGGTTCGTTCGTCGATGCCATGCCGGGGATTATATCATGCCCGGCCGGGCATGGCAAAGGAGCCGGCCGCTGTCGGGGCACAGCATGTCGCGTCCGGGAAACGGCCCCGGACCCTGTCCGGGAAACGGCCCCGGACCCTGTCCGGGAAACGGCCCCGGACCCTGTCCGGGAAACGGCCCCGGACCCTGTCCGGGAAACGGCCCCGGACCCTGTCCGGGAAACGGCCCTGGACCTTGCCCGGCAACGGCCCGGGACCCTGCCCGTGGGGTGCAGCCGGAAAAATTACCCTACGAGGTCCGTCATTCCAGGCGCTAAAACCGACGAACAAGCCAAGTCCGCCCCCTTTCGACTGCGCTTCTTCGTGGGCAGCCGGCCCTTTTCTGGCGGCCGCGGCATTTGTGCCAAAAACCGCAACAAGAACTTGCCTTTTCCCTGGAAATGTGGCATAATGGCTCGCGTCCTGAGCTAGAATAGGAGGTTATGACATTGCTGTCAGACTACAATTTCATCGGCATTTACGCTGCCGTGGCAATCATCTTCCCCTTCATTGCACTGGGCCTGGCGTGGGTTCTACGCCCGAAGAAGCCCAATCCGGTAAAAATCGATACGTACGAGTGTGGCCAGCTAGGCACCGGTGATGCCTGGGTTCGCTTCCGCGCTCAGTATTACATCTATGCCCTCGTTTTCGTCGTCTTTGACGTCGAGGCTGTTTTCCTGTTCCCCTGGGCTGTGGCCTACAACCAGGTGGGGCTCTGGGCCCTGGCAGAGGCATTTCTCTTCCTGGGCATCCTCACCGTGGGGCTGGTCTATGCCTGGCGAAAGGGAGCCCTCCGCTGGCAATAGTCGACATCGGATAGCCAACCCCGTTCCGCCGGTCTCCCTCGCTCCGGGTGCCTCGCGGCAGGGATTGGAAGCCGGAATCGTGTAGAGGTGAAGCGTATGGATTTCATTTTGAACTTTTGGGTCGAGCTTGGCAACTGGGTAGCCGGTGTCCTGTCCGGCTGGGGCATGCCCGAATGGGGCGTCAACCTTTTTGCCGACATCGTCGGGGTTCTCATCCTGGTGGTGGTCGGCATCATGGCCGTCATCGTGTTCACGCCCATGGAGCGCAAGGTCATTGCCCGCATGCAGGACCGGCCCGGGCCGAACCGCACCTGGGGTTACGGTGCCATCCAGGCATTTGCCGATGCCATCAAGATGCTCACCAAGGAAGACGTCACCCCCGCCAACGCCGATAAGCGACTGCACATGCTGGCCCCCATCCTGGTGGTCATCCCCTCCCTCCTGGTGTTTGCCGTGTTGCCCTTTGGGCCGCGCCTGGTGGGGCAGGACCTGAACATCGGCGTGCTCTATTTCGTCGC
>JAAYZQ010000189.1 GCA_012514775.1 Anaerolineaceae bacterium
GCCAACACACAGCACGTAATCCTCTGGCAGTCAGCCCGACATGTACAAAAAACGCAATGGGGGAGCCTCGCAACAGGCTCCCCCAGGCAAATTGAGGGGTGGATGACGGGGGTTGAACCCGCAACCACCGGTTCCACAGACCGGTGCTCTGCCGTTGAGCTACATCCACCACGTTCCGAGGCGACGGTAGTATATCACAGGCACCCACAAATTGCAAGCCGATGGCCGAAATTGGCCTGCCCCTCAGGGGGTAAAGGCGCGGCTGTACTGCCCGCCCGACAGGTCGGCGCCCCAGGCCTGGCCGTCGACGATGGGTCCGAAGCGCAGGCGCTCGGGCAGCCAGGGCTCCTCGCCGACGCGGAATGCCGCCGGGCCGGCCGGCACCAGGGGCTCTTCGTCGCCCTCGGGCCAGGCCAGGAGCAGCTTGCCGCGCCGCAGCAACACCCGAAAGTTGCTCTCCCAGGGACTGAAGGAGCGATAGTGGCCGGGATAGGCCTGCCACCCGGCCGGCACGTCCGGGGCGGGCGGGAAGGCCACGCCCTCGGCCGGGTACCAGCCCGCGCCGTGCCACGCCTCCACCACGCGCCCGGCCTCGTCGCGGCCAAAGGACAGCAGGTGCCGGTCAAAGCGGGGGTGGTTCACGTAAAAGCGGTCGGGCCCGCGGGCCTCCAGGGCCGCCTCGTCGCCGTCGACGGCCAGCAGCAGGCGGTCGCCACGGGCGCGCAGGACCAGGGCGCCGGGAGCAGTGCGGGTTCCGTAGCGGCCGGCGTAGGCGGCGGCGTCGTCGACGCGCGCCGGGTCGCTGGGGGCGGGCAGCTCGGGCAGGGGTTGGCCGCGCAGGGCCGCCTGCACGACGTCCAGCACGCCGCGGATGAGGCCAGGTGGGTAGGGTTGGGCCGCCAGGAGCGCCACGCCGTAGCCCAGGTCCAGGTCGGCCATGAGGTAGGCCTCGTAGCCCGGCGTGTCGCCGCCGTGGCCCACCATGGCCGAGCCGCCGCGCTGAAAGACGTACAGGCCATAGCCCGCGTGCCCCCAGATGGAGTCATCCCCCTCGATCCACGGCCGGGTCAGCAGGCGAAAGCTCTCGGGCGAGAGGACCGCGCCCGCCGGCCCGCGCCCGCCGGCCAGGAGCATCCGCACGAAGCGGGCCGCGTCGCCCGCCGTGGCGGCGATGGCGCCGTCGGCCGAGTCGGTCTCGACCCAGGGAGCGGGCACCAGGGGATGGCTGGCGTGGGCCGGCCGGTCGTCGTACAGCGGCGCGTAGCCCCGCGCCATGCGCGGCCGGATGGCGTGGGTCAGGGCCGGCTCGGTGGCATCCATGCCCAGCGGCCGAAAGATGCCGCGCCGCAGCAGGTCGCCGTAGGGGCGGCCCGTCGCCGCCTCCAGGGCCAGGCCCAGGAGCTTGTAGCCGGCGTCCGAGTAGTGGCAGCGCTCGCCCGGCGGGAAGCCGGTCTCGGTGTCGCGCAGCGCCCAGGCGATGGCCCGGGCGTCGGGCGCCAGGTCGTTGCCCCGCACCAGCCCCGACGTATGGGTCAGAAGGTGGTGGGCGGTGATGGGCGCAAAGCGGGATTGGACGCGGAACCAGGGCAGGACGGCCGCCACGGGGGCGTGCAGGTCCAGGAGGCCGGCCTCGTGGGCCTGCAGGGCGGCCACGGCGGCCAGGGCCTTGCCGGCGGAGCCGATGGAGAACAGGGTGCCGGGCGTGACGGGCGCGCCGGTCTCCGGATCGGCGGTGCCAAAGGTCGCCTCGTGGAGCGCCCCCTCGCGGCCGGCGATGGCCAGGGCCAGGCCCGGCGTGCGGGCCTCGGCCATGCGCCGCGCCACGAGGCGGTCCAGGTGGTCCAGGGCGGCTGCCGGGATCATCGTCCGCCTCCCTGGCCTGCCCCGCCCACCCACACGTAGTCCAGCATCTCGCGGCGAAAGCCGGCCTCCTCCACCAGGGGCGCGGCGTCGCCCTCCAGGATGAGGTCGCCGTTCCACTCGCGCAGCACCAGGCGGCGGCCGGCGGCGGCGTGCCCGGCGGCCAGCGCCAGGGCCTGCCGGGCGGTGCCGGGCGGCAGGCCGTCCAGGGCGGCGACGCGCCCGGCGCCGGCCTCCAGGAGCAGGGCGGGCCGCCCGCGGAGGAGGACGACCCAGTTGGAGGGGATGCGGCTAAAGCGCGCGGGATCGGTCTCGCCGGCCTCGTCCATCAGGGGCAGGGCCGGGCCAAAGACGTTGGCCGGGTCGGTGGCGTTGAGGAGCACCAGGTCGCCGGCGCCCGGCGCCTCGGGCCGGGTCCACTCCCGCAGGCGCTCCACGGCCTCGGGCAGGGCAAACTGCACGCCGGGCAGGCCCTGGACGAAATAGCCGCGGCGCACCTCGCCGCGCATCTCCATGAGCTGGAAGCGGGCATACAGCGCCCCCCAGTTCCAGGCGCCCTCGGGGTCGGCCTCCAGGCTCTGGCGGGTGACGATGCCATAGGCCTGCAAGAGCTGCCGTGCCTGCCGGTCCAGCCGGTCGTCAAAGGGCAGGTCGCGCCCCCAGACGCCGATGCGGTGCACCAGGCTCCAGCGGCCCGGCCAGCGGGCGGCGGGCGCCGCTGCCGCCGGCGCGGGCGCGGCGCCCAGCCGGCGGGACACGTCGCGCCGGGCGCGGTGCAGGCGGGCCCGGCCGGGATGCACCAGCCCGCCCAGGTCGCGGCGGGTCTCGCCGTCCCCGGGCTGCGCTCCCGGCGTCGCGCCCCGCTCCCGGCGCCAGGCGGCCAGCTCGGCCTCCAGCGAGCTGAGGGAGCGGCGCGGCGTCTCCCGGTCCTCCTCGCTCCAGGCCAGGATGCCCCGCAGGGCGGCCAGGCTGTCGTTGGTCACCAGCCCGGCCAGCACCAGCTCCACCAGGGCCGCGGCCAGGCCCGCCTTGCCCACGGCGCCGGCGTCCGCCATGTCGAGGCCGGCCTCCAGGTCGGCGTAAAAGCTGGCGCCCTCGGCCTGGAGGAAGGCCAGGACCTGCCCGGCGGCCGGCGACAGGTCCGGGGCCTCTGGCTCGTCCAGGAAGAGGCTGCCCTCCCCCCGGAAAAAGAAGCGGACGCGGGCGCGGCGGGGGTCGCCGCCCCCCGAGGCCACCCACACCACCTCCCCCCGCTCGCACAGGCCCTCCAGCTCGGAGGCGTCGTAGGACTCCAGCCGCAGGGGCAGCAGGTCCCGCTCCCAGGCCAGGCCCGGCGCGGGCAGGCCGCGCATCTGCTGCACCAGGCGCGCCAGGGCGCCGGGTCCCGACA
>JAAYZQ010000190.1 GCA_012514775.1 Anaerolineaceae bacterium
TCGTACAGGTAGCGGGCGGCGAAACCCGCCCCGCCCACCAGGTCGCGGGCGGCCGGCGCATCCACGGGCTCGTCGTAGAGGTGGCCCGTGGTCAGGTCGACGACGAGTAGCTTGCCCCACGTTTCACTCATGGTATCGCATCCCTTCACATTTGCAGGCTGCGTGGCTACGGCTTGTGCGGCGGCGCACAAGCGAATTATAACACACGTGGCACAGGATGCAACTCGTGGGCTTTATCCTGTGCCTACCAGCAGCCCACCTTGATTGTTACGCGGAAAAGAAGTTCTTGCAGTCCTCGTTGTTCTGTGGTATGCTTTTTTTAACGTCGTCGTTTAGTCAAAGCTAGAAGAGAGGACTGCATGTTCCGAGAGAGAATTACACGACAGTACCAATCGTTGTCCCCCAGTTTCCGCCGAATTGCCGACCTGATCCTCACCAACCACGAAAAAGCCGCCTTCATGAGCGCGTCACGCCTGGCGCGACACGTTGGCGTGGACGTCGCCACGGTGACACGGTTCTCGCAGCAGTTGGGATACGAGGGCTACGTCGAGCTGATCCGGGAGATTCAGGAGGCCGTCCTCCAGGAGATGCGCGACAGCCGCGCCCCCCTCCAGGAGCGCCTGGACCAGGCCCCCAACCCCGTGGCGCGAATGCTGTGGCGAGATTGGGCCAACCTGGAGAAAACCATCCGGCAACTGCCCCTCGACAAGGTCGAGGAAGCAGCCGAGATGTTGAGGACCGCGCGGCGGGTCTATATCGTGTCGGAAGACGCGGCGGCCGGGCTTTCGGCGGCCACCCAGAGCTACTTGAGCATGGTCCGGCGAGGGGTCATCGCGTTGGATCACGGTCCCTTTAGCGTCGCCCTGGCGCTGAAGGAGGTGGGACCGGAGGACGTCATCATCGGGCTTGGCTTTACGGACTATGCCCACACGGCTACCCGGGCGCTGGCCCTGGGCAAGAAGATGGGCGCCAGGACCATCGGCATCATCGCCCAGGCCGACTGCCCCATCGCCGGCGAGGCCGAGCTGCTGCTCTCCTGCGCCGCCACCGAAGGGGGCTACCTGCCCTCTCCGACGGCCATGGCCTCCATCCTCTTTGCCCTGTCGCACAGCCTGTACGCCAGCAACCTGGACGCCTACGGCCGCGAGGTGGCCCAGTTCGAAGAAGTGTACGCCGACCTGACCAACGGCCGCCCGCGGGAACAGGAACAGCTCGCAGAAGAAGGCTGAGCCTGCCGGGGGTCAGGGAGACCAGGCGCAGTACTCGTCGCTGGCCTCGTGGTTGCTGATGTTGGTCCATTTCAGCGACGCCAGATCGAGGATATAGACCTCCTTGTTGCCGCCGCGGTCGCTGTAGAACACCAGGCGCCGGCCGTCGGGCGCCCAGTCGGCCAGGCCCTCGGTGCTTTTGGGCGAGTTGGATAGGTTGCGCGGCCTGGAGCCGTCGGCGTTCATGACGTACACCTCGAAATTGCCGTCGCGGTTGGTGTTAAAGGTGAGCTGCCGGCCGTCTGGCGACCAGATGGCGTAGCGGTCGCGCTTGGCGGCCCTGGTCAGGTTGACGGCCGACGAGTCGTCGCCCTGGCTCAGGGCCGCCTCCACGTCCAGGACCCAGATGTCCTCGTTGCCTCCCCGGTTGGAGGTAAAGGCGATCTTGCCGCCGGGTCCCCAGTTGGGATAGCGGTCGTTCTCCGGACTGGTGGTGAGCTGTACCAACCCCGAGCCGTCGGCGTTGACGACCCAGATGTCCCAGTTGCCGCTGCGGTCGCTGTGGAAGGCGATGCGCCGCCCGTCGGGTGACCAGGTGGGCCAGCCGTCCGACCCCTCGCCGTCGGTGATGCGCCACACTTCGCCGGCGGCGGCCGTGGCCGGGTCAAAGACCATGCCATAGATCGAGCTGTTCTCCAGGCCCCACTTGCCGCTGATGGTGTCGCGCAGCGAGACAAAGGCGATGTGCCGTCCGTCGGGCGCCCAGGCGGGGGCCAGGTCATCGGCCCACGATTGCGTCAGGTTGGTTGGCTGTGACCCGTCGGGCCGCATGGCCACAATCTCGTAGTCGCCGTGCTCACCGCGCTTGCTCTCGAAGGCGATCCATTGCGGCCGGGGCGTGGGCGTGGGCGGGGCCGCCGTGGGGCTGGGGGACGGGCTGGGCGTGTCGGTGGCTGCGGCGGTGGCGACGGCGGTCGCGCTCGCCGGCGGGTCGATGGCCCGGGCCGTGCGCGTCGGCGCGGGGGTGGGCGTCGGGCTGGGCGGGACGGCGGTGGGCTCGGGCGTGGCGGTGGGGGTCTGCGTGGCGGTGGGCAGCAACTGCGTAAAGTCGCGCTCGCCGAGGGGAATGGCCGTCGGCGCGGGTGTCGCGCGGGTGAGGAGGCGGGCCACCCCGGGCACGGTCCGTCCCAGGTAGGCAGCTCCCAGCCCGGCAACCACCAGGCAGGCCACGGCGGCGACTCCCAATATGGCAGTCCATCGCTTGCGCATCATCCTCTTTGATTCCTCTCCTTCCCGGGCGGGCAGGTCGAGCGGCCATTATACCATCGTCCTGCCTGGGGCTCAAGTTGCGGTTCAGGCTTGTGGGACCGGCCCAACTCTGCTATAATATCGCCAATCGAGGGAGAGGATGGCACGCTGAAGGTGAGCGATCAAGATTGTCACAGGCGGCGCCTGGCCGCCGCGTGTGGTCGTTATTGCGCCGCGTGCGACGCCCTGCTGGCAGAGGACTGCGATGGCTGTGCCTACCAGTTGGGCGAGACGTGCGAGGGAACTTGCCCCGTGTTTTGCTGCTGCGTCGTCGAACGGGGGTTGGAACACTGTGGGGTGTGCCCCGATTTCGCCTGCCGGGTGTTCCTGGCCCACGCCGACCCAGTGACGGTGGCGCGCCACTACCGCGCCCTCTGCCGCCGCACCGAGATCGGCACCAGTGCCTGGCTCGACGAGCAGGAACGCCGGAGGGCGCATCGACCATAGCGCGGCCGCGGCGCCGGTGGGAGCGGACCGTTGGCAGACGCGAGAATTCTCGTCGTCGAAGACGAGCCCAGCATCCGCGAGGTGCTCAACCTTTACCTGCGGCGGGCCGGCTACGAGGTCGAGGTCGCCGGCGACGGCCGGGCTGCCCTGGAGAGCCTGGCAGACCGGATGCCGGACCTCGTCGTGCTGGACCTGATGTTGCCCCACGTCGACGGCCTGGAGATCACGCGCTGGCTGCGGGAGCGGGGTGACACGCCGATCATCATGCTCACCGCCCGCCGCGAGGAGCCGGAGCGCATCGCCGGCCTGGAGATGGGCGCCGACGATTACGTGGTCAAGCCCTTCAGCCCCCAGGAGCTGGTCAGCCGCGTGCGGGCCGTGTTGCGGCGCACCCGGGGCACGGCCGAGCCGGGCGGCGGGGCGCGCCCCCTGGTCTTTGGCGAGCTCAAGATCGACCCCCTCACGCGCCTGGTGGAGGTGCGCGGCGAAGAGCGCGCGCTGACCGCCCGCGAGTTTGACCTGCTGTGGACCATGGCCCGCCACCCTCGCCAGGTGTTCAGCCGCGATCAGCTCCTGGACCACGTTTGGGGCCTGACGGAATACATCGACCCCAGCACCGTCACCGTGCACATCCGCCGCCTCCGGGAAAAGATCGAGGCGGACCCGGCGAACCCGCGCTATATCCTCACCGTCTGGGGGGTCGGCTATCGCTTTGAACCCTGAGGATCGGAATATGGAATCGACCGTCGAGGAGCGGCCTTCGCCGGCGCCGCACCTGCGATTCGTGGGCGGGGTGGTCATCACCCTGGCCGTGGCCCTGGGCTTCTTTTTCCTGCTGTTGCGCCCGGCCATGGCCGAGCTGCGCCTCATGGCCCTCTTCCTGGCGGCGACGGCCCTTCTTTCCGTGGCTGCCGGTTACGTCGCCTACCGCTACGGCTGGCTCTACCGCTCGCCGCGCCTGAGCTGGGTGCTCCTGGGCGGCTACGTCCTGGCCAGCCTCCTGACGTTCCTGAACGTGTGGGTCACGGCGCGCCTGATGTTTGCCAGCCAGCACGACCTGCTCCTGGCCACCGTCCTGCTGCTCTTTGCGGGGGGCATTGCCGTGTCGGTGGGCTATTTTCTGTCGGTGGCCCTCACGGATCGCATCGTCACCCTGGAGCGGGCCGCCCGCGCCCTGGCCCGCTCGCAGCTCGGCGTGCGCGTGCCCGTCAGGGGCAGCGACGAGATGGCGAGCCTGGCCCGCAGCTTTAACGACATGGCCAGCCAGCTCCAGGCCGCGGCCGACAAGCAGCGCGAGCTGGAGGCCCTCCGGCGCAACCTCATCGCCTGGGCCGGGCACGACCTGCGCACCCCCCTGGCCTCCATCCAGGCCATCGTCGAGGCGCTGGCCGACGGCCTGGTGGAGGATCCCGAGACCGAGGAGCGCTACCTGCGCACCGCCCAGCGCGAGATCCGGTCTCTGTCGCTCCTCATTGACGACCTCTTTGAGCTGGCCCAACTGGAGGCCGGCGGCCTGCGCCTGGACCTGGGCCCCATGGCCCTGTCGGACCTCGTCTCGGATACCATCGAGAGCTTTTCGGGGCTGGCGGCGCGGGATGGGATCGCCCTGGAGGGCAGCGTCGGGCCCGGCGTCGACCCCGTGACCGTGGATGCCCGGCTTATCGGGCGCGCCCTGTCGAACCTGGTGGGCAACGCCCTGCGCCACACCCCGCCCGGGGGCCGGGTCGAGATCCTGGCCCGGGAGAGCGACGCGGGGGTGTGCGTGGAGGTGCGCGACACGGGCGAGGGGATCGGGGCCGAGGATCTGCCCCACGTCTTTGAGCGGTTCTATCGCGGCGAAAAGTCGCGCAGCCGGGCCACCGGCGGCGCCGGCCTGGGCCTGGCCATTGCCCGGAGCATCGTCGAGGCCCACGGCGGGACGGTGGGCGTCGACAGCACCCCCGGGGAGGGGACTCGCTTCTACTTTACCCTGCCCACCGGCTGAGGTGCCCGTCCTGTACCGTCAGGCCGGCACGCATTGCGCAGAACGGCAGGGCAGGGCTGCCTAGTACTACAACCGGACCTGTCATGTAGGAGGTTGTTGGAGGGGCGCTTGTACGTTGGTAGTGGGCGATTTATCGCCAAAGAAGCGCGCTGAAGCGCGCACTACCAACGAACGGGCTCTCCGGCAGGCTGGTTGTTGGAGGGGCGCTTGTGGGTTGGTAGTGGGCGATTTGTCGCCAAAGAAGCGCGCTGAAGCGCGCACTACCAACGAACGGGCTTTCCGGCAGGCTGTCTAGTGACGGACGACGGGCAGATAGATCCGGAACGCGCCGCCGCCCGGCGGCACGGGTGCCGCCGCCTCCACCTGCACGTACCCGGCCTTGACCTCGGTGTCCTCGCCGCCCGGCCCGCTGACGGTCAGGGTCACGGTGTAGACGCCGGCGGCCTCGTAGGTGTGACTCGGGTTCGCGGTGCGGCTCGTCTGGCCATCGCCAAAATCCCACAGGCTCTCGGTCAAGTCGCCCATGGACGTGTTCGTGAACGTCACCTTGAGGGGCGCCGGCCCGCTGACGGGCGACGCCGACAGGCCGGCCTTCACGGGCGATTGGATGACCACCGAGTGGGCGGCGGAGACACTGCCGGCCTCGTTGGTGGCGGTGATGACCAGGCGATAGGTGCCGGGCGCGGTCCAGGCAACCGTGACCGTGTCGGTCACGGCCCGGCCCACGCCGCCCTGCACCTGGCCGGGGACGTGCCAGGTATAGGTGATGGGCAGGGTGGCGGTCAGGGGGCTCACCCGGGCCGTAAAGGTGTACGGCTCGGCAATCTTGCCCGTGGCCGGGCCCGACAGGGCGACGGCCTGGGGAGCGCGCGCCTCGTCCACCCGCAGCTCGTAGGCCGCGCTGCAGCCGGTGGTGCTGCCGGCGGCCGGGGCGGCGCGCAGCAGGTAGGTGCCCGACAGGGGCGCGCGCCAGGTGGCCGTGGCCGTGGCGGTCACCGTTCCCCGCGCCTCAAAGACCGGCGCCAGGGGCGCCACGGTGTCGGAATCGTACAGCCCCAGGAGCGGCTGGACGCCGGACGCCAGGCCGCGAACCTGCAGGCGGTAGACGCTGCCCGCCCGGGCCTCGAACAGGAACCAGTCCAGGTCCTGGCGAATGTCGAACAGTCGCACGACGGGGCCGGCGTCGGGCAGGATGGCCTGGGCCGCGCCGTGGTGATCGTCCGGCTCCTGGATGTCGGCCGGGCAGATGAGGGGTGCGTGGAGGTCAAAGCGGCCTA
This sequence comes from Anaerolineaceae bacterium, assembly GCA_012514775.1. The sequence continues at coordinate 6,225 of JAAYZQ010000190.1, forward strand.
CCTCGGTTGACAGTGCCGTGACCTGGGTCCGCGCCCCGTTGACCGTCGTCGGCAGGGCGCTCCACGTCTTTCCGCCCTCGTCCCAGCGGCGCAGGGCCAGCTTGCTCATGTTCACGTGGGGCATGTTGCGCAGGTTCCCGGCCAGGGTCAGGGTCAGGGGTTCGGCCAGGGCCAGGCTACTGCCCCGCTGCTGGCCGGTCAGCAGGAAGGAATAGCCCGTGGACCGCCACTCGGCGTCGGGGTCGGCCCCCGGCGGGACGTCCCACAGCTCCAGCACGGCGGCCGACGAGAGGGCGGCCGACGGCACGGTGACGGTGACCAGGCCCGAGGGACTGCTCAACGTCCGCTCCGCGGCGGGCGCATCCGGCTCCACCAACTGGCGGGTCCAGATGGGATACTTCCACAGGTAGCGGCTCACACCTCGCCAGGGGTCCTTGCCGGCCCGCATCCAGCCGTAGGGATCCACCACCTCGTCGCGGGTCCAGCGCCCGTCGTGGTTGGCGTCAAAGTAGAGCCCGAAGTGCAGGTGGGTGCCCAGGCTGCGGCCGGTGTTGCCCATGATGCCCAGGGGTTGGGCCGCCGGGCTGTGGATGGCCGTGCCCACCGTCACGGTCACGGTCTTCATGTGGGCATAGACCGTGGCGTAGCCGTTGCCGTGGTCGATCCAGACGCGGTTCCCGAAATAGTCGCCGCAGGCCTGGTTGCCCACGCGGCAGGACGTGACGGTGTCGATGACCAGCCCCGGGGCGGCGGCATAGATGGGCTCGTTGGGGACGTGCCAGCCAAAGTCGATGCCGCCATGGCCGTCGTACCAGCTTTCTCCCACGCGTGCCGGCGAAGCGGCGTCGATGGCGATGGTCACGCCGTCCCAGCGCGTCAGGTTCTTGTTGCTGTTGTGGGTCGGATAGCTGTGGTCGAACCAGGAGTTGACCCGGCCCGCGCCCCGGTCGCCCACGTTGCCCAGGGCTGCCTGTCCGAAATTGGTGTAGGCTACGGGCAGGTCGAGGAAGGGCGTGCCGACCACCAGCTTGGACATGAAGGCGTCGGCCATGGCGCGGCCCTCGCCGCCGCGGGCCGAGTTGCCGACGACGTAGACGCTGCCCAACCCGTCCACGGCCACGGCAGCGGCATAGTCTTCCTCGCCGCCGCCCAGGGACGAAGCGTGGATCAGCGCCGAGCCGAACTCGTCGACCTGCACCACAAAGGCGTCGTAGCCCTTCTGCCCGCCGTCTCCGCTCGCCGGGGCCGCCGCGTGGGGAAAGGCCGCGGAGGAGCCGGCCAGTGTGGCGTGGCCTCCCTCGTCCACGGAAACGGCCTGGCCCCAATCGTCGCCGCTGCCGCCGACCAATCCGGCGTAGGACAGGGCACCGGCGGTGTCGATCTTGGCCAGAAAGGCATCCTGCTCGCCGCCGTGGGCCATGCCAAAGGACCCGTCGGTCACGGGGAAATCGGCCGAGCCGGTGTCGCCCGAGACGTAGGCGCTGCCCGCCGCGTCCAGGGCGACCGAGTGGGCCGACTCGCCACTGCTGCCGCCCAGGTAGGTGGCGTAGGCCAGGGCCGTGCCCGCCGCGTTCAGCCGGGCGATAAAGGCGTCGGTCTCGCCGGCCAGCGCGCTACGCAGGGCCCCCGGCGTGGTGGGCAGGTCGGCCGAGGCCGTGGTGCCCACCAGGACCGCCTGGCCGGCCCCGTCCACGGCGACGCCCTGTCCTTGCTCCCAGGACCCTCCGCCCACCAGGGTGGCGTAGGCCAGGCCGTTGCCTGTGGGGTCCAGCTTCACGACAAAGGCATCCGGGCCGTCCAGGTGGATGTCCCACGCGCCCTGGGTCAGGGGAAAGTCGGGCGACGACGTGGTGCCGGCCACGTAGGCGCTGCCGGCGCCGTCGAGGGCCAGGTCCGCTGCCCGGTCATCCGCCGCGCCGCCCAGGTAGGTCGCATACACGATCTCGGTGCCCGCCGGCCCCAGCTTCAGGGCAAAGGCGTCGTCGCCGCCGGCGTGGGTTGGGCGAAAGTGGCCGGCCGTGCCCGGCAGGTCCGGAGAGCGGGTCGTGCCGGCGACGGTGGCGCTGCCCTGCCCGTCCACGGCGATGGCCACCCCCGAATCCAGGTCGCGGCCCCCCAGGAAGCTGGCATAGACCATCGCGCTGCCGTCGCCGCTCATCTTGAGCACAAAGGCCTCAAAGCTGCCCCCGCTCGAGATCTGAAAGGGGCCTGGCGCGGCCAGGGAGGTGGGCCGGTAGCTGCGCCCGGTGACGTAGGCGTTGCGCTCGCGGTCCACGGCCACGCCGCTACTCGCGTCGTTGCCGCCCTGGCCCAGGATGCTGGCATAGAGCATGCCGGCCGATTCCTCGTCGCCGGTGAACTCCAGGACGGCGGCGCCCTCCACGTCCTCGCCGGAGGCAAAGGGCGCCTCGACCAGCGTGCCCCCCTCGGCGATGCGGGGCGCGGGCAGGTCCTCGGCAGGCAGGGGCTCGCCCTTTTCGTCCACCACCTGGAAAAGCGGCCAGGCAACCGGGCCCAGGCTCGTGGAGATGCAGACGGTCCCACCGTCCTGGCCGGAACTGCCGCCCGGCGCCGCGACGCAACCGGCGTCCAGGCTCAACCCCTGGGCGCCCTCGACTTGAAGGCGCACGGCCCCCAGGTTACCGCCGTCGCGCACGACCAGGCGCTGGGCATAGCGGCCCGCCTGGCTGCCGATCTCCAGGTCGATGCCGGGATAGAGGTCCTTGTAGCGCACGCTGCCCCACACCGGCACGGCAACCTGCCATCCGGCGGGATCGCTCCCCGTGAAATAGGATACCCTGGTGTCCAGGGCATCGAGGGGCAGCATCTGGGGGTTGGGATTGGCGCCGGCAAAGCTCAGCCTGAGGCTCAGTCCCTGCCCGGCGACGGCGTCGGCCTGGACGCCGGGGCCGGAACTGGGGTCCAGGTCGGCGGCCGGGGCGAGATCGCCCGCGGGAAGCAGCGTCATCCACAGGGCATCGGGCGCCAGGAACAGCCCGCCGCCGGCGGCGCCCCGCACCTGGAAGCGGACGTTGGGCGGGAGCTGGCCGGTGTTCTCGACGAGGATCACCGAGGCCAGGGTCAACTGAGAGGTCGGCGTCAGCTCCAGGGCGCTCTCGGGCGCCGGCATGGTGACCGGGGGCTGCGTGGCCACGGGGGTCACGGGACTGACGACGTGGGCGGGGACGTCGGCCGCGGGCAACACCGCGCCCCCGGGGCTCGTGGGCTCGGGCAGGGGCGTTTCCGTGGCCGCCGGCGTCGCCGTCTCGGTGGTGGTTTCCAACGGCGAGACAAAGAGGTCGGGCGTGGCCGTCTCGGTCGCGGCTGCAGCCGCGGCCACGGACTCGTCGAGGCCGTCCTGGGTGACCAGGAAGGCTCCCAGGGCCGTGCCCACCACGAGGAGCACCGCGCAGCCCAGGAGGGCCACGGTGGCGAGGGCGGCACCGCCCATTAGCCACAGCCGTGCAGGCTGTCTACGATAGATCTGCGCCAGCTGATAACGAATGGACCACAAAGTGGTCTCTCCTTGTGAGTAATTCCGGCACCGCGCGCTCCCCCGGTGGGAGCGGCCAGAAGCAGCGTTCGAAGGCCGGGGTCGTTTGGGTGGCGGCAGTTGCTCCCAGCCCTCGCCAGAACCCCCCGCGCCGCTGTGGGCGCTGATATTGTACATCAAAGAGCGCTTCTCGACAAGCCCGAGGACGGCTGGGGATGGAGAACGCCGGTCGCGCCGTCGCGTGGAGCCATCATAACACCAGGGCCTGACCGGTTCTGTAGCGCTTCTCACAAAAAAGCCGGAAACTGCGCCGGATCATCCATTGTGACCCGCGCCACTGACAACACTGTAATTTTCTTGTAACCTGCCGGTAGGAGAAATGTTACAAATCCGGTTTATCCTGGGGTCGGATTGGAGATGAGCATCGTGATCAAGATCAAGACGTCCGAGATCACGCCGGAGCATTTGTATCTGTCGCGACGGCGTTTTATCAAGGCCGGCGCCCTGGCGGCGGGCTCGCTGTTGCTGGCGGCCTGCGGCGTGCCCGGCAACGGCAACCCGGGGCCGGTCCCTACGGCCGTGCCCGGCTCGCTGGACACGCTGCTGCCCACCCCCTCGGCCTCGGCCGACGAGCTGGGCGGCACCTTGACCTCCTTCGAGGCTATCACCAACTATAACAACTACTACGAGTTTACCACGAGCAAGGAGGGCGTGGCGCGGCTGGCAGCGGGATTTCGCAGCTCGCCCTGGAGCGTGGAGGTGGGCGGCCTGGTGAACAATCCGCGCACGTACGATCTGGACGACCTCCTCCGTTTCGAGCAGGAGGAGCGCATCTATCGCCTGCGCTGCGTCGAGGCCTGGTCCATGGTCGTCCCCTGGGTAGGCTTTCCCCTGCACAAGCTCCTGGCCGAGGTGGAGCCCACATCGCGGGCCAGGTACGTGCGCTTCGAGACGCTCTTTGACCCCGACCAGATGCCGGGCCAGCGGCGCCGAACCTTCACCTGGCCCTACGTCGAAGGGCTGCGCCTGGACGAGGCCATGCACGACCTGACCCTGCTGGCCACGGGCCTGTACGGCAAGTCGCTGCTGCCCCAGAACGGCGCCCCGGTGCGCCTGGTGGTGCCCTGGAAGTATGGCTTCAAGAGCATCAAGTCCGTCGTGCGCATCGACCTGGTGGAAGAGATGCCCGTCTCGCTGTGGATGGCCGCTGCGCCCCGGGAGTATGGCTTTTTCGCCAACGTGAACCCCGACGTTCCGCACCCTCGCTGGTCGCAGGCCACCGAGCGGCGCATCGGCGGGAGCCGCATGGAGACGCTGCTCTTTAACGGCTACGGCGAAGAGGTGGCGGCCCTGTACGAGGGGATGGACCTGGAAACGTGGTACTAAAGGGCAGGGCCGCGGGCCGGGAGAGCGAGGCGGGCCGGCGGCCGGGGGCCAGGAGCCGGCCCGGCAGGCGGCCCCAGGGCATCATCCTGCGCCTGGGCCGGGTACAGCTTCACTGGCTGCAGGTCGTCGTGCACGGTGGCGTGGCCCTTTCCCTTGCGTGGCTGGCCTGGCAATACCTGGGCGGCGCCTTTGTCGTCGATCCCGTGCGCGAGGTGCAGACCTTTACCGGCAAGGCTGCCCTGGTGCTGTTGATGCTGTCGCTGGCCTGCACACCCCTGCAGACCCTCACCGGCTGGAAGGCCTTCACCCGGGTACGCCGGCCCCTGGGCGTCTACAGCTTTGCCTATGCGGCCCTCCACTTTGCCAACTACCTGGCGCTGGACTATGGCTTTGACCTGGGGCTGTTGTTCCAGGGCATCGCCGAGGAGCGATACGTCATCGTTGGCTTTGCCGCCGGCCTCGTGCTCCTGGCACTGGCCCTGACTTCCACCAGGGGCTGGAAAAAGCGGCTGCGCAAGAACTGGAAGCGGCTGCACCGCCTGGTCTACCTCGCCGGCATCCTGGCCGTGATCCACTTCCTGTGGCTGGTCAAAGACACCCAGGAGCCGTTGCGCTATGCCGCCCTCCTGGGCCTGCTCCTGGCCCTGCGCCTGCCGCCGGTGCGGCGCGCCGCCAGCCGGCTGCGGCAGGCCCTGGCCCGCTCCTGGGGCTCTACCTTCTCTCGCAAAGAGCCGACCCCCGTCGATTGAGCTTTTTTCTCATTCCTTGCCTGCTGACCGTTTGCTGTCCTCTGCCTTTTGAGGTATAATAGCTCGAACCGGATGGCAAGGCCATCCTTCAATGACTCTGACCGGACTCTTACGAGGAGAGCAAGATGCAAGTCCTGTTGCTAAAAGACGTCGATCAGGTAGGCCAGGCGGGCGAGATCAAGCGGGTCGCCGACGGGTATGCCCGCAACTTTCTCATTCCCCGCGGGCTGGCCACAATAGCCACACCAGGAGCCATCAAAAAAGCCGAGCTGGAGCGAGAGGCCGCGGCGCGCCGCCAGGCCAAGGAGCTGAGCGAGGCCCAGGCGCTGGCCCAGGCCCTCAACGGCCTGACGGTCAGCTTTCAGGCACGGGCCGGCGAGCAGGATCGCCTCTACGGCTCTATTACCAAGGCCGACATTGCCGAGGAGCTGGAGAAACAGGTCAATCAGGAGGTGGATCGGCGCAAGATCGAGCTGGACGAGCCGATCAAGGATCTGGGCACCCACTCTATCACCATCCACCTGGCGCCCGACGCCGAGGCAACAATCAACGTCGTCGTCGAACGGATGGACGAGGACTAGAGAGGGTCGCTGACCAGGGAGGGATAGGATGAAGACCGAGCTTCCCCTGGACGACAACGAAAAACGACGCCTGGTGTTCAAGGTCATCTCCCAGCTCCACTGCCTCGACTGCGGGCAGGCCTACGAGCGGGACGATTTCTCCCTGGCCCATCGCTGGGAGGACGTCTGGGTTTTGACCAGCCAGTGCCACCACTGCCATGGCCGGGGCCACATCGTCATCTTTATGCACCCCGACGCCGCCACCGGCCCGGTCTGCGACCTGACGCCGGAAGAGGCCGGCTCCGCCGAGCACCTGCCGGCCATCAGCGCCGACGACGTTCTGGACATGCACCTGTTGTTGAGCGAGTTCGACGGCGACTTTGAGGAATTATTTGCCGGCTGAACCCTCGCTGCCCCTGACGCCGCCACCCGACAGGTGGCGGTTTTTTTGTGCCCCCTTCCATTTGCCAAAAGCGCCCGCCTGTGGTACACTACATATGAGCAAACGCTCATATGTTAGAGGATGGGAGAACGTGAGCGATACGGTTCGTGACGACGTCTACATGGACGGGGAACGTGTGCGGCAGGCCCTGCCCCACTTGCTGGCCGAGGATGGCGCGCTGCGCCTGGCCGAGACCTTCAAGGCGCTGAGCGACCCGACGCGCCTGCGCATCGTCTCGCTTCTGGCCGGCTGCGAGTTGTGCGTCTATGACCTGGCGGCGATCCTGGGGATGGGCCAGTCGGCTGTGTCGCACCAGCTCCGCACCCTGCGCGATCTGCGCCTCGTACGCTGGCGGCGCGAGGGCAAGCAGATCTTTTACACGTTGGACGACGAGCACGTAGCCGACCTTTTCAGGCGAGGCCTGGAGCACGTGCAGCATGGATGACGGCAAGGAGAGCCAATTGAGCAGCCAAATCAACGCGGAACAGAATCGGGAGCTCGTCTTCCAGGTGGAGGGCCTCGACTGCGCCGACTGTGCCCTGCACGTGGAGGAAGCCCTGCGGCGCACGCCGGGCATCGGCCAGGTAAGCCTGGACTTTGGCCTGGCCCGCCTCCGCGTGGCGCCCGCCGACGGCCAGGAGATCCGCCCCGAGGTGGAGCGGGTCGTCCGGGAGTTGGGCTATGGGCTGCGAGACGAGGCGGCACCACCGCAAGAGGCGGGCTGGAGAGAGCGGCTGTGGCGCCGCCGGCGCGACCTGACGACGGCCCTGTCGGGACTGCTCATCGCCCTGGCCGTTGCTGCGAGCCTGGGCGGCCTGCCGCAAGGAGCCGTGGTCGGGCTCTACCTGGCTGCCATCCTGGCCGGGGGCCTGTTCGTGGCCCGGGCGGGCTGGAGCACGCTGCGCACTACCCGCTCCCTGGACATGAACGCCCTGATGACCATCGCCGCCGTCGGCGCGGCCTTTGTCGGCGAGTGGGCCGAGGGCGCGGTGGCAATGTTTCTCTTTTCCCTGGGCAACACCCTGGAAGCCTACACCATGGATCGGGCGCGCAATGCCATTCGCGGCCTGATGGACCTTTCGCCCCGCCGGGCCATGCTTCTCAACGGCGACCACCAGGAAGAGGTGCTGGTGGAGGATCTGCGGGTGGGCGACAGGATCCTGGTGCGCCCCGGCGAGCGCCTGCCCATGGACGGCGACGTGCTGGCGGGCCAGTCGCACGTCAACCAGGCGCCCATCACCGGCGAGAGCGTGCCGGTCAGCAAGGAGCCCGGCGACGAGGTTTTTGCAGGCACGGTCAACGGCCAGGGAGCGCTCACCGTGGGGGTCACCCGCCTGGCGTCCGACACGACCATCGCCCGCATTATCAAGATGGTCGAGGAGGCACAGGCGCAGAAGGCGCCCTCGCAGCGGTTCGTCGACCGCTTCGCCCGGGTCTATACGCCGGCGGTCATGGCCGTGGCCGTGGGCGTCGCCGTCCTGCCGCCCGTGCTGGGCGCGCTGACCGGCGCCGGCAGCCTGGGCGCCCTGTTCGACACCTGGATCTATCGCGCCCTGGTGCTGCTGGTCATCGCCTGTCCCTGCGCCCTGGTCATCTCCACGCCCGTCAGCATCGTGAGCGCCATCGCCAGCGCTGCCCGGGCCGGCGTGCTCATCAAGGGGGGCGCGCACCTGGAGGCCCTCGGCTCGCTGAAGGTCATGGCCCTGGACAAGACGGGCACCCTGACGGCGGGCGAGCCACGGCTGGTGGAAGCCGGCTGCGTGGAGCACGTTGCGGGGCTGCCCTGGGCCGAATGCCCCTCCTGCTTGCAGATGCTGGCCGACGCGGCCGCCGTGGAAAGCCGCTCGGAGCATCCCCTGGGGCTGGCCGTGGTGCGGGCCGCGCGGGATCTGGGCCTGTGGGACAACGTGGCCTCGGCCGAGGCGGTGCAAGCCGTCGCCGGCCGGGGGGTTCGCGGCCGGGTCAACGGACACTCGGTGACCATCGGCACCCACGCCTACATCCACGAGGAGGACCCGGCCCTGGCCCGGGGCCCCTTCTGCCTGAAGGTGCACGCCAGCCAGGCGGCGGGCCACTCGGTGATGGTGGTGCGCGACGACTGCTGCGGGGTGAAGGGCTACCTGGCCGTGGCCGACACCGTCCGCCCCGCGGCCTCCGCCGCCCTGGCCGCCCTGCGCCAGGTGGGCATCGAGCGCACGGTCATGCTCACGGGTGACAACCAGGCCACGGCCCAGGCCATCGCCGGGCTGACCGGCGTGGACGAAGTCCAGGCCGAGCTGCTGCCCGAGGACAAGGTGGCGGCCATCGAGGGGCTGCTGGCGCGCTACGGGGCGGTGGCCATGGTCGGCGATGGCGTGAACGACGCCCCGGCCCTGGCGCGGGCGACGGTGGGCATTGCCATGGGCGCCGCCGGCACCGATACGGCCCTGGAGACCGCCGACGTGGCCCTCATGTCTGACGACCTCTTCAAGCTGCCCTTCGCCGTGCGCCTCAGCCGGCGGGCGCGGGCCATCATCCGCCAGAACGTGGCCCTGTCGCTGGGCATCAAGGCCGTCTTTTTGGCCCTGGCCCTGGCCGGCGTCGCCACCCTGTGGATGGCCGTCTTTGCCGACGTGGGGGCGTCTCTCATCGTCACCCTCAACGGCATGCGCCTGCTGCGCCAGCGCTGACGCCCGCGCCGTACCCGGGTTGTAGGGGCATGGCTCGCCCCTGCCCTGGGCAACCGCGAGGGCGCCCCTACGGATCAGGGGTCTGTTGTTCTTCCTCGAAGGGCGTCACCTGGACGGCCTGGGGGCCCTTGGGCGAGTCGGCAGCCTCGTACAGCACTTCCTGGCCGTCTTCCAGGGAGGGCAGGCTTCCCTCGGGGGTCGGCACCACGCTGTTGCGGTGCACGAAAATCTCCTTGCCGTCGTCGCCGACGATAAAGCCGTATCCCTTGGTTGGGTCAAACCACTTGATCCGGCCGTGCAGCTTGCCGCCATAGGTGACGCGCTGGCGGCAGTTTTCGCAGAACTGGGGCACGACGATCTCCATGCCCCGTTCGGCGAGGCGTCGCTGCTGTTCGACGGTAAAGAAGAAATCCCTACCGCACTCCTCGCAATGGACCAGCATGTCTCGAAAGTTCATAATCGGTTTCGACTCCTCGGTGCAGGCCGGCGGGGCCGGCCTGGCCCGCGGCGCTTGCCATTGATCGATTTTCGCCATAACTATACGTCATTTCGCAGGGAATGTCAAACGGAAGCTACTCACCCCGACTGGCTCCCGGGGCGTTGACGGGGAGACCGGCGATAGCTGCTCCACCAGCTCCGCGGCGATGGCAGGGGTTCCATTAGACGAAACACCTCGGCCGGGGACAGGCGCCGGGGAGCGGGGCAGGGCGGACCGGCCTCTCGCAATCCGCTGAGGCGCCCCTGGAGGGGCGCCGGGTGGCGCAGCGCGATGCTGCCCAGGAGCCCGGTGAGGAGCTCGTTGGCGACGACGAGGGGCAGGTGGTGCCAGAGGTAGGGGCGCGGGTAGTGGCGCCGGATGGTCCACACGCGATTTCGCCCCAGCAGCCAGAACTTACGGGGAAGGTCGCGGCCGCCCGTTGCCGAGTGGGCGTGCCAGGTGGTGGCCCCGGGCACCCACAAGCAGCGCCAGCCGGCCCACCGGGCGCGCCAGGCCAGCTCCACGTCCTCCAGGTAGGCGAAATATGCTTCGTCAAAGAGGCCGATGTCGTCCAGCATGGACCGGCGGTAGAGGGCGGCGCCGGCGCACGGGCCCAGGATGGGGCGGGATGCCTCGGGCAGGCCGGCCAGCGGCCTGCCCGCCAGCGTGTTCCAGGCCGTGCCCAGGCGGTCCACCCGGAAGCCGGCGGCGTCGACGGTCGGGGGGTCTCCTTCCAGCCACAGAGTGGCGGCAAACATGCCGGCGTCGGGCGCCTGCTCCGCGGCCAAGGCGAGCTCTGCCAGCATCTCGGGCTGGGGCACCGTGTCGTTGTTGAGAGTGACCACGTATTGACCCGCCGTTGCCCGAATGCCCTCGTTGCAGGCGCGGGCGAAACCGAAATTGCGCTCCAGGGCCACCACCCGGACCTGCGGATAGGCCTCTGCCACCCACGAGGCGGTGTCGTCGGTGGAGCCATTGTCCACCAGGACGACCTCAAAGTCGTGCCACGTCTGGGAGAACAGGGCGGGCAGGCAGCGCTCCAGGTGCGGGCGCCCGTTCCAGGTCGGGATGACGACGGCAACAGGGGCGCCGGCACCCGGGACTGGTCCCGGGTGCCGCGCCCCTGACTCTTCGAGCGCAGTGGACTGGCAAAAGTCGTGGGCCATTGTCCTCGATCGTGTCCCGGTGCGGTTACCGGACGATGACGGGGGCCTCGCTGTACCAGGTTCTGGTGTTCAGGCCGTCGTTCACCTCGATACAGATCCAGTACTGCCCCGCGGGAACGCCGGACGTGTCCCATTGGATCGTCTCTTCTGCAGCCCGGGAGTCCGCTCCACCGGATGAACGGGTCACGAGCGGCAGCAGCAACCTGTGTTGCCTCGGCTCGACACTGCCCGACACTTCCCGGACGGCGGTCTTGCCGTTGGTCGGGTTGCGGTCGGTGTCATAGTAGGCCCTGCTGCTGACGCCGCTCTCCGAAGAGACGAACCGGATCGTGTAGGGCTTGCCCCGCTGAACCTCGTCCATGGCCGTCAGCTTGACCCAATCCAGGTGGATGAACCCCGGACTCAGCTCGGGCATCATTTCATTGGGATCCAGGCGCATGCGGTTGGGGTGCGACTCTAGCCAGGGCCGGTCCTGGGGAACGGTGTTGTCCACCGCGTCCTCGGCGGTGAGGTCCAGGGAATAGGTACCTATTCCCTGGACCTCACCGCCGAGGACGCGGTGGACAACACCGTTCCCCAGGACCGGCCCTGGCTAGAGTCGCACCCCAACCGCATGCGCCTGGATCCCAATGAAATGATGCCCGAGCTGAGTCCGGGGTTCATCCACCTGGATTGGGTCAAGCTGACGGCCATGGACGAGGTTCAGCGGGGCAAGCCCTACACGATCCGGTTCGTCTCTTCGGAGAGCGGCGTCAGCAGCAGGGCCTACTATGACACCGACCGCAACCCGACCAACGGCAAGACCGCCGTCCGGGAAGTGTCGGGCAGTGTCGAGCCGAGGCAACACAGGTTGCTGCTGCCGCTCGTGACCCGTTCATCCGGTGGAGCGGACTCCCGGGCTGCAGAAGAGACGATCCAATGGGACACGTCCGGCGTTCCCGCGGGGCAGTACTGGATCTGTATCGAGGTGAACGACGGCCTGAACACCAGAACCTGGTACAGCGAGGCCCCCGTCATCGTCCGGTAACCGCACCGGGACACGATCGAGGACAATGGCCCACGACTTTTGCCAGTCCACTGCGCTCGAAGAGTCAGGGGCGCGGCACCCGGGACCAGTCCCGGGTGCCGGCGCCCCTGTTGCCGTCGTCATCCCGACCTGGAACGGGCGCCCGCACCTGGAGCGCTGCCTGCCCGCCCTGTTCTCCCAGACGTGGCACGACTTTGAGGTCGTCCTGGTGGACAATGGCTCCACCGACGACACCGCCTCGTGGGTGGCAGAGGCCTATCCGCAGGTCCGGGTGGTGGCCCTGGAGCGCAATTTCGGTTTCGCCCGCGCCTGCAACGAGGGCATTCGGGCAACGGCGGGTCAATACGTGGTCACTCTCAACAACGACACGGTGCCCCAGCCCGAGATGCTGGCAGAGCTCGCCTTGGCCGCGGAGCAGGCGCCCGACGCCGGCATGTTTGCCGCCACTCTGTGGCTGGAAGGAGACCCCCCGACCGTCGACGCCGCCGGCTTCCGGGTGGACCGCCTGGGCACGGCCTGGAACACGCTGGCGGGCAGGCCGCTGGCCGGCCTGCCCGAGGCATCCCGCCCCATCCTGGGCCCGTGCGCCGGCGCCGCCCTCTACCGCCGGTCCATGCTGGACGACATCGGCCTCTTTGACGAAGCATATTTCGCCTACCTGGAGGACGTGGAGCTGGCCTGGCGCGCCCGGTGGGCCGGCTGGCGCTGCTTGTGGGTGCCCGGGGCCACCACCTGGCACGCCCACTCGGCAACGGGCGGCCGCGACCTTCCCCGTAAGTTCTGGCTGCTGGGGCGAAATCGCGTGTGGACCATCCGGCGCCACTACCCGCGCCCCTACCTCTGGCACCACCTGCCCCTCGTCGTCGCCAACGAGCTCCTCACCGGGCTCCTGGGCAGCATCGCGCTGCGCCACCCGGCGCCCCTCCAGGGGCGCCTCAGCGGATTGCGAGAGGCCGGTCCGCCCTGCCCCGCTCCCCGGCGCCTGTCCCCGGCCGAGGTGTTTCGTCTAATGGAACCCCTGCCATCGCCGCGGAGCTGGTGGAGCAGCTATCGCCGGTCTCCCCGTCAACGCCCCGGGAGCCAGTCGGGGTGAGTAGCTTCCGTTTGACATTCCCTGCGAAATGACGTATAGTTATGGCGAAAATCGATCAATGGCAAGCGCCGCGGGCCAGGCCGGCCCCGCCGGCCTGCACCGAGGAGTCGAAACCGATTATGAACTTTCGAGACATGCTGGTCCATTGCGAGGAGTGCGGTAGGGATTTCTTCTTTACCGTCGAACAGCAGCGACGCCTCGCCGAACGGGGCATGGAGATCGTCGTGCCCCAGTTCTGCGAAAACTGCCGCCAGCGCGTCACCTATGGCGGCAAGCTGCACGGCCGGATCAAGTGGTTTGACCCAACCAAGGGATACGGCTTTATCGTCGGCGACGACGGCAAGGAGATTTTCGTGCACCGCAACAGCGTGGTGCCGACCCCCGAGGGAAGCCTGCCCTCCCTGGAAGACGGCCAGGAAGTGCTGTACGAGGCTGCCGACTCGCCCAAGGGCCCCCAGGCCGTCCAGGTGACGCCCTTCGAGGAAGAACAACAGACCCCTGATCCGTAGGGGCGCCCTCGCGGTTGCCCAGGGCAGGGGCGAGCCATGCCCCTACAACCCGGGTACGGCGCGGGCGTCAGCGCTGGCGCAGCAGGCGCATGCCGTTGAGGGTGACGATGAGAGACGCCCCCACGTCGGCAAAGACGGCCATCCACAGGGTGGCGACGCCGGCCAGGGCCAGGGCCAAAAAGACGGCCTTGATGCCCAGCGACAGGGCCACGTTCTGGCGGATGATGGCCCGCGCCCGCCGGCTGAGGCGCACGGCGAAGGGCAGCTTGAAGAGGTCGTCAGACATGAGGGCCACGTCGGCGGTCTCCAGGGCCGTATCGGTGCCGGCGGCGCCCATGGCAATGCCCACCGTCGCCCGCGCCAGGGCCGGGGCGTCGTTCACGCCATCGCCGACCATGGCCACCGCCCCGTAGCGCGCCAGCAGCCCCTCGATGGCCGCCACCTTGTCCTCGGGCAGCAGCTCGGCCTGGACTTCGTCCACGCCGGTCAGCCCGGCGATGGCCTGGGCCGTGGCCTGGTTGTCACCCGTGAGCATGACCGTGCGCTCGATGCCCACCTGGCGCAGGGCGGCCAGGGCGGCGGAGGCCGCGGGGCGGACGGTGTCGGCCACGGCCAGGTAGCCCTTCACCCCGCAGCAGTCGTCGCGCACCACCATCACCGAGTGGCCCGCCGCCTGGCTGGCGTGCACCTTCAGGCAGAAGGGGCCCCGGGCCAGGGCCGGGTCCTCCTCGTGGATGTAGGCGTGGGTGCCGATGGTCACCGAGTGTCCGTTGACCCGGCCGCGAACCCCCCGGCCGGCGACGGCTTGCACCGCCTCGGCCGAGGCCACGTTGTCCCACAGGCCCAGATCCCGCGCGGCCCGCACCACGGCCAGCCCCAGGGGATGCTCCGAGCGGCTTTCCACGGCGGCCGCGTCGGCCAGCATCTGCAAGCAGGAGGGGCATTCGGCCCAGGGCAGCCCCGCAACGTGCTCCACGCAGCCGGCTTCCACCAGCCGTGGCTCGCCCGCCGTCAGGGTGCCCGTCTTGTCCAGGGCCATGACCTTCAGCGAGCCGAGGGCCTCCAGGTGCGCGCCCCCCTTGATGAGCACGCCGGCCCGGGCAGCGCTGGCGATGGCGCTCACGATGCTGACGGGCGTGGAGATGACCAGGGCGCAGGGACAGGCGATGACCAGCAGCACCAGGGCGCGATAGATCCAGGTGTCGAACAGGGCGCCCAGGCTGCCGGCGCCGGTCAGCGCGCCCAGCACGGGCGGCAGGACGGCGACGCCCACGGCCACGGCCATGACCGCCGGCGTATAGACCCGGGCGAAGCGGTCGACGAACCGCTGCGAGGGCGCCTTCTGCGCCTGTGCCTCCTCGACCATCTTGATAATGCGGGCGATGGTCGTGTCGGACGCCAGGCGGGTGACCCCCACGGTGAGCGCTCCCTGGCCGTTGACCGTGCCTGCAAAAACCTCGTCGCCGGGCTCCTTGCTGACCGGCACGCTCTCGCCGGTGATGGGCGCCTGGTTGACGTGCGACTGGCCCGCCAGCACGTCGCCGTCCATGGGCAGGCGCTCGCCGGGGCGCACCAGGATCCTGTCGCCCACCCGCAGATCCTCCACCAGCACCTCTTCCTGGTGGTCGCCGTTGAGAAGCATGGCCCGGCGGGGCGAAAGGTCCATCAGGCCGCGAATGGCATTGCGCGCCCGATCCATGGTGTAGGCTTCCAGGGTGTTGCCCAGGGAAAAGAGAAACATTGCCACCGCGCCCTCGGCCCACTCGCCGACAAAGGCCGCGCCGACGGCGGCGATGGTCATCAGGGCGTTCATGTCCAGGGAGCGGGTAGTGCGCAGCGTGCTCCAGCCCGCCCGGGCCACGAACAGGCCCCCGGCCAGGATGGCAGCCAGGTAGAGCCCGACCACGGCTCCTTGCGGCAGGCCGCCCAGGCTCGCAGCAACGGCCAGGGCGATGAGCAGTCCCGACAGGGCCGTCGTCAGGTCGCGCCGGCGGCGCCACAGCCGCTCTCTCCAGCCCGCCTCTTGCGGTGGTGCCGCCTCGTCTCGCAGCCCATAGCCCAACTCCCGGACGACCCGCTCCACCTCGGGGCGGATCTCCTGGCCGTCGGCGGGCGCCACGCGGAGGCGGGCCAGGCCAAAGTCCAGGCTTACCTGGCCGATGCCCGGCGTGCGCCGCAGGGCTTCCTCCACGTGCAGGGCACAGTCGGCGCAGTCGAGGCCCTCCACCTGGAAGACGAGCTCCCGATTCTGTTCCGCGTTGATTTGGCTGCTCAATTGGCTCTCCTTGCCGTCATCCATGCTGCACGTGCTCCAGGCCTCGCCTGAAAAGGTCGGCTACGTGCTCGTCGTCCAACGTGTAAAAGATCTGCTTGCCCTCGCGCCGCCAGCGTACGAGGCGCAGATCGCGCAGGGTGCGGAGCTGGTGCGACACAGCCGACTGGCCCATCCCCAGGATCGCCGCCAGGTCATAGACGCACAACTCGCAGCCGGCCAGAAGCGAGACGATGCGCAGGCGCGTCGGGTCGCTCAGCGCCTTGAAGGTCTCGGCCAGGCGCAGCGCGCCATCCTCGGCCAGCAAGTGGGGCAGGGCCTGCCGCACACGTTCCCCGTCCATGTAGACGTCGTCACGAACCGTATCGCTCACGTTCTCCCATCCTCTAACATATGAGCGTTTGCTCATATGTAGTGTACCACAGGCGGGCGCTTTTGGCAAATGGAAGGGGGCACAAAAAAACCGCCACCTGTCGGGTGGCGGCGTCAGGGGCAGCGAGGGTTCAGCCGGCAAATAATTCCTCAAAGTCGCCGTCGAACTCGCTCAACAACAGGTGCATGTCCAGAACGTCGTCGGCGCTGATGGCCGGCAGGTGCTCGGCGGAGCCGGCCTCTTCCGGCGTCAGGTCGCAGACCGGGCCGGTGGCGGCGTCGGGGTGCATAAAGATGACGATGTGGCCCCGGCCATGGCAGTGGTGGCACTGGCTGGTCAAAACCCAGACGTCCTCCCAGCGATGGGCCAGGGAGAAATCGTCCCGCTCGTAGGCCTGCCCGCAGTCGAGGCAGTGGAGCTGGGAGATGACCTTGAACACCAGGCGTCGTTTTTCGTTGTCGTCCAGGGGAAGCTCGGTCTTCATCCTATCCCTCCCTGGTCAGCGACCCTCTCTAGTCCTCGTCCATCCGTTCGACGACGACGTTGATTGTTGCCTCGGCGTCGGGCGCCAGGTGGATGGTGATAGAGTGGGTGCCCAGATCCTTGATCGGCTCGTCCAGCTCGATCTTGCGCCGATCCACCTCCTGATTGACCTGTTTCTCCAGCTCCTCGGCAATGTCGGCCTTGGTAATAGAGCCGTAGAGGCGATCCTGCTCGCCGGCCCGTGCCTGAAAGCTGACCGTCAGGCCGTTGAGGGCCTGGGCCAGCGCCTGGGCCTCGCTCAGCTCCTTGGCCTGGCGGCGCGCCGCGGCCTCTCGCTCCAGCTCGGCTTTTTTGATGGCTCCTGGTGTGGCTATTGTGGCCAGCCCGCGGGGAATGAGAAAGTTGCGGGCATACCCGTCGGCGACCCGCTTGATCTCGCCCGCCTGGCCTACCTGATCGACGTCTTTTAGCAACAGGACTTGCATCTTGCTCTCCTCGTAAGAGTCCGGTCAGAGTCATTGAAGGATGGCCTTGCCATCCGGTTCGAGCTATTATACCTCAAAAGGCAGAGGACAGCAAACGGTCAGCAGGCAAGGAATGAGAAAAAAGCTCAATCGACGGGGGTCGGCTCTTTGCGAGAGAAGGTAGAGCCCCAGGAGCGGGCCAGGGCCTGCCGCAGCCGGCTGGCGGCGCGCCGCACCGGCGGCAGGCGCAGGGCCAGGAGCAGGCCCAGGAGGGCGGCATAGCGCAACGGCTCCTGGGTGTCTTTGACCAGCCACAGGAAGTGGATCACGGCCAGGATGCCGGCGAGGTAGACCAGGCGGTGCAGCCGCTTCCAGTTCTTGCGCAGCCGCTTTTTCCAGCCCCTGGTGGAAGTCAGGGCCAGTGCCAGGAGCACGAGGCCGGCGGCAAAGCCAACGATGACGTATCGCTCCTCGGCGATGCCCTGGAACAACAGCCCCAGGTCAAAGCCATAGTCCAGCGCCAGGTAGTTGGCAAAGTGGAGGGCCGCATAGGCAAAGCTGTAGACGCCCAGGGGCCGGCGTACCCGGGTGAAGGCCTTCCAGCCGGTGAGGGTCTGCAGGGGTGTGCAGGCCAGCGACAGCATCAACAGCACCAGGGCAGCCTTGCCGGTAAAGGTCTGCACCTCGCGCACGGGATCGACGACAAAGGCGCCGCCCAGGTATTGCCAGGCCAGCCACGCAAGGGAAAGGGCCACGCCACCGTGCACGACGACCTGCAGCCAGTGAAGCTGTACCCGGCCCAGGCGCAGGATGATGCCCTGGGGCCGCCTGCCGGGCCGGCTCCTGGCCCCCGGCCGCCGGCCCGCCTCGCTCTCCCGGCCCGCGGCCCTGCCCTTTAGTACCACGTTTCCAGGTCCATCCCCTCGTACAGGGCCGCCACCTCTTCGCCGTAGCCGTTAAAGAGCAGCGTCTCCATGCGGCTCCCGCCGATGCGCCGCTCGGTGGCCTGCGACCAGCGAGGGTGCGGAACGTCGGGGTTCACGTTGGCGAAAAAGCCATACTCCCGGGGCGCAGCGGCCATCCACAGCGAGACGGGCATCTCTTCCACCAGGTCGATGCGCACGACGGACTTGATGCTCTTGAAGCCATACTTCCAGGGCACCACCAGGCGCACCGGGGCGCCGTTCTGGGGCAGCAGCGACTTGCCGTACAGGCCCGTGGCCAGCAGGGTCAGGTCGTGCATGGCCTCGTCCAGGCGCAGCCCTTCGACGTAGGGCCAGGTGAAGGTTCGGCGCCGCTGGCCCGGCATCTGGTCGGGGTCAAAGAGCGTCTCGAAGCGCACGTACCTGGCCCGCGATGTGGGCTCCACCTCGGCCAGGAGCTTGTGCAGGGGAAAGCCTACCCAGGGGACGACCATGGACCAGGCCTCGACGCAGCGCAGGCGATAGATGCGCTCCTCCTGCTCGAAACGGAGGAGGTCGTCCAGATCGTACGTGCGCGGATTGTTCACCAGGCCGCCCACCTCCACGCTCCAGGGCGAGCTGCGAAATCCCGCTGCCAGCCGCGCCACGCCCTCCTTGCTCGTGGTAAACTCGTAGTAGTTGTTATAGTTGGTGATAGCCTCGAAGGAGGTCAAGGTGCCGCCCAGCTCGTCGGCCGAGGCCGAGGGGGTGGGCAGCAGCGTGTCCAGCGAGCCGGGCACGGCCGTAGGGACCGGCCCCGGGTTGCCGTTGCCGGGCACGCCGCAGGCCGCCAGCAACAGCGAGCCCGCCGCCAGGGCGCCGGCCTTGATAAAACGCCGTCGCGACAGATACAAATGCTCCGGCGTGATCTCGGACGTCTTGATCTTGATCACGATGCTCATCTCCAATCCGACCCCAGGATAAACCGGATTTGTAACATTTCTCCTACCGGCAGGTTACAAGAAAATTACAGTGTTGTCAGTGGCGCGGGTCACAATGGATGATCCGGCGCAGTTTCCGGCTTTTTTGTGAGAAGCGCTACAGAACCGGTCAGGCCCTGGTGTTATGATGGCTCCACGCGACGGCGCGACCGGCGTTCTCCATCCCCAGCCGTCCTCGGGCTTGTCGAGAAGCGCTCTTTGATGTACAATATCAGCGCCCACAGCGGCGCGGGGGGTTCTGGCGAGGGCTGGGAGCAACTGCCGCCACCCAAACGACCCCGGCCTTCGAACGCTGCTTCTGGCCGCTCCCACCGGGGGAGCGCGCGGTGCCGGAATTACTCACAAGGAGAGACCACTTTGTGGTCCATTCGTTATCAGCTGGCGCAGATCTATCGTAGACAGCCTGCACGGCTGTGGCTAATGGGCGGTGCCGCCCTCGCCACCGTGGCCCTCCTGGGCTGCGCGGTGCTCCTCGTGGTGGGCACGGCCCTGGGAGCCTTCCTGGTCACCCAGGACGGCCTCGACGAGTCCGTGGCCGCGGCTGCAGCCGCGACCGAGACGGCCACGCCCGACCTCTTTGTCTCGCCGTTGGAAACCACCACCGAGACGGCGACGCCGGCGGCCACGGAAACGCCCCTGCCCGAGCCCACGAGCCCCGGGGGCGCGGTGTTGCCCGCGGCCGACGTCCCCGCCCACGTCGTCAGTCCCGTGACCCCCGTGGCCACGCAGCCCCCGGTCACCATGCCGGCGCCCGAGAGCGCCCTGGAGCTGACGCCGACCTCTCAGTTGACCCTGGCCTCGGTGATCCTCGTCGAGAACACCGGCCAGCTCCCGCCCAACGTCCGCTTCCAGGTGCGGGGCGCCGCCGGCGGCGGGCTGTTCCTGGCGCCCGATGCCCTGTGGATGACGCTGCTTCCCGCGGGCGATCTCGCCCCGGCCGCCGACCTGGACCCCAGTTCCGGCCCCGGCGTCCAGGCCGACGCCGTCGCCGGGCAGGGACTGAGCCTCAGGCTGAGCTTTGCCGGCGCCAATCCCAACCCCCAGATGCTGCCCCTCGATGCCCTGGACACCAGGGTATCCTATTTCACGGGGAGCGATCCCGCCGGATGGCAGGTTGCCGTGCCGGTGTGGGGCAGCGTGCGCTACAAGGACCTCTATCCCGGCATCGACCTGGAGATCGGCAGCCAGGCGGGCCGCTATGCCCAGCGCCTGGTCGTGCGCGACGGCGGTAACCTGGGGGCCGTGCGCCTTCAAGTCGAGGGCGCCCAGGGGTTGAGCCTGGACGCCGGTTGCGTCGCGGCGCCGGGCGGCAGTTCCGGCCAGGACGGTGGGACCGTCTGCATCTCCACGAGCCTGGGCCCGGTTGCCTGGCCGCTTTTCCAGGTGGTGGACGAAAAGGGCGAGCCCCTGCCTGCCGAGGACCTGCCCGCGCCCCGCATCGCCGAGGGGGGCACGCTGGTCGAGGCGCCCTTTGCCTCCGGCGAGGACGTGGAGGGCGCCGCCGTCCTGGAGTTCACCGGCGACGAGGAATCGGCCGGCATGCTCTATGCCAGCATCCTGGGCCAGGGCGGCAACGACGCGAGTAGCGGCGTGGCCGTGGACCGCGAGCGCAACGCCTACGTCACCGGGCGCAGCTACCGGCCCACCTCCCTGGCCGCGCCAGGCCCCTTTCAGATCTCGAGCGGGGGCAGCTTTGAGGCCTTTGTGCTCAAGATGAGCGGCGACGGCAGCGCGATGGTCTATGCCAGCTTCCTGGGGGGCCGCGACCTGGATTCGGGGGTGGCCATCGCCGTGGACGGGCAGGGCAGCGCCACCGTCGCCGGCACGACCCGCTCTCCGGACCTGCCGGGCACGGCCGGCCACTTTCGCCCAACCCACGCCGGCGGCGACGACGCCTTTGCCCTGAAGCTGGGGCCGGCGGGCACCGAGATCGTGTATGCGACCTACCTGGGCGGCGCGGCGGATGACCGGGCAGCGGACCTGGCCCTCGACGGCGCCGGCAGCGCCTACGTGGCCGGCACCACGTCGTCGCCCGACTTTCCCCTGACCCAGGGCGCGTGGGACATCCACCTGGACGGCCCGGATGCCTTTGTCGTGAAGCTGGACCCCACAGGCAACGGCCTGGCCTACGCCACCCTGGTGGGCGGAGGGTCCTGGGAGCAAGGACAGGGCGTCGCCGTGGACGGGGCCGGCCAGGCGGTCCTGGTGGGCACCACGGCCTCGGCCGACCTGCCCACCACGCCGGGGGCCCTGCGTAGCGCGCTGGCCGGCGAGACCGACGCCTTTATCGCCCGGCTGAACGCGGCGGGCACGGCCCTGGCCTACGCCACCTACCTGGGCGGCAGCAGTGGCGAGTCGGCCCACTCGGTCGCCCTGGACGCGGCGGGCAGCGCCTACGTCTCGGGCGACACCGGCTCGGCCGATTTCCCCGTGACCGACGGGTCCTTTGGCATGGCCCACGGCGGCGAGCAGGATGCCTTTCTGGCCAAGATCGACACCGCCGGTGCCCTGTCCTACGCCGGATTGGTCGGCGGCAGCGGCGACGATTGGGGCCAGGCCGTTTCCGTGGACGAGGGAGGCCACGCCACACTGGCCGGCTCCTCCGCGGCCTTTCCCCACGCGGCGGCCCCGGCGAGCGGAGACGGCGGGCAGAAGGGCTACGACGCCTTTGTGGTGCAGGTCGACGAGTTCGGCTCGGCGCTGATCCACGCTTCGTCCCTGGGCGGCGGCGAGGAAGACTATGCCGCTGCCGTGGCCGTGGACGGGTTGGGCAGCGTCTACGTCGTCGGCAACTCGGCCCGCGGCGGCGAGGGCCGCGCCATGGCCGACGCCTTCATGTCCAAGCTGGTGGTCGGCACGCCCTTCCTCGACCTGCCCGTAGCCTACACCAATTTCGGACAGGCAGCCCTGGGCAACGTGGGCGACCGGGGCGCGGGCCGGGTCAACTCCTGGTTCGACCACAGCTATCCGACCCACAACAGCAACAAGAACCTGACGCGCTGGGACGGCGTGACCATCGCCATCGACGCCGCTTCGCCGGCACGCGTGGGAGAAAGCTGGTACGACGGCCATGGCGGCATCGACTTTGGCTGGCACGTCCCCAACGAGCCCATCTATGCCGCCGCCCCGGGGCTGGTCATCGACACCGTCACGTCCTGCCGCGTGGGCAACCAGGCCTGCGGCGACTATTTCGGGAACCGCGTCTGGATCGACCACGGCAACGGCTACGCCACGGTCTATGCCCACATGAAGACCGTGACCGTGACGGTGGGCACGGCCATCCACAGCCCGGCGGCCCAACCCCTGGGCATCATGGGCAACACCGGCCGCAGCCTGGGCACCCACCTGCACTTCGGGCTCTACTTTGACGCCAACCACGACGGGCGCTGGACCCGCGACGAGGTGGTGGATCCCTACGGCTGGATGCGGGCCGGCAAGGACCCCTGGCGAGGTGTGAGCCGCTACCTGTGGAAGTATCCCATCTGGACCCGCCAGTTGGTGGAGCCGGATGCGCCCGCCGCGGAGCGGACGTTGAGCAGTCCCTCGGGCCTGGTCACCGTCACCGTGCCGTCGGCCGCCCTCTCGTCGGCCGCCGTGCTGGAGCTGTGGGACGTCCCGCCGGGGGCCGACCCCGACGCCGAGTGGCGGTCCACGGGCTATTCCTTCCTGCTGACCGGCCAGCAGCGGGGCAGTAGCCTGGCCCTGGCCGAACCCCTGACCCTGACCCTGGCCGGGAACCTGCGCAACATGCCCCACGTGAACATGAGCAAGCTGGCCCTGCGCCGCTGGGACGAGGGCGGAAAGACGTGGAGCGCCCTGCCGACGACGGTCAACGGGGCGCGGACCCAGGTCACGGCACTGTCAACCGAGGTAGGCCGCTTTGACCTCCACGCACCCCTCATCTGCCCGGCCGACATCCAGGAGCCGGACGATCACCACGGCGCGGCCCAGGCCATCCTGCCCGACGCCGGCCCCGTCGTGCGACTGTTCGACATTCGCCAGGACCTGGACTGGTTCCTGTTCGAGGCCCGGGCGGGCAGCGTCTACCGCCTGCAGGTTCGCGGCCTGGCGTCCGGCGTCCAGCCGCTCCTGGGGCTGTACGATTCCGACACCGTGGCGCCCCTGGCGCCGGTCTTTGAGGCGCGGGGAACGGTGACCGCCACGGCCACGGCCACCTGGCGCGCGCCCCTGTCGGGCACCTACCTGCTGCGCGCCGCCCCGGCCGCCGGCAGCACCACCGGCTGCAGCGCGGCCTACGAGCTGCGGGTGGACGAGGCGCGCGCTCCCCAGGCCGTCGCCCTGTCGGGCCCGGCCACGGGCAAGATTGCCGAGCCGTACACCTTTACGGCCCGGGTGAGCCCCCTGACCGCCACCCTGCCCATCACCTATACCTGGCACGTCCCCGGCCAGGTGCAGGGCGGCGTGGGCCGGGCCGTGACCGACACGGTCACGGTTGCCTGGACCGCGCCCGGCACCTATCGCCTGGTCATCACCGCCACCAACGAGGCCGGCAGTGTCTCCGCCGCCCACTCGGTGGTCATCCAATCGCCCGTGAAGGCCGGCCTGTCGGCGTCGCCCGTCAGCGGGCCGGCGCCCCTCAAGGTGACGTTCACGAACACGTCCATGGGCGACTTGACCGAGAGCCTGTGGGATTTTGGCGATGGCCAGACGAGCCGCACCGCGAACCCGAGTCACACCTACGAGGCCGCCGGCGTCTACACCGTGACCCTGACCGTCAGCGGGCCGGGCGGCGAGGACACCGAGGTCAAGGCCGGGTACGTGCAGGTGGAGGCGGCGGCACCCGTGCCGCCGGGCGGCGGCGCGTTCCGGATCTATCTGCCCGTCGTCCGTCACTAGACAGCCTGCCGGAAAGCCCGTTCGTTGGTAGTGCGCGCTTCAGCGCGCTTCTTTGGCGACAAATCGCCCACTACCAACCCACAAGCGCCCCTCCAACAACCAGCCTGCCGGAGAGCCCGTTCGTTGGTAGTGCGCGCTTCAGCGCGCTTCTTTGGCGATAAATCGCCCACTACCAACGTACAAGCGCCCCTCCAACAACCTCCTACATGACAGGTCCGGTTGTAGTACTAGGCAGCCCTGCCCTGCCGTTCTGCGCAATGCGTGCCGGCCTGACGGTACAGGACGGGCACCTCAGCCGGTGGGCAGGGTAAAGTAGAAGCGAGTCCCCTCCCCGGGGGTGCTGTCGACGCCCACCGTCCCGCCGTGGGCCTCGACGATGCTCCGGGCAATGGCCAGGCCCAGGCCGGCGCCGCCGGTGGCCCGGCTGCGCGACTTTTCGCCGCGATAGAACCGCTCAAAGACGTGGGGCAGATCCTCGGCCCCGATCCCCTCGCCCGTGTCGCGCACCTCCACGCACACCCCCGCGTCGCTCTCCCGGGCCAGGATCTCGACCCGGCCCCCGGGCGGGGTGTGGCGCAGGGCGTTGCCCACCAGGTTCGACAGGGCGCGCCCGATAAGCCGGGCATCCACGGTCACGGGGTCGACGCCGGGCCCGACGCTGCCCTCCAGGGCGATCCCATCCCGCGCCGCCAGCCCCGAAAAGCTCTCGATGGTATCCGAGACGAGGTCCGACAGGGCCATGGGGCCCAGGTCCAGGCGCAGGCCGCCGGCCTCCAGTTGGGCCAGCTCAAAGAGGTCGTCAATGAGGAGCGACAGAGACCGGATCTCGCGCTGGGCGGTGCGCAGGTAGCGCTCCTCGGTCTCGGGATCCTCCACCAGGCCGTCGGCCAGCGCCTCGACGATGGCCTGGATGGAGGCCAGGGGGGTGCGCAGGTCGTGCCCGGCCCAGGCGATGAGGTTGCGCCGGAGGGCCTCCAGCTCGCGCTGCTTGTCGGCCGCGGCCTGGAGCTGGCTGGCCATGTCGTTAAAGCTGCGGGCCAGGCTCGCCATCTCGTCGCTGCCCCTGACGGGCACGCGCACGCCGAGCTGCGAGCGGGCCAGGGCGCGGGCGGCCCGCTCCAGGGTGACGATGCGATCCGTGAGGGCCACCGACAGAAAATAGCCCACCGACACGGCAATGCCCCCCGCAAAGAGCAGCAGGACGGTGGCCAGGAGCAGGTCGTGCTGGCTGGCAAACATCAGGCGCGCCGTGACCCACACGTTCAGGAACGTCAGGAGGCTGGCCAGGACGTAGCCGCCCAGGAGCACCCAGCTCAGGCGCGGCGAGCGGTAGAGCCAGCCGTAGCGGTAGGCGACGTAACCGGCAGCCACGGAAAGAAGGGCCGTCGCCGCCAGGAAGAGGGCCATGAGGCGCAGCTCGGCCATGGCCGGGCGCAACAGCAGGAAAAAGAAGCCCAGGGCCACGGCCAGGGTGATGACCACCCCGCCCACGAATCGCAGGTGCGGCGCCGGCGAAGGCCGCTCCTCGACGGTCGATTCCATATTCCGATCCTCAGGGTTCAAAGCGATAGCCGACCCCCCAGACGGTGAGGATATAGCGCGGGTTCGCCGGGTCCGCCTCGATCTTTTCCCGGAGGCGGCGGATGTGCACGGTGACGGTGCTGGGGTCGATGTATTCCGTCAGGCCCCAAACGTGGTCCAGGAGCTGATCGCGGCTGAACACCTGGCGAGGGTGGCGGGCCATGGTCCACAGCAGGTCAAACTCGCGGGCGGTCAGCGCGCGCTCTTCGCCGCGCACCTCCACCAGGCGCGTGAGGGGGTCGATCTTGAGCTCGCCAAAGACCAGGGGGCGCGCCCCGCCGCCCGGCTCGGCCGTGCCCCGGGTGCGCCGCAACACGGCCCGCACGCGGCTGACCAGCTCCTGGGGGCTGAAGGGCTTGACCACGTAATCGTCGGCGCCCATCTCCAGGCCGGCGATGCGCTCCGGCTCCTCGCGGCGGGCGGTGAGCATGATGATCGGCGTGTCACCCCGCTCCCGCAGCCAGCGCGTGATCTCCAGGCCGTCGACGTGGGGCAACATCAGGTCCAGCACGACGAGGTCCGGCATCCGGTCTGCCAGGCTCTCCAGGGCAGCCCGGCCGTCGCCGGCGACCTCGACCTCGTAGCCGGCCCGCCGCAGGTAAAGGTTGAGCACCTCGCGGATGCTGGGCTCGTCTTCGACGACGAGAATTCTCGCGTCTGCCAACGGTCCGCTCCCACCGGCGCCGCGGCCGCGCTATGGTCGATGCGCCCTCCGGCGTTCCTGCTCGTCGAGCCAGGCACTGGTGCCGATCTCGGTGCGGCGGCAGAGGGCGCGGTAGTGGCGCGCCACCGTCACTGGGTCGGCGTGGGCCAGGAACACCCGGCAGGCGAAATCGGGGCACACCCCACAGTGTTCCAACCCCCGTTCGACGACGCAGCAGCAAAACACGGGGCAAGTTCCCTCGCACGTCTCGCCCAACTGGTAGGCACAGCCATCGCAGTCCTCTGCCAGCAGGGCGTCGCACGCGGCGCAATAACGACCACACGCGGCGGCCAGGCGCCGCCTGTGACAATCTTGATCGCTCACCTTCAGCGTGCCATCCTCTCCCTCGATTGGCGATATTATAGCAGAGTTGGGCCGGTCCCACAAGCCTGAACCGCAACTTGAGCCCCAGGCAGGACGATGGTATAATGGCCGCTCGACCTGCCCGCCCGGGAAGGAGAGGAATCAAAGAGGATGATGCGCAAGCGATGGACTGCCATATTGGGAGTCGCCGCCGTGGCCTGCCTGGTGGTTGCCGGGCTGGGAGCTGCCTACCTGGGACGGACCGTGCCCGGGGTGGCCCGCCTCCTCACCCGCGCGACACCCGCGCCGACGGCCATTCCCCTCGGCGAGCGCGACTTTACGCAGTTGCTGCCCACCGCCACGCAGACCCCCACCGCCACGCCCGAGCCCACCGCCGTCCCGCCCAGCCCGACGCCCACCCCCGCGCCGACGCGCACGGCCCGGGCCATCGACCCGCCGGCGAGCGCGACCGCCGTCGCCACCGCCGCAGCCACCGACACGCCCAGCCCGTCCCCCAGCCCCACGGCGGCCCCGCCCACGCCCACGCCCCGGCCGCAATGGATCGCCTTCGAGAGCAAGCGCGGTGAGCACGGCGACTACGAGATTGTGGCCATGCGGCCCGACGGGTCACAGCCAACCAACCTGACGCAATCGTGGGCCGATGACCTGGCCCCCGCCTGGGCGCCCGACGGACGGCACATCGCCTTTGTCTCGCTGCGCGACACCATCAGCGGCAAGTGGGGCCTGGAGAACAGCTCGATCTATGGCATGGTCTTTGACCCGGCCACGGCCGCCGCCGGCGAAGTGTGGCGCATCACCGACGGCGAGGGGTCGGACGGCTGGCCCACCTGGTCACCCGACGGGCGGCGCATCGCCTTCCACAGCGACCGCAGCGGCAACTGGGACATCTGGGTCGTCAACGCCGACGGCTCGGGGTTGGTACAGCTCACCACCAGTCCGGAGAACGACCGCTATCCCAACTGGGGACCCGGCGGCAAGATCGCCTTTACCTCCAACCGGGGAGGCAACGAGGACATCTGGGTCCTGGACGTGGAGGCGGCCCTGAGCCAGGGCGACGACTCGTCGGCCGTCAACCTGACCAGGGCCGCCAAGCGCGACCGCTACGCCATCTGGTCGCCAGACGGCCGGCAGCTCACCTTTAACACCAACCGCGACGGCAATTTCGAGGTGTACGTCATGAACGCCGACGGCTCCAGGCCGCGCAACCTATCCAACTCGCCCAAAAGCACCGAGGGCCTGGCCGACTGGGCGCCCGACGGCCGGCGCCTGGTGTTCTACAGCGACCGCGGCGGCAACAAGGAGGTCTATATCCTCGATCTGGCGTCGCTGAAATGGACCAACATCAGCAACCACGAGGCCAGCGACGAGTACTGCGCCTGGTCTCCCTGACCCCCGGCAGGCTCAGCCTTCTTCTGCGAGCTGTTCCTGTTCCCGCGGGCGGCCGTTGGTCAGGTCGGCGTACACTTCTTCGAACTGGGCCACCTCGCGGCCGTAGGCGTCCAGGTTGCTGGCGTACAGGCTGTGCGACAGGGCAAAGAGGATGGAGGCCATGGCCGTCGGAGAGGGCAGGTAGCCCCCTTCGGTGGCGGCGCAGGAGAGCAGCAGCTCGGCCTCGCCGGCGATGGGGCAGTCGGCCTGGGCGATGATGCCGATGGTCCTGGCGCCCATCTTCTTGCCCAGGGCCAGCGCCCGGGTAGCCGTGTGGGCATAGTCCGTAAAGCCAAGCCCGATGATGACGTCCTCCGGTCCCACCTCCTTCAGCGCCAGGGCGACGCTAAAGGGACCGTGATCCAACGCGATGACCCCTCGCCGGACCATGCTCAAGTAGCTCTGGGTGGCCGCCGAAAGCCCGGCCGCCGCGTCTTCCGACACGATATAGACCCGCCGCGCGGTCCTCAACATCTCGGCTGCTTCCTCGACCTTGTCGAGGGGCAGTTGCCGGATGGTTTTCTCCAGGTTGGCCCAATCTCGCCACAGCATTCGCGCCACGGGGTTGGGGGCCTGGTCCAGGCGCTCCTGGAGGGGGGCGCGGCTGTCGCGCATCTCCTGGAGGACGGCCTCCTGAATCTCCCGGATCAGCTCGACGTAGCCCTCGTATCCCAACTGCTGCGAGAACCGTGTCACCGTGGCGACGTCCACGCCAACGTGTCGCGCCAGGCGTGACGCGCTCATGAAGGCGGCTTTTTCGTGGTTGGTGAGGATCAGGTCGGCAATTCGGCGGAAACTGGGGGACAACGATTGGTACTGTCGTGTAATTCTCTCTCGGAACATGCAGTCCTCTCTTCTAGCTTTGACTAAACGACGACGTTAAAAAAAGCATACCACAGAACAACGAGGACTGCAAGAACTTCTTTTCCGCGTAACAATCAAGGTGGGCTGCTGGTAGGCACAGGATAAAGCCCACGAGTTGCATCCTGTGCCACGTGTGTTATAATTCGCTTGTGCGCCGCCGCACAAGCCGTAGCCACGCAGCCTGCAAATGTGAAGGGATGCGATACCATGAGTGAAACGTGGGGCAAGCTACTCGTCGTCGACCTGACCACGGGCCACCTCTACGACGAGCCCGTGGATGCGCCGGCCGCCCGCGACCTGGTGGGCGGGGCGGGTTTCGCCGCCCGCTACCTGTACGA
>JAAYZQ010000191.1 GCA_012514775.1 Anaerolineaceae bacterium
TCTCCGGCCGAAGCAAGAGTGCGGTCCGTTCAACCGGACAATCTCTTGCAGTTGCGGTTGCCCTGTTTACCGGCTTGACATCGTGCAGCCTTTCGCCTATCATGAGCACAGTCGCCGTCGAGGAGGGCCACCATGGAGACAGACATCCTGTCGGAACTTCATGCGGAGCTGGGCAGGGGAAGCCCTGCCAGGCTCGGGTTCACCAGAAAAGCCTTTCAGATGCTGCCCGCACTGGACAACCCCAGGATTCTGGACCTGGGTTGCGGCCAGGGGGGACCGACTCTGGAGCTGGCCAGGCTCAGTGGTGGCCAGGTCACCGGTCTGGACATCGATCAAGCTGCCCTCGATGAGCTGGCCAGGCGGGCCGTCGAAGAAGGACTATCAAACCGGGTGCAGGCCGTTCAAGGCTCTATGTCTGACCTGGCCTTTTCGTGGGAGAGCTTTGACGTCATCTGGTCCGAGGGTTCCATGTGGGTCCTCGGTTTCGAGAGGGCGCTTGCCGAGTGGCAAAGGTTCATCCGCCCGCATGGCTTTCTGGTGGTGCACGAAATGGCCTGGCTCCGGCCGGATCCCCCGTCCGAGATCAGGAACTGCTGGCAGTTGGTGTATCCAGGGATAAGGACCGCATCGGAATACGTCGAACGGGTCCCGGAGCACGGCTACCACCTCATTGGTCACTTTGCGTTGCCGGAAGATTTCTGGTGGGCCGACTACTATGTTCCCATGCTGGCCCGCCTGGGCGACCTCCGGAAAAAGTACGCCGGGGATCAGGCTGCGCAAAAGGTCCTTGACAAGGAACAGCAGGCGGCAGATCTTTACGAGAAGTATGTGAAATGGTATGGGTCCATGTTCCTGGTCATGCAGAGGGCTGAACCGTGAGCGGGCAAGCTCCGGCCGGGCGCAGGGTGCTGTCAAGGGCCATGATCGCGCACGTGATGCCCTTCCAACGCCCCCACGAACGTTCATAAACAACACAACACACATAACACTCATGGGCAGCCGCGCGGGTACCCCTGGCCGCCCCATTGTTCTCGGGTTCCCAGAAAAACCAACCCCGTCTCGCGCGTGCAGGTGCCCCGGCAGGACGCCGCGGCGACCCCGGGCCTACGCCCTCCGACGATAGCGCACGACCGGCATCTCCAATCCATCCGCCCGCCGTTCCACCTTGCTCGCCCCGTCCGCCCGAAAGCCCGCAGCCTCGTAAAATGCAATCGCCCCTTGATTCCCTTTCAGAACCCACACGGTGATCTCTTCAAACCCATCTTCTCGCAGGCACTCTGCTGCTTCGCCCATCAGGGCAGCTCCATGGCCCTGCCGCCATTGTTCGGGATGAACATAGATCACATAGACCTCGCCAACTCGCGCCTGGACGGCATCCTCATCCTGGCTGCTTCCACAGGCCACGAACCCCACGATGTGACCCTCTTGTTCGGCGACCAGGATGTGCCCCGCAGTTCTGGAGATGCGTTCCAGCCAGTGTTTCTCTCCAACGTCGATCGAAAGGCGATCCAGGGCGTCATCGGGCAAAAGGCCGCGGTATGCAGCCTGCCACGCCGTAACGTGGACTGTGGCTATACCTTTCGCGTCCGGCAATCCTGCTCTGCGGATTGACATCCATCCTCCAACGCAAAGGTTTCAAGCTGTTTGATGCCAACATGATGCACCGGTAGGCCGCAACGGTCAACAGAGGAATCAGAGCGATGGGCCGGATCGGGACCCTCCAACTTCCCAAGGCGGCCAAGGGCCAACCTGATGTACGGTGCAGGCCCAACCACGCCCACATTATGCACCTGGAATCCGTTCCTGTCAAGCGGATCAGTCTGCGCAAGGACTCGGGCTGCTTTGCTTCAAAGCGGGATCGAGTGGGACTTGTACCTTCTGCGCGGCAGTGGTACAATTGGTGTCGATGCACGGCGACACAAGCACCTGCCCGATGTTGCCCTTACCAGGCTGCCGGCGGCAGGCACCTGGTTCGGGTGGCTGTGACGCGGCATCCAGGGCTTTCCGTGGAGGGAAGATGAGTATGAGCACAGGCATTCTCGGTTCTTCTATGGATCCCGCTGATCCGGCTCGTGCCGTCAGGGTGCTGATCGTCGATGACCACGCCGTGGTGCGACAGGGGCTGCGAACCTTTCTGGAGCTGCAGAGCGATCCGCCGGCGCTGCCCATCAAAGTCGTGGGAGAAGCCACGAACGGCGTCGAGGCGGTAGACCTTGCTTGCCGCCTCCAGCCCGACGTTGTCCTGCTGGACCTGGTCATGCCCGGGATGGATGGCATCGAGGCCACTCCCCGGATCGTCGAAGGCAGCCCCCATTCGCGCGTCATCATCCTGACCAGCTTTGGCGAGGAGGACCGGGTAGTCCCGGCCATCCGCGCCGGCGCCCAGGGATACCTGCTGAAAGACATCGCACCGGCAGAGTTGGTCCAGGCTGTTCGCGCCGTCCACCAGGGAAAGGTCCAGTTGCACCCCGAGGCCGCCCGCAGGCTAATGTCGGCTGTCGCTGCCAGGGAGGGATCGCCGGCCGGCCAGCCGGCGGCGCCCCTGGAGGAGCTGACCGGGCGCGAGCTTGAGGTGCTGCGTCTCATCGCCGAAGGGCTCAACAACCGCGAGATTGCCGAGAGATTGGTCATCAGCGACAAGACGGTCAAGACCCACGTCAGCAGCATCCTGGGCAAGCTGCACCTGGAAGACCGCACCCAGGCGGCCATATATGCCCTGCGCCACGGCCTGGCGCCGGATGGAGACTGATGCATGCTGTTGGCATCTACCTGATCTACGCGGCGGTGGTCGTGCGCGGCGTGGTGCGCCTGGGAGACATGCGGCACCCCATCCAGGTCGTGGTCTTGCTGGCGCTCTATGGGCTGCTGCTCGTCGTCGAAACCTGGACGGCACCGTGGCGTTCCGCCCGGTCCGCGAATCCACAGAGAACCGGCCAGGCAGCCGGGCTGCCCATCTCCCGGCGATGGGTTCTGGCTGCCTGCCTGCTGGTGCAGTCTTGCCTGGTGATCGGACTGCTGCTCAACCGGGAGGTCCAGGACTTTTACGCCTTGTTGTTCTTCCCCCTCGGCCTGCAAGCGGTCCTGTATTTCGGAAGGCGTGTCGGGTTTCTGTACATCGCCGCCCTCACCCTGGCGATGACCGGCCCATTGGTCGCCTCGCAGGAGGGCTGGGCTTTTGGGCTGGCGATGGTGCTCAACTACGGGGGTTTGTGCTTCCTCCTTGGCGGCTATGCCCACCAGGTCAGGATAGCCGAAATGGCGCGCGGCCACACCCTGCGCACGCTCGGGGAATTGCAGGTCGCTCACCGCCGGCTCCAGGCCCATGCCTCGCAAAGGGAAGACCTGGCAGCCGAACAGGAGCGCAGCCGCCTGGCGCGTGACCTGCACGACTCGGTCACCCAAACCGTCTTTGGCATGACCCTGACGGTGCAAAGTGCCCACCTGCTGCTGGAAAGGGACAAAAGCCGTGTGGCGGACCAGCTTGGGCGGCTGGAGGAGCTGGCGGCCAGTGTGATGGGCGACATCCAGACCCTGATCTCCCAGCTACGGCCCCCCGCGGCCGACCACCTGGCAGCGGAGGGGCTGCCGGCTGCCCTGCGCCGGCTGGCGGCCGAGCGGCTTGGGCGCGATGGGCTGCAGGTAACCGTCAAGGTGACAGGCGAACGGGCTCTATCCGAACCGACGGCGGCCGCTCTTTACCAGATCACGCAAGAGGCGCTTACCAACGTCGCAAAGCATGCGGGGACGCGGCAGGCGACCGTTCGCCTGGTCCTGGCCGGCGAGGCGCCCTTCCTCGAGATCGAGGACGGCGGCCTGGGCTTTGATCCGCGGTCGGCCTTGAGCCGGCCCGGCCATCTCGGCCTGGTCGGCATGGCCGAACGGGCGCGCGAGTTGGGCTGGAGCCTGTCCATCGATTCGCATCCCGCCTGTGGCACCCGCATTCGAGTTGCCGAACGCCCGCCGGAGGCGGTGACGTGAGCCGGATACCCACGGGTCGCCTGGCTCATCGGGCGCACACGTACCGGGGGGCCTACCTGGTCGGGTTCCTTTTGATCGGCGTGGCCGTCTTGCGGGCCGCCATCTCTTACCTGGGCCAGCCACCATTGACGGCTGCCATCCTGCTCCTGGCAGCCTATGGCCTGCTCTACAGTAGCGAGCCGCTGCTTTCCTCTCGCTTCCACAGGTACCGTTTCCTGTACTTTCCTGCGCAGCTTGTCCTGCTCCTGGTCGTGACCAACCTGCGCCCGTTTCTGGACAACACAAGCTCCCTCTACATCCCCCTCGGCGTGCAGGCACTGCACGCCTTTCCGCGCCGGGCGGCCATTGCCTGGCTGATCTTTCTGGCCGTACTGCTCAGCGTTACCCTGGTCGTCGGGATGACGTGGGCGGAGGGGATCGGACTCAGCCTGGTCATGATGGCCGGCGGCACCTTTCTGATATCCTACGATCTGCTCTACGCCCGCACGCAAGCCGACCAGGCCGAGAGCCAGGCCCTGCTGGCCGACCTGCAGCAAGCCCACCTGGAGCTGAAGGTGCATGCAATCCAGGCCGAGGAGCTGGCCGCGGCGCGCGAGCGGAACCGCCTGGCACGGGAGCTGCACGACTCGGTCAGCCAGATGATCTTTGCCATTACCCTCACCAGCCAGTCGGCCCGCCTGCTCCTGGAGCGCGATCCGGCTCGCGTCCCCGAGCAGCTCGACCGCCTGGAAGAGATGACCGAAAGCGCCCTCGGACAATTGCGCTCGCTGATCGCCCAGTTGCGCCCACCCCAGAATCCATAGTCGTCCTCCGGTCGTACGACCGGAGACGGAGTGCCCCCACCGCCAGTCGGAAAGAGGAATCCGCCTGCCTGCCCCTCCAGGTCCCATCCGGCGCCCGATGCGTGCCGGATGGGATTCTTGTATAATGTGGACGTGGCTACGGGGAGGTGTGGTGCAATGGCGGAAGTGAGCGATGACCGGGCAAGGGCGGAGGCGCTGACCAGGCGGCGGGTCCTGATCGTCGACGATAACGTGCGGGTACGGCAGGAACTGCGCACCCTGCTGCCGCTGGCCGGCGACGTCGAGATCGTGGGGGAGGCAGCGAACGGCCGGGAAGCGATCCGGCTGGCCCGGGCTCTCCGGCCGGAGGTCGTATTGATCGACCTGGAAATGCCGGTCCTGGACGGCTACGAGGCGGCGCGGCAGATCAAGATCCTCTCTCCCGCCTGTCGGGTGGTCGCCCTGACGGTGCACGGCTACGAAGCAGCACGACAGAAGGCCGGCCGATGCGGTGTGGATGCCTTCCTGGTCAAGGGGACTGACGTCGAGAGCCCGATGAAGATCATCCTGGGGCGATACCGCCCCTTGCCAAGTTCGTGCTGGCGACAGCGGCTTCGGTCCCGGCGACTTTTTTGATCGCCGGCCTGATGGGGAAGGGGCTGCGGGCGATACCCGGCATAAAGGCAGCGGCCCGCGGGCAAGCCGTGCCGGCCAGCCGCTGATTCGCTTTGAGGAAGAGGAAAATGAACGCTGGCGAAAGCCTCCCTCAGGCCCGCGGTCTAGTCCCGCAGCTCCTCGCGCATGCGCTCGTATTCCTCGCGGGTCAGCTCGCCGCGGGCGTAGCGCTCCCGCAGGATGCGCAGTGCCTCGTCCTCGCCACCGCCGGCGGCCGGGCCGGCGCTGCTCCGCCGGCTGAACCACACCAGGGCGGCGATGGCCCCGCCGATGAGGATCACAAAGAGAACCACCGAGAGTAGCACCAGCAGCAATTCAAGGAGTCCAAATGCGGACATGGTCATAGAGGTCTCCTTTCCACGCGGATCGTCGCCCCCGGCCGGCTGGCGCCCAGGGCGCACTGCCCAGCATACCACCGGCGCCGGCCCCCGTCTGTAAAGTGCGACACAGCCGGCCCCGGCGGGGATACAAAGGGACGGGAAGAGTGTGCCCGCTCCCCCGGCCGGGGGAGCGGGCGTGGTGTTGACAGGTTAGCGCAGCGGGGTGACGATCACGTCGTCAAAGCTCACAGTCTTGCTCTTGTAGGTCTTGAAGCCGATGGTGCCCTCCAGGAAGGGCTCCTTTTCGTCGGTGTAGTCCATCACCAGTTCGTTGTCAAAGTAGATCTTGATGTTGTTGCCCCGCACCTCCACGGCCAGCGTGTACCAGGTGTAGCGCTTGAAGCTCTTGTTCAGCTCAACCTGGCGGAGACCGTGGGGGTTGTTAAAGTCGTACAGGTTCTGGGTGTTGACGCACGCCAGGTCCCAGCAGTCGGTGAGCGTCTGGAGCTGCGACAGGCGGACGAACATCGTGTCCTCGGTGGGCTTGCCGCCGACGATGATATAGTAGCCCGTCACCCAGCCGGCGGTGTCCTCTTTGCCCACGTCCTCGTACTGGCCGCGCACCCACAGGCCGACGGGGTAGCCGCCATTCTCGATGATCTTGACCACCCCATCCTTCTCGTTGACGCCGCCGCGGAGGAGCATCTTGGTCTCGACGCGATAGTCAGTCCATTGCTCGGCGCCGGGCCCCAGGTACATCAGCAGCGCGTCTTCCGCGACCTTCTTGCCGCCCAGCCAGCAGTCCTGCGTGGCTGCACCGCTGCCGCCCACGCCGTCGTGCTCTTCCCAGCGCCACTGGTCCTCTTCCAGCCGCCAGTAGTTCATGAAGCGCGTCCAGCGGCTCAGGCGGGCGGAGGGATCGTTGAAGTTCTCTTCCAGGAGGATGCCCGGTTCGGCGACAAAGGTCGCGCCCGCGGGTTGCAGGGGCACCCCCAGCTGGCTGGCAGCCACCGCCACCTGGTTGGTATGCTCGCCAACCGGCACGTTGGCCACGACGCGATAGACGACGTCCAGGCGCTCGCCGGAGGACATCGGCCAGTTTCCACTCCAGACGATGGTGCCCGTCGTGCCGGCCGGGTTGGCCGCCACCTCGCTGCCCGCCGCCATGCCCGCAAAGGTCACGCCCGCCGGCAGCGTGTCGCTGATGGTTTGCAGCGTGCCCGCCGTGTCACCCTCGTTGACGATGGTCACGGTATAGACGAGCTCGGCGTCGACGTTCGCCTCCACCAACTGCGGGCTGACGCTCTTGGTCACCGACAGCCATCCGTAGGCAAAGTCATTGTACGCCAGCGGCATGTAGAGGGTGTGGGTCTTGCCCGCCACGTCAACGCACGCCTCGGCGGGCGCCGGTGCTGGCCCCTCGGTGCTGATGGCGACGCCGTTGCAGGCCTGGTAGGCGTCAAAACTGCCCACCGTCCGCACCTGGTACAGCAGCGTCAGATCCGACTCGGCTGGAATGGTAAAGGGCCCCGTCCACGTCAGCGTGTCGTCCGCCACCTGGGGCGGCGTGACGACGTCGCTGGCGGCCAGCATTCCGGCGAAAGAGAGTGAAGCGTCCAGGGTGTCGGTGATGGCCTCCACCGTGGCGCTCACCGCCCCGCTGTTGGACACGGTGACGGTATAGGTCACCACGTCGCCGGCGGTCACTTCCACCGGCGAAGCGACTTTTTCCAGGGCCAGATCGGCCTGGGCTACGTCCTCGGGAGCGAGGGCGTGGATGGGGGCCAGGCTGCTGGACAGCAGCAACAGCGAGGCCAGGAGCAAGATGGACAGCGCGATCCAGGCAAACCACTGCCTGGAGTCTTTGATTTCGGTCATCGTTCGCTTTCTCCTCATGGTCAGATTTGCGAGCCGGCAAAGCGCGGCGCGCGCCGGGCGGCGCGTGGGCCTGGCTTCACCGGCGCCTGGAGCCGGGCAGCTCCGATTCGATTGGCAGCGAGGGGAGAGCAGAGGGTAAGAGGGATCAAGGCGCAACGGGGTGATTCACAGCGAGCATTCCTTTCCCTCCTTTCTTTTGCCGCCGCATGGCTCTGGCTCACCCCCGGTCCACCCCTGGCCGGATGGGGCCACTGCGAGCTGTGCTGCGGCACCCTTTGCCTGCGGGCCAGGCAAAAGTAGGGGGCATTATACCACAGGTGGTGGCAACGCAAAAATTGGACAGCCCCCAGCGTTTTGCTCATTTGGCCCACCTATGCTATACTTTTCCGGCGAAATCCACGGCCATCGACCGCACTGGGGAGGAAGAGGCAATGTCTCATCCATTTGAAGTTGGCAAGACCTATCGAAATCGCAACGGGGAGTATGTCGTCGAGGCTATTGATGGCACCAAGATGAGAATCAAATACGTCAACGGAGGCACCCTCGCGACGGACGTCAGCATCCAGGCTCGAATCTGGGAAAACATCCAGTTCGAGAGGCAGATGGCCCGGGCCGAGGAGCGGCGCCGCCAGGCCGAAGAGGCCCGGACGGTGGCCCGCCAGCGCGCCGGCCAGTCGGGACAGCAGGCTCGCTCCCGGCCGGCTTTCGACGGTTTCAAGGCAGAGGACTTTGAGGACAAACAGCGAGGTGTCGCCTGGGCCGGCCGGCGGGAGCTGGGCCGGGCGCTGGCCTTCGAGCTGAGCCGCCGATCCAAGGCCAACTTCGATCACTGGATCGTGCCCTACCAGTCCGAGATCCACGTGGCCCGCAAGGATCGCTACGACGGCGAGAACCGGGAGCTGAACGCCGCCTTTTTCGTCACAACCAGCGAGGACGGCGTCTCCTACGGCTTTCACGTCGGGCGGCCGGGGGGCAAGGTAAAGGATGCCTGGGCCTGGTCGGCGTTTGTCTCGGCCATCAGCGACGAGCGGCGGGTGCGCGACGCCATGCGGACCTCTATGGAAGAACACGAGCTGAACCTGGTGGTCTATGCCATGGAGGTCAGCTACGGGCAGGTGGCGCGCATCACGGCCGACGATGAGGGGTTCCAGTGGCTGCACGAGAGCGCCGACCAGGAGATCTCGCGACACATGAGCGGTGAGGAGCTGGCCGAGTACCTTTCCAACGTGGCGCCCAACAAGCGCTGCGACGTCTACCTGGGCCGCCAGATGTCAGGCGAGAAGGCCATGGGCGCCGGGATGGGCGTCGTGGACGAGATTGCCGAGGTCTGCCTGGCATTGCTGCCCGTGTACGACGCGAGCAGTGGGGGATAGCCCTCGCCCGGGATGAAACAACTGCGGGGAACGCCGTTAAAGCGGTTTCTGCGGACGCTGCCGCCGCCACCGTCGCCCACCGAGCTGGCCATCGTCTGCCAGAGCGTGGGATACCCCGTCAACGTCGGCTCTATCTTTCGCATCGCCGACGCCCTCAACGCCGCCGAAGTGCTGCTGACGGGCATCACGCCCACGCCACCCAACCCAACCATCGCCAAGGTCGCCAGGGACAAGGAGCAGCGCGTTCCCTGGCGCTACGTGGCCCAGCCCGAGGACGCGCTGCGCGAGCTGCGCGACCGGGGGTTCTGGCTGGCAGCCCTGGAGATCACGGAGAATGCCCGGCCCTATTACGAAGTCGATTATCCGGGCCGCGTGGCCCTGGTGCTGGGCAACGAGGATCACGGCGTGACCCGCTCTTGCCTGGCGCTGTGTCACACTGCCCTGTACGTGCCCATGTACGGCAAGGGCAAATCGCTAAACGTGCACGTCTCCCTGGCGGTCGTTGGTTACCACCTTTTGCATCGTCGTGCGTAGAGGATAGGGGGCAGCCATGGCCCCTACCGGTTGGCGTTCGCAGGCGCCGACCAGGTGGCGAGGAGCTATCGGGGATAAGAGGTGAGCAGGTGAGCGAGATGTTTGACAAATTACGGGAAGGGGCCGAGCAGGTCATTTCCGAGGTGGATAAGGGCGGCCAGATCCAGTCGGCCATCAGCGGCTTGCGGCAGCGCATGGCCGAGGCCGACCGCCGGCGCAAGATCAATACCGTCAAGGGGCAGATTCAGGACCTGCAGGCCAAGGAGGCCCAGGCCATCAACTCGTTGAGCGCCCAGGTGCTGGCCCTCTTTGAGGCCGGGACGCTGACCCAGCCGGAGCTGGTGAGCCTGTGCCGTGGCGTGAACGATATCCGCGAGCAGATCGAAGTGCGAGAGGCCGAGCTGGCCAAGTTGGAGCCGGCCCCGGCGCCCGTGCCCGAGCCCCAGCCCGGGGCGCGATGCCCCAATTGCAGCGCGCCGGTGGTGCCCGGCGCGGCCTTTTGCCAGACGTGCGGCACGCGCCTGGCGCCCCAACAGCCGCCGGCGCCGGTCCTCTACTGCGTGCACTGCGGTGCCCAATTGCGGCCGGGGGCCAAATTCTGTCCAAAGTGCGGCCAGACCGTGCCGGCCGGCCAGGCGGGCCAGTAACCTCCTCCTGGCCCGGGTGGCATTCAGGGTATCACTCAGGGTATGAAAGGTATCGCCCACTTTGCCGTGGGGGTGGCGGCGGCCACCTTCTTCCCCGAGGTGGTGGCTGCCGCCGGCCATGAGCTGGCCTTTGGCCCCCTGGTGGGCGGCCTGGCGGGGCTCCTGCCCGACACCCTGGATTTCAAGTTCTCCCGCTTCCTCCAGCGGCGCGACGTCGAGATCGATCCCCTGCTGACCCCGGAGCCGGCGGCCCTGGCCGATGCCCTGGCCGCGGCCGTGGGCACGGCCGCCGGGAGCCGGCGCGCCGTGCACCTTCACTTTCACACCGAACGGCTGGGCAGCGACCTGTGGCGCCGTTGGACCCTGGCCTTTGACCCCGAGGGCGGCGAGGTGGCCGTCCGGCCCGGCCCGGCGGTGACCACCGGCCAGATGCCCCTGCCCGGCACGCAGGACCCCGGGGCGGAGGCCGGCCGGGCGCGCCTGCCGGCGCCCATCCTCTACGATTACGAGGACGAGATCCAGGTGGATATCCTGTCGGGGCCGTCGCTGGCCCTGGCGCCCGACGGCGACGCCGTGCGTGTGACGTTCTTGCCCTGGCACCGAGCCTGGAGCCACTCGCTGCTGGCCGTGCTGCTGCTGGGGATCGGCGGCTGGCTCCTGGCGCCGGCCTATGGCGCCGCGGCGGCCGCGGCCGCCCTGGCCCACGTGGCCCTCGATCAACTGGGCTACATGGGCAGCAACCTGGCCTTTCCCCTGACCCGGCACAGGACTCGGGGCCTGCGTCTCTTTCACTCGGGCGACGCCCTGCCCAACCTCCTGGCCGTGTGGCTCAGCGGGGCCATCGTCCTGTTCAACCTCGATCGTTTCTCCGGCGAGCCGCTGCTGCCCGCCGTGCCCTACCTGCTGCTGGCCGTCGCGCCGCCTTGCCTGGCCTGCGCCGGCCTGGCGCTCCGGACGAGGAGGCGGCGGGCGTCCGCCTGACGTCCCGGCCCTGTCCCCACCACATCCCGGCAGTGCAAACGCGCTTGTCTCTGAAGGCAGTTGGCGCTGAATGGACAGGGGCGGGCATGTTGTGTTATAATGACGGCCGGGAGGTGATCGATGAAACGTGCCCGGACGTTTTCCGACGAGCAGTTGGCTCGGGCAAGGGAGGTGTGCCGCGGCGAGCCCCGCATCGCCGCCCTTTATGCCGTACCCCTCGGCGAGCAGGGCGACTACCACCTGGCGGCCCTGTTTTCGGCGACTCTTCCCTGGCCGGAACGGCTGGACCTGGAGATGGCCATGGCCAGGGCGTTGGGGCTGGACTCGACCGAGCTCATCGATCTGCGACGCATGTCCCTGGTGTTTCGCTACAACGTCGTTCGCCACGGGACGGCCCTCTACGTCGGTGAGCCGGACAGGCTGGCCGTCTTTATTGAGCAAACCGTCGCCCGCTACTCGGCCTTTTATCCGCTTCTCGAGGCTCTCTATTGGCGCGTGGAGACGGGGCCGCTGACCGAAGAGCTGATGGAGGCCGAGGCCTGAGGGCCGGAGGCGGGAAGGCAGGATAAGGAGGTTCGTTTGATCGTCGAGATACTGCCCGTGGGCCTGCTCCAGACCAACTGCTACCTGGCCGCCTGCCCCGACACGCTGGAAGCCGTGATCATCGATCCCGGCGGGCATCCCCGGCGCATCCTGGACGCGGTGGAGCAGCAGGGGCTGGCCGTGCGCTACGTGCTCAACACCCACGGGCACTTTGACCATACCGAGGCCAACGCGGCCGTCGTCGAGGCCACGGCCGCACCCCTGGCCGCCCATCCCCTGGAGAAGCCGCTGCTGGCCATGGCCGGCGGTGCGTCCTTCTTCGGGCTGCCGGGCAAGCCGGGGCCGGCTCCCGACCGGGACCTGGTTCCCGGCGAGGAGCTGACCGTCGGCAACCTGACCTTCCAGGTGCTGCACACGCCGGGACACACGCCGGGGCACGTCTCCTTTTACGAAGCGGAACAGGGCGTCATCTTTGACGGCGACGTTCTTTTCTATCGGGGCATCGGCCGCGCCGATCTGCCGGGGGGTAACCCCCACGACCTGATCCGGAGCATCCGCGAGGTGCTCTACGCCCTGCCTGACGAGACCGTGGTCTATTCCGGGCACGGCCCGGCCACGACCATCGGCGAAGAGAAACAGTACAATCCCTTTGTGCGAGGGTGACAGGCCCGCGAGTCATAGCTCACAGCTCATTGAGGAGGGTTCATGAAAGATCCGCGAGAAGCAGTCATTGTCGGCGGCTGTCGGACGGCCATCGGGCGGTTCATGGGCAGCCTCGCAACGACGCCGGCGCCCCAGTTGGGTAGCATCGCCATCCGCGAGGCGGTGCACCGCGCCGGGATCGACCCGGCCGAGGTCGACGAGACATTTATGGGCTGCGTGGTGCCCAACGGCACCGGCCAGGCCCCGGCCCGGCAGGCAGCCATATCCGCCGGCATCCCGGCGAGTGTGGGCGCCATGACGCTGAACAAGGTGTGCGGCTCGGGGCTCAAGAGCGTGATGCTGGCCGCGGGCCTCATCCGCGCCGGCGACGGCGACCTGTACGTCGCCGGCGGCATGGAGAACATGAGCCTGGCGCCCTATCTGCTGCCCCAGGCACGGGCCGGCTACCGGCTGGGCAACGGCGAGATCGTGGACTCGGTGGTTCACGACGGGCTGTGGAGCAGCTTCACCGGGCAACACATGGGCTGCTCGGCCGAGTTCATCGCGCGCCAGTTCAAGCTCACCCGCCAGGAGCTGGACGAATACGCGTATCACAGCCACCGCAAGGCCATCGAGGCCATGGACGCCGGCCGCTTCCGGGCCGAGATCGTGCCCGTGGAGCTGCCGCAGCGCAAGGGGCCGCCCATTCACTTTGAGACCGACGAGGCGCCCCGCCGGGACACCACCGTTGAGGCGCTGGCGCGCCTCAAGCCGGCCTTCGATCCCAACGGCATCGTCACGGCCGGCAACTCGCCGGGCATCACCGACGGCGCGGCGGCGCTGGTGGTCACCAGCCGGCAAAAGGCCGAGAAGATGGGGCTCAAGCCTATGGCCCGTATCCTGGGCTACGGCCAGGCAGCGGTGGAGCCCGAGTGGCTCTTTATCGCCCCGGCCCACGCCCTGCGCCGCCTGATGAAGCGCACCGGGTTGCGGCTGGCCGATTTCGATCTCGTGGAGCTGAACGAGGCCTTTGCCGCCCAGGTCCTGGCCGACGGCCGGGAGCTGGAGGGCGAGGGCTGGGATTGGGACAAGGTCAACGTCAACGGCGGGGCCATCGCCCTGGGGCACCCCATCGGCTGCTCGGGGGCGAGGGTACTCGTCACCCTCCTTTACGCCCTCCAGGAGCGGGGGCTCCGGCGAGGGCTGGCCAGCCTGTGCCTGGGCGGAGGCGAGGCCGTGGCCCTGGCCGTGGAGATGGAAGGCTAGAGGCGGTCCTGAAGACACAGAGGCTGGCAGGCCGGGAATCCACACCGGCCTGCCAGCCTCTGGATGCGACCCGGCCGGACCGCCGCTAGATCAGGTCCCGCAGGTCCGTGCCCTCGCTGCGCAGCCCTTCGGCCACCTGGTCGTAGGCCGGTCGCTGGCGGACGAGGGTCTGCATGGGCTTGCGCTCCTCGTCGGGGCGGTCGGCGGCCAGGACGCCGGTCAGGCGCCCTTTGTCGTCAAAGTAGTAGAAAGCAAAGCTGCCCTCGTTCAGGTCTCCTCGTTGCACGGTTCGCTTCCACGAGGACAGATTGCCCCACACCTCGAAGCTAAAGTCAAAGATGTCCGAGAAAAAGTAGGGCAGCGTGGTGTAAGGCTCTTCCTCGCCGGCCATGTTGCGTCCCGCTCGCTGGCCCTGATTCTTGGCCACGTCCCAGTGCTCGACGCGCAGGCGGCCAAAGGTGGGGTCGGGCCACGAGGCGATGTCGCCCGCGGCATAGATGTCGGGGTCGCTGGTGCACAGGCGCTCGTCGACCACCACCGAGTCGTCGCCGGCCATCTCCAGGCCCGCCTCGCGGGCCAGGCCGGTGTTGAGGCGGATGCCGGTGCCCATGACGACCAGGTCGACCTGCAGCGACTCTCCACCGTCGAGCTGGGCGGTGCGCACCGCCCTGTCCCCCTCCAGGCTCTGGACGGCGGTGCCGGGCACCAGCCGTACCCCATGTTTGT
The DNA here is from genome assembly GCA_012514775.1 of Anaerolineaceae bacterium. Next base: position 14,346 of record JAAYZQ010000191.1, read on the forward strand.
CATACAGGGCGTGAATGGCTTCGCTCAACTCGGGCGGCGCCAGCAGCTCGAGAATGCGCGACTCCTGGAAGGCCACGGTGACCTCTGTGCCCAGCTCCGCCAGGCTGGCAGCCACCTCGGAGCCGATGAAACTGCCGCCCAGGACCAGGGCCCGCTTCCCGGGCCCGGCGGCGGCGCGGATGGCCTCCGAGTCTTCGATGGTGCGCAGGGTAAAGACCCGCGCCAGGTCGTTGCCGGGGATAGGCGGCCGCCAGGGATAGCCTCCCGTGGCCAGCAGCAGCTTCTCGTACGACAGCAGCCGGCCATCGTCGAGGCTGACGACGTGCTCGTCGGGCTCCAGGCTTGTGGCTCGCACGCCGGTGGGGATCTGGATCTCGTTCTCGCGGTAGAACTCGGGGTCGCGAAAAAAGACCTTGTCGCGCCCCGCCTTGCCCTGCAGGTACGTCTTGGACAGGGGCGGGCGTTGGTAGGGCTTCCACGGCTCTTGCGTAACCAGGATCAGCGGGCCGGCGGTGTCTACCTGGCGGATGGCGCCGGCCGCGCTGCCGCCTGCCAGGCCGCCGCCGACGATGATGTACTTGTACGCCCGTAAGTTTCGCATGTTTGGTTTTCCTCCTACCACCCTCACAGGGCGGTGCCGGACAATGGCAGGGGATACGTAGACCCTCAGCCCTCCGCCTGCATCCTTTCCAGGCGGCGCCGCGCCTCGCCCAGCGCACAGGGCTCCTGGAAAAAGTCGTGCCAGGGGTCTCGCTCCTCCAGCCGTCGAAAGATGTTCTTGATGGTGTAGGTCCCGGCGTGGAGCCTGGCGTCGTCGAGCTCGTCCCAGTCGAGGGGCGTCGCCACGGGCGCGCCGGGCCGGGCCCGCAAGGCATAGGGCGCGACGGACGTGGCGGCGTAGGCGTTGCGCAGGTAGTCGAGAAACAACCGGCCCTCGCGGGCGTCCTTGCGCAGCTCTAACGTGTAGCGTTTCGGCTCCCTCGCTGCCAGCAGCCCGGCGATGTCGCGGGCCAGGTCGCGGGTGTCGTCAAAGGTGGCGCGGCCGTCCAGGGGCAGGGCCACGTGCAGCCCCTTCGAGCCCGTGGTCATGAGAAAGGCTGGCAGGTCGAGCTCGGTCAACAGGTCGCGCAGCGCCAGGGCCGCCTCGCGCACCACCTGGAAGTTGCCGCCGGGCGGGTCCAGGTCAAAGATGAGCTTGTCGGGGTTGCGCAGGCTGCCGGCGCGGCTCAGCCAGAGGTGGGTTGTGATGCAGCCCTGGTTGGCCAGGTAGAGGAGGGTCGCCGCGTCGTCGCACACGACCTGTGGCTGCTCCTGACCCTCTTCTTCCACGAGCACCGGCACGCGGCGGATCCAGTCCGGGAAATAGTCGGGGGCCTCTTTCTGGTAGAACCCGGGAGCCGCGATGCCGTCGGGAAAGCGCTGCATGCTGAGGGGCCGGTCGCGCAGATGGGGCAGCATCGTGGGGGCGACGCGGTGATAGTAGTCCACCACGTCGCCCTTGGTGATGCCCTCGTCCGGGTAGTAGACCTTGTCCAGGCTCGAGAGCTTGACCGCCTGGCCGTCGATGTCGATGGTTTCGCGCGCCATGCTGGCACTCCTCGCCGGGCAGCCGGCTGCTATTCGGACTCGCCCGGCTCCAGGAGCCAGGTGACGCTGATGTCCAGCTCCAGGGTCTGCGTGCCCGGCTCGATGGGCACGGCCGACTCGACCTGCCTGCCCGCGCCGGCATCCACGTCGCCGACGGGGCGCGGCGTGCGACTGATCTCGGTGATGGACCACACCTCGCCCAACTGCAGGCCGGCGATCTCGGCCAGTTGCTCGGCCTTGTGCAGCGCGTCATCCCAGGCGGCCTGGCGCGCCTGGTCGAGGAGCGGGGTGGCGTCCGAGACCTCGAAGCGAATGCCCTCGATGCGGTTGCCGCCGGCCTGCACCGTCGTGTCCAGCAGCTCGCCAAAGCCCTCCATGTCCTCGCTTCTCACCTCGACGATGTTGGTCGCCTGGAAGGCAATGATCTGCGCCGTCTGGGTCACCGGCTGGCTGACCTCGGGCCGGGGCTGCTCGTAGACGGGGAACAGGCTCACGGCCCGGGTCTGGATGTTGTCCTCGGGGACGCCCGCTTCCTGCAGGGCGTCGATAAGCTCTTGCATCTGCTCGCTGTTGTCCGCCAGGGCAGCGGCGGCCTCTTCGGCCTGGGTTTCGACGCCCACGCGGATGACCACCAGATCGGGGCTGGCCGAGATCTGCCCGGTGCCCGAAACCGTCACGGTCCGGCGCTGGTCGTCGTCTGCTGCCGGCTCCTGGGCGGCGATGGGATCGGGTGCCATGGGCACCAACAGGGCCGCGGCCAGGGCCGCGACGGCGAGAAACGTCCAGAAAATCTTCTTGCTCATGGTGTCTCCTTTTCGTGCTGCCTGGGCCTCAGCCGCGCCTGGCCGGCGCCTCGCCGGACCGGATCTTCAGGACCCGGCGGGCGGCGTCGACGACGTGGTTGGGCATGAGGCCGTGCTTCTCAAGCAGTTCCTGGGGCTTGCCCGATTCGGCATAGCGATCGCGGATGCCAACAAAGGCCATGGGCACGGGATGGCGCTCGGCCACCGCGCGGGCGACCGCCGCCCCCAGCCCGCCGTCCAGCAGGTGCTCCTCGGCGGTGACGATGGCCCCCGTCTCGCGCGCGGCTCGCTCCACGGCCGGCTCGTCCAGGGGCTTGACGGTGTGCATGTCCAGGACGCGGGCCTCGATCCCCTCACGGGCCAGGGCGCCGGCTGCCTCCAGCGCCACGGCGACCATGAGGCCGCAGGCGATGATGGTCAGATCGCTGCCCTCTCGCAGGGTGTTGGCCTTGCCGATGCGGAACTCGGCGCCGTTGGGATAGACGACGGGCACCTTGGGGCGGCCGGTGCGCAGGTAGACGGGCCCGTCGTAATCCATCATGGCCCTGGTGGCGGCCCGGGTAGAGGGCTCGTCGGCGGGCACCAACACGGTGAACCCGGGGAGAGACGTGGCGAGGGCGACGTCTTCGATGGCCATCTGGCTGGGGCCGTCCTCGCCGATGCTGATGCCGCTGTGCGAGCCGACGAGCTTGACCGGGATCTGGGGGAAGGCGATGCTCATGCGGATCTGATCGTAGGCGTTGCACAGCAGAAAAGCGGCAAAGCTGGCCGCCACGACGTCCTTCCCGCTCATGGCCAGGCCGCTGGCGACGCCGATGAGGTTGCTCTCGGCGATGCCGACGTTAAAGAACCGCTCGGCAAAGTCCTGGGCAAAGTACTCGGTCCGCGTCGAGTTGGCCACGTCGCCGTCGAGGACGACGAGGTTCGAGTTCTCGTGGCCGATCTCGCGCAGGGCCTTGCCAAAGGCGTCGCGGGTGGCGGCGCCGTAGGTCAATCCGATTTGTTTGCCAATGTCCAAGATCGTTGCTCCTGGCTGGGGTGCAGCGTGCTGCACCCCATGCGGTTAGTGTGCTGATGGTGGGCGCAGGGTGCTGCGCCCCTACGAGCTTTCTGGGCGGCGCGCTTGCAGCTCGGCCAGGGCCAGCTCGGTCTCCTCGGCGGTGAGGGTGACGCCGTGTTTGCGGTTGTCGCCCTCGTCAAAGGGCGACAGCCCCTTGCCCTTTAGCGTGTGGGCGACCACCATCTGCGGGCGACCCCGCACCTGGCGGGCGGCCTCCAGGGTTTTTACGATCTGCTCCATGTCGTGGCCGTCCACTTCCACGACGTGCCAGCCAAAGGCCTGCCACTTGTCGACGACGGGCGCCAGGGTGGGCATGACCTCGGCCACGGGCCCGGTCTGCTGATAGCCGTTATAGTCGAGGATGGCCGTCAGGTTGTCGGCCTCGTACTTGGCGGCGGCCATGCTCGCCTCCCAGATCTGGCCCTGGTCCGCCTCGCCGTCGCCGATCATGACGTACGTCCGGTAGTCGAGGCCGTCGACGCGGGCCGCCAGGGCGTGCCCCAGGCCGATGGACAGCCCCTGCCCCAGCGAGCCGGTGGACGCTTCCACGCCGGGCAGGACGCGCATGTTGGGGTGCCCCTCCAGGGGGCTGTCCAACTCGCGCAGGGTGTAGAGGAGTTTCGGGTCAAAGTATCCGGCTTCGGCCAGGATGGCGTACAGGCCCGGCGCGGCGTGGCCCTTGCTCAGGATGAATCGATCGCGCTCCGGCCAGTCGGGCCGGCCGGGATCGTACCGCATAAAGCCGCCAAAGTACAGCGCGGTCATCAGGTCGATGGCCGACAGGGAGCTGGAGGGATGGCCGGAGCCCGCTCGCGTGGTGATCTCGATGATCTGCCGGCTCAACCGCCAGGAGATGTCCATCAGGTCGTCGAGGGTGTGGCCGCCGGCCCCGTCTCTGCCCGCGCTCGCTACGCTCGCCAAAACACACCTGCCTTTCTGTGCGCCTGCGATTCCCCGGGGGTAGGCCAACACGGCGGATTCTAGCGTGCTGCCAGGGGATCGCATCGCCGGGGGGCACGAATACACCCCCTGTGTCGTCGTCAGAATATCATGGAACGAGGGGTGTGTCCATGTATCGAGATACAGAAAGGGGATACATTTTGAGATACATCCCCCCGGAGGCGATGGGATGGGAAAGAGGGCGCGAACGGGGTGGGTGGCGCCCACGGCAGGCGCCACCCAAGATTTCACAAGGGGCGGCGTTCAGGGCGTGGGCTCGGGGGCCGCACCCTGGTGGGCGATATAGATCTGCAGCGGCTCGCCCCTTCCCTTGGGGAGAACCGGCGGCAGAGCCTCGAAGGTCCAGCCCTCCAGCCTGCCCCCGAGGCCCACGTAGACCGCCTCGGAGAGAATGATCTGCCCGTGCTGCGCCAGCTCGACCAGGCGGTGGGCCGTGTTCACGGCATAGCCCACGAGCCCAAAGTTCATGTGCCGGGCCGCGCCGATGCTGCCCATGACCACCTGGCCCCGGTCGATGCCGACCCCCAGGCCCACGTCGATGCCGCGCTCTGCCTCCCATCTGGCGCGCAGGCGGGCAAAGGCTTGCTGCATGGCGCCCGCCGCTTGCAGGGCGCGCTGAGGGGCGTCGTGCTGGATAAAGGGGACGCCAAAGGCGACCATCAACTCGTCGCCGGCCAGGTCAAAGACGGTGCCGTGGTGGGCGTGCACCACGTCGACCATTTCGGTAAAGAACTCGTTGAGGACTTCGATGACCACGTGGGCCGGCACGGTAGAGGTCATTCGCGTAAAGCCGCGCAGGTCGGTGAACAGGACGACGGCGTTGCGCCGCTCGCGGCGCTCCAGCATGCCGGCCTCCTGGGCCAGGATGCGATCCACCAGCTCGGGGCCGACGTAGCGCTCGAACATCTGGCGGATATGGCGGCGTTCCTCCCGCTCGGCGCGCAGGCGCATGGACTCGAGCATCTTTAGCGCCGTGATATCCGTGATGACGGCCACCTGGCCCACGCCCGCCACGGGCGACACGCTGAGGTAATAGGCGCGCTCCTGGCGCATGATCTCGGCGCTCTGGGCGCGGCCTTCCTGGAGGACGTGGTCAAAGACGCTGAGGAACTCGGAGGGCAGGTAGCCGGCCAGGGGCTGGCCGAAGCGCGAGGCCACCTGGGCGCCAAAGAGCTGCTCGGCTGCCGGGTTGGCGAGGATGAGCTTGCCGGCTGTGTCGATTACGAGGACGGCGTCGGTGGTGCTGCTCAAGACGGCCGACAGCTTGCCACGCTCCTCGCGGGCGTCCTGGAGCAGCCGGGCATTGACCAGGGCAATGGCCGCCTGCTGGGCAAACGTTTCGGCCAGGCGGATCTCGTGGGCGGCAAAAAGACGCGGCTCCCCCTGGCTGTAGACGTTGATCAGCCCCCAGAAGCGCCCCGAGGCGACGAGGGCCAGGGACAACTGGCCGACCACGCCCTCGCGCAGGAGCAGGTCGGAGCGCCCCAGGGGTTCCTCCTGGGCCAGGTCGGGGATCTGGAAGGAGCGCCCCCCGTCGCCGAGGTGAAGGGTGACCTGGCTCCAGGCCAGGCGCTCGCGGTGGGCGTAGCGCTGCGACAGGCCACTCCAGGCGGCGAGGGCCAGGTGATCGCCCGTCTCGTCCACGAGCATCAGGCTGGCGGCGGGAGCTGCCAGGAGCGTGCTGGCCTGGTCGACGATGAGGTGGATGAGCACGTCCCAGTTGAGCTCGGCGCTGAGCGCCACGGCCGTCTGCTGCAGCATCTCGAGGTCGCGCCTCCGGCGTTGCTCGACCTCGTAGAGCTGAGCGTTTTGCACGGCGATGGCCGCCTGGGCGGCGATAGAGTTGAGGAGGGCCAGGTGGCGGTCGTCAAAGGACCGTGGCTGGGGGTGGGTGGCCAGCAGAACGCCGATGGACTCGGAGGCAAAGAGCATGGGCGCGCCGATGACCGACCCCACGGGAAAGGTGTCGCCGGGCAGCACGAGCCAGCGAGGATCGCTGCTCGTGTCGTCGATGACGGTGCTCTGCTGGTGCTCCAGGATCCAGGCGGCGAGGCCCTGCTGAAAGACCACCGGGGTGACCCCTTCGGCGGCCACGGGCGGCGCGCCTTCGCGGCTGATGAACTGCCGGGCATGGCTGCGCTCCCGGTCCAGGATCAGGATGCTGCACATGTTGGCCGGCAGCGCCTCGCGCGTATGATCGACGATGCGGCGCAAGACCTTGTCCACGGCCAGGTGGCTGTTGATCCCCTGGCTGATTTCGTAGAGGAGGGCCAGGCGGTTGCGCTCGGTCTGCAGGGCGTCGCGGGCGAACTTGAGCCGGAGCAGCGAGCGGACGCGGGCCAGCAGCTCCTCGCGGTTAAAGGGCTTGCTCAAAAAATCGTCGGCCCCGCTCTCGATGCCGCGGATTCGATCCCGCTGGTCGTTGAGGGCCGTGAGCAAGATGACGGGGATAAACCAGGTGTTGTCGTTCGTCTTGAGTCGTTCGCATACCTGAAAGCCGTCCATCCCGGGCATCATAACGTCGAGTATGACGAGGTCGGGGGGCTGTTCTTCGATGAGCGCCAGGGCCTCAGGGCCACCATAGGCCAACCTGGTTCGATATCCTGCGCGCTCCAGGTGCGCTGCTACCATCTGGGCGTGGGACACGGAATCGTCCACGACGAGTACCACGGCCTGCGACTTCCTATCCGGGAATTCGGCCTGCTCGCGTATTTGCATATCTCCAATCCGCTAGATATTGATTTCCATGCCCTCGCGGGCGAGAAAGGCCCCGGCATACTGCTCCCTGGCCTGTCGCTCGATCTCCTCCAGGCAGTCGTCGTCATGGAGCGGATCGTGATGAAAGAGTGCCAGCCGCGCGGCCCCGGCCGCTTGTGCCACGCGGACGGCCTCCAACCAACTGCTGTGTCCCCAGTCGGCGTAGCGAAGCCGCTCTTCGGGGGTGAACTGCGCGTCGTGGATGAGAAGGTCGACCCCCCGGGCGAGGTCCACCAGCCCGGGGTCGAGGCCGCCGAGGGGATGGCTCACGTCGCTGGCATATACCACGGCCTTGCCCTGGCAGGCGATGCGATAGCCGAACACGCCGCCCGGGTGCTCCAGGCTGCGGGGCAGGATGGTGGTACATTCGCCCACGACAATCTTCTCGCCGTCCCGGACCTCCTTGATGAGCAGGTCGGCGCGCAGGTCTTCGATGGTGAAGGGCAAATAGGCGTCCACCATCTGGCCGCCCAGGACCTGCTCCAGGTGGCTGTCCATGCGGCGCTCGCCGAGGATGACCAGGCGGTTGTGCCGGAGGCGAGCCGGGCTGAAAAAGGGCAGGCCCTGGATGTGGTCCCAGTGCGTGTGGCTGAAGAGGAGGACGGCCATGAGCCTCCCGCCGCGGCGGGCCGCCAGGTCCAGGCCCAGCAGCCGTATGCCTGTGCCGGCGTCAAGGATGACCACCTGGCGTTTCTCGGTCTCGACCTCGACACAGGGCGTGTTACCACCCACGCGAACGGTGCTGGGGCCGGGTACGGGGATCGAGCCGCGTACACCCCAAAACCTGATTCTCATGTTGACCTCGAAGGCTGGGCAGGGGCCACCTCACCCGGGATCGGTGCGGCGATGACGTGCAGCCCCGGGTAAGACTGCTAACGGGTGGATTCGGCCCCTTGACCGGGCTGTCGATTCCTTTCCAGGGCCAGCAGCACGTAGCTGGCCAGGATCTGCAGGAGCTCTTGGTCCTGCTCGCTGAATGGAACGTCACTTTCCCGACGGTCGACGGACAGCAGGCCCAAGGTGACCTCGGGCAGGCAAAGGGGCATCTGGAGCAGGGCCTTGACCTTGTCCTCGGTTTGCAGGCGGATGCTGGTGCCCGAGGCAGCCTGGACGCGCACGGGGCTGCCCTGGGTCAGCACGGACGATACGTTCTCGGAACCCGAAGTCTCGCAGAACTCCAGGCTCGTGCATCCCGTTTTGCCGCGCTGAGCGACCACCCGGAAGCGCGTGCCCTCGTCCTGGCGCAAGGAAAGCCAGGACGAATCGGCGCGGGTCATGTATTGGGCCGCATCGACGATGCGCTGAAAGAGCAGGTCGCAGTCCGTGCTGTTGACCAGGGCCTGGCTGAGGGTCGACAGGGCCTGCAGATAGCGCGTCTGGCGGTCCACGAGGGCCGAAAGGCTGGCCCTTTCGCGTACCAGCCGCCCCATTGTCAGCGCCTTTTCCACGGTGGCCAGCACCTCTTCGGCGGTGAAGGGCTTGATCAGGTAGCCGAGGGCGCCCAGGCGCAGCGCCTTGGCGGCTACGCCTTCGGAACCGTAGCCGGTCATGATGACGGAGGGGATGCTCAGGTTGGCGCGGTTCAATTGCTCCAGGATCTTGAGCCCGCCGATGTCGGGCAGCTCCAGGTCCAGGAGCAGGACGTCAGGCCGCGCGTGAAAGGCCAGGCCCAGGCCCTCCCAGCCCGTGCCGGCACTCAGCGTCTCGTAGCCGGCGAACGGCAGCAGGCTCTCGAGGAGAGACCGGATCTCCGCGCTGTCGTCGATGATCAGCACAGTTTCCGTGGTCACGTCGCTATTCCGTCCGGGGATGGCGTATCCCAGGAGGCGGCCGCCAGGGCAGCCGCATCCTCGTCAATGGCTATGCGCCGCCCTTCGTCGACGTCGACAAACAGGAGGAGCGAGCCGCCGATGACAAAAAAGGTAATGAGGGCCAGGATCGCCAGGCGGCTGCCGCCGGCGAGCTGGCTGACGAGACCAAAGAGCACCGGCCCAAAGATGCCGGCAAACTTGCTGCTGGTGCTGAAAAAGCCAAAGAACTCGGCCGCCTGGCTCTTGGGAACCATGGTGCCGTACAATGAACGGCTGAGGGCCTGGGACCCCCCTTGCACGGTGCCGACGGCAAAGGCCAGGATATAGAAGTGGAGGGCCGTTTGCATGAAATAGCCGGCGATGGAGATGAGGATATAGACCCCCAGGGCCAGCAGGATCGAGCGCTTGGTGCCCAGGCGCCCGGCGAGGGCGCCAAAGGCAAAGGCAAAGGGGATGCCCACGAACTGGGTGATGATCAGGGCAATGGTCATGTCGGTCAGCCCGATGCCGATCTCGTCGCCGTAGGCGGTGGCCATCTTGATGATGGTGCCGATGCCGTCGTTATAGATCCAGAAGGCGACGAGAAAGATCAGGAGCTGCCTGTACCGCCGCACCTGGCCGAAGGTGTGCCTCAGGCGCCGGAAGCCGGCCCCGATGGAGCTGGTGCCCGCCGCCGGGCCGGTGGTGCGCACCACGGGCGGCTCGGGCACGTTGCGAAACAGGGGGATGGAAAAGACGGCCCACCAGACGGCCACGCTGAAAAAGGCCACCCGCAGGGCAACGCCGGCGTTGGCCATGAAGAACCACTCGGGCTGCATGTACCACAGGACATTGATCACCAGGAGGATGCCGCCGCCCAGGTAGCCCAGGGCATAGCCCCGCGTCGACACCCGGTCGATGTCGCCTTTTTTGGCGATGTGGGGCAGGAGCGACTCGTAAAAGACCTCGGCCCCGGCGAAACCGATGTCGCCCAGGATGAACAGCACCGAGGCGAGCAGGTAGTTATCGTCGCCCAGGATGACGAACAGCGCCGTGGCCACGACGCCCAGGGCCACGAAAAAGGCAATGTATCGCTTTTTACCGCCGGTATGATCGGAAATGGCGCCCAGGATGGGCGCCATGACGGCCGCCAGCGCGAGCCCGAAGGCGGTGGTGTAGGCCCACGCGGCCGTGGCATCCGGCTCGCTCAGGCCGGCGGCGATGGCGAGGGAGCGGTAGAAGGGCGGGAACATGGCGGCCATGATTGTGGTCGCAAAGGCCGAGTTGGCCCAGTCGTACATGCTCCACGAGTTGATGATCTTGCGGTAGACGCGGTTCTCAGCAATCGCGGCCACGGTCGCTCCTTTTCACCCCCTTACGCGTGCATGGAAGGGCAAGTGACAGGCCCATTGTAGCTGATATGAGTCAATTCTGCAAACAGGGCGAGATACGACACGAGCGCTGCCAACCCTGTCTCACTCGTCCGGCGACGCCTCGCCGCCCAGGGGCGAGCGGAGCGACTGCACTTCGGCCAGGTCGGGCCCGGGCCAGCCATAGACGGCCAGGTCGATCTGGCCCTCGGGCCCGAAACGCACGCCTTCTTCTTCCAGCAGGGCGCGCTGGACGGCGCCCCCCAACCCCCGTCTCTCCAGGCTGATGGCCCCGCGGGCATTGACCACCCGCTGCCAGGGCACGTCGCTGCCCTCGGGCAGATCGTGGAGCGCCCAGCCAACGGTGCGGGCGGCCCGCGGCGCGCCCAGGATGCGGGCGATCTGCCCGTAGGTGGCCACCTGCCCCGGGGGAATCAGGCGCACGACGCGGTACACTTGCTGGAAAAAGGAGTTCATCGCTGCACCTCCTGCCTGTGCACAAGAGAACCAGGCGAACTATACTACAACTTGGCCCAGCCCGCAAGTGGCGGGCGGAACCATTTTCGGCCCCGCGAGCGGTGGTGGGAGCGGGCGCCGCCCGTGAGTGTTATGGTGTTGTGTTGTTTATGAACGTTCGTGGGGCGTATACAACCAACCCATGCGCATGCACGACGCCGGCAAGGCCGTGGGAACAATTTGCGTGCCGCTTGCGTCTCATAGCTGGCGAGCCTCGAATAACGGCTCGTCAGAAAGAGAGGGGAGAAGTAGAATGTCAAAATCCTGGCGACAGCGAGCCATTAGCCTGGGGCAGCGCTTGCTGCTCCTGGGCCTGCTGGTGGGCCTGGTGGTGGGCGCCTGCGCGCCGGCCCCCACATCCGTGGCCAACCCCACCCCTGGCGACGATCAACCGGCGCCCGAACCAACGACGGAAGAGGCGACGCCCGTGCCCGAGCCAACGGCCCCCGATCAGGAGCCGGCGCCCGGGGGAGAAGAGTCGCTGAACGTGGGGCCGGCCTTTGCCCGCGACGCCGCCCTGGCCTACCTGGCCACGGCGTACGGCCAGGCTGCACCGGCGGCCGGCCTCGACTGGACGGAAGAGGACATCACCCCAACCAACACCGTGGGCGGATCCAGCTTCCAGTACAAGGCCGGCGAGTGGGTCGTGACGGTGCAATATCCCGTCGTCCTCCCCGAGAACACCATCTATCACGTGACGGTGGACAATGGCGGCGATTTTCACTGGGAGGGGGAGGTGAATCCCGGCGGAGAGGTGCGAGAGCTGGTGTTGCCCCGCGGTGGGCAGGAGGGGATCGAGGAAGGGCAGGCGGGCGGCACCGGCGAGGACGCCGATCTGGCGGCGCTCGCAGAGGGCAACAGCCGCTTTGCCCTGGACCTCTATCACCTGCTGCGCGAGCAGGAGGGCAACCTCTTTTATTCTCCCTACAGCATCTCGGCGGCCCTGGCCATGACCTACGCCGGAGCCCGCGGGCTCACGGAAGAGCAGATGGCCGAGGCGCTGCACTTTGACCTGCCCCAGGAGGCCCTGCACGCCAGCTTTGCCCAACTGGCCGGCGAGCTTGCCGCCCGGGGCGAAGGCGCCGAAGGCAAGGACGGCGAGGGCTTCCGGCTGCACGTGGCCAATGCCCTGTGGCTGCAACACGACTTTGAGCTGCTGGCCGGCTACCTGGCGCTGATGGAGAGCGCCTACGGGGCAACCCCGCACCCGGTCGACTTTGGCGCCCCCGAGGAGGCGCGGCAGACCATCAACGACTGGGTTGCCGGCGAGACGGAGGATCGCATCACCGACCTCATCCCGCCGGGCGTCATCGACGCCCTGACCCGCCTGGTGCTGACCAACGCCATCTACTTTAACGCCGCCTGGGAGGTGCCCTTCGAGGAGAACCTGACGGCGGATGGGCCCTTTACCCTGCTGGACGGCGAGGAGGTCACGGTGCCCATGATGCGCCAGACCGAGTCGCTGCCCTACGCCGAGGGCGACGGGTACCAGGCGGTGGAGCTGGCCTACGACGGCGGCGAGCTGTCGATGATCGTCCTCCTGCCCGAGGAGGGTGGGTTCGAGGCCTTCGACGGGTCGCTGGACGCTGCCCTGCTGGCCGAGATCGAGGCCGGTTTGGCCCGCCAGCACGTGGAGCTGAGCATGCCCCGCTTCGAGTTCGATTCCGAGTTCAGCCTCAGCCAGGCCCTGGCCGCCCTGGGCATGGAGGCGGCCTTAACCGAGGCCGCCGACTTCTCGGGTATGACCGGCGCCCCGGACCTGTACATCTCGGAAGTGGTGCACAAGGCCTTTGTCTCGGTGGACGAGGAGGGCACCGAGGCCGCGGCCGCCACAGGCGTGGTCATGAATCTCACGTCGGCCCCCGCCGAAGTGGTGCGCATGACGGTGGACCGGCCCTTTATCTTCTTGATCCGCGACCTGGAGAGCGGGGCGCTGCTTTTCCTGGGGCGCGTGGCGGACCCCAGCCAGTAGAACTGACTGCGCTGCA
>JAAYZQ010000192.1 GCA_012514775.1 Anaerolineaceae bacterium
TCCTGGGCGCCCGGCGCGCCGACGACCAGGTCGTCGTACCCGTCGCCGTTAATGTCTCCCGCCGTCGCAACGGCGTAGCCCATTTCGTCGCCGTTGGTGCTCCCGTCGTAAACCCAATCGCCGGCCGTGCCAGGAGCACTGGCGAGGGACGGCACAACAGGCCCTGCTACGATGAGGGCTAAAGCAAGGATCAGACAAGAGGTCAGGTCAACCACTTTGCGCCTGTCGATGAGGGCCTCCAGTCACACCTCGACCGTGCTGTAGCTCGTGAGCCCTGAAAACCGAGCGGTGCCCCAGCCTGTATTCACGGGCAGCAACCTGTGCCGCGACTACCAGCAGAAGTAGCACCCATTACTGCCCGGGGGCAGCTTCAGGTATTGCCGGAGTTGAACCTTCAAGCGAGAACTATTGTACCATGTTTTGGAGGAAAAGTCAACGAGCGAAATGGCCCACGGCCGGTGCGCGGCGCGTGGCTGCCGTCGCCGGGCCTGGCATGCCTCGACGGCGGCCGGAGCGCGCCCCGGGATGCGAGCCGCAGGGCAGGCTCCACGGCCTGCCCTGCCACATCGCGTGCCTACTGCGTCTTGACCCAGTTGCCGATGATGGCGTACTCAAAGTCGTGGCCGCCCAGGGTGCGGATCGCGCCCCACAGCCCGTAGAGGATGGTCAGCCCCCAGACGCCCAGGGGCACGACCATGATCGCCAGGCCGACCCACATGCCTGCGGGAGGCGCCGTGTCATAGAGCCCGGGATTGCCGATGATGGGCACCAGGATCATTGCCGTCCACAGCAGCCCCCAGCAGCACCAGGCCAACATGGTCAGCAGAAAGGTGGCTACCTGGTAGACCAGGGCTTGCAAGGCCTGGTGGGCCACGTAGGCCGACTTCTGACGCTGCACGACCCAGATGACCAGGGCGGTGACGATACCGCCTATGCCATTGCTAAAGAGGCCCAACAGAATAGAGCCGTGGGCGAGGGCGGCCAGTGCCCTCTCATTCTGCGTCGTCGTTGCTTGCTCACTCATCCGATTCCTCCTTTGCAGGTCTTTTACCCGGCAGCCTCCGCTCCAGGGAGGCTGCCCGGAAAGCACAAGATCTCCGGGGAGAGGCCGTGCCGTCAGGCCTCTCCTTCCAAGGTTCCGGCCGGCCCCTCTTCCATGTCGATGGGGATGGCCACCTGCTCCGCCGTCAGGGGCGAGCGCCAGGTCTTGCGGTCAAACAGGAACAGGCCGGCGATGACGATGGCCCACACGGCGACGCCATAGAGCCCCGCCCCGAAGGAAAAGACCGGATCGGCCGGCGTGTATACCAGGGCGAGAAAGAACGAAGCGGCCTGGTTGTTGACGGCGTGCAAAAAGGCCGCCAGCCAGGGGCTGCCTGACTTCAGGACGACATAGCCCAGGAAGAAGGCCAGCCCGGTCGTGTAGAGGGTCATGATCAGGATGCCCAGGATGGGATATCCTGGGTAGTTGTGGCCCATGGCAATAATGGGCGCGTGCCACAGGCCCCAGATAACGCCCAGGAGCAGCAGACCACGCACCTTGCCCATCTTGACCAGCTCGCTCTGCAGGTAGCCCCGCCAGCCATATTCCTCGCCGAAGGAGACGAGCAGGCCGAGGAACGGCCCGAGGAGCACGGTCTGAACAGCGAGAAGGAGAAACAGCGCGCTGTCGGGTACTGTGGCCAGCGCTTCGGCTTGCCCACCCCCTGCCTGGGTCAGAAACGCGCGGATGTCCACCGCCTCGCCGAGGCCCAGGAGGGCATTCAGCGCCGTCATCAGGCCATAGACCAACACCGTCAGGAGGCCAAAGAAAATCCAGTAGCGGACCTTGCCGCCGGCCAGGCCAACCCGCCGAAAGCTCTCGCGGCCGGCCACCAGGCGCAGCAGGATGGCAATGAGCACGCCGGCCAGGCCCAGGCCCAACGTGGCCAGGCTGGCCACCGAAGTCCAGATGGCGTTGGGCATCAGGTACACCGAGACCGCAAGCCCGATATAGATGAGGGTGTAGAGCAGGTAGAAGTAAAAGAACCAGCGGGCCGGCCCCTTGAGCCGGTAGAGGGGGCTGTTGCGAAAGATCAGGAGCTGCAGGACGATGGCCACAGCCGCGGGCAGCAGCATCTGCAACTGGAGCAGTATCGCGGTGGCCGGATGGTTGCTGTAGCCGACCGTCAGGTAGAGCACCAGGTCCAGGAGATAGGTAATGGCAAACGTGAGACCCACAAAGGCGGCCACCTGCTTCCAGTTAGGCTTCAGAGCTCGGTCGTTTTGGTATGCATTCATGCTTTTCATCCTCGTCAGTCCTGGTCAGGCCTTGGCCGTCCGCGTTGCTCCGCTGTCGGCGGGCACTACCTCCTGCCCCATGGCAGCCGCCCCCATGATCCCACCCAGGTTCATGGTATCCACCGCGCTGGAGGGCACGATAATCATGGCGCCCCTTTCCTTCAGTCCTTCGAACAACATGTTCATGGCCCGCAGATGAAGGGCCGTGGGGTTGTTGGCATAGGCCTCGCTGGCCCGCCGGAAGCTCTCGGCGATCTGCTCTTCGCTCTCGCCCAGGATGACGCGCGCCTGCCGCTCCCGCTCGGCCTGCGCCTGGCGGCTCATGGCATCCTCCAGCGCCTCGGGGATGATAATGTCGCGGATCTCGACGCTCTGTACCGTTACCCCCCAGGGCGTGGTCCGCGCGTCAATGATCTTTTGCAGGTCGGTGTCCATCCTGGCCCGGCCCACCAGGATGTCGGCCAGATCCATCTGGCCAATGATCTCCCGCAGTGCCGTCTGGGCGGCCCAGGCAATGGCGGTGCGATAGTCCTCGACCTCCAGAGAGGCCTTTTCCGCGTCCCACACCATCCAGAAGAGGACGGCATCGACGTCGACGGGGACCGTGTCCTTGGTGAGCGTCTTCTCGGCGTTGAACGGCGTGACCATGACGCGGTGGTCGATCCAGCCTGGAATGTGGTCGACGATGGGCACGATCCAGAACTGGCCCGGTCCCTTGAGGCCGGCGTACCTGCCAAAGCGGAGGACGACGGCCTTTTCCCATTGATCTGCTATCTTGAGCCCGAAGAGGACATAGAGCCCCGCGAGCGTTCCCAGGCCGATGACCAGCGCCACCCAGCCATCGGACAGGCCCAAAACCTCGCCCAGGAAGATGCCGGCGGCGACCGAGATGGCCAGGATGACGATAAAGATCGTCAGCGAGACGTTGTTGACCATCTTGGCCTGCCGCCTGGTCTCGTCAGGAGAGGGCTCTTGCGGTTCGGCCTTGTTTCTCTTGAGCGAAAGCCACGACATTGTATGTCTCCTTTAACTGTTCTCCGCGTGCAACTGCTCCTGGAAGATGGCTTCGATCTCTTGCTGCTCGTAGCCCAGGGCGCGCGCCTCCTGAACAGCCTGACCGATCATGCCCCGCAGCTTGTCCAGGCGCAGCTTGCGCAACTGTCCCTCGTCCAGCCGCCGCGTGATATAGGTCCCGCGACCTTGCTGTGTGCTGATGATCCCTTCCTCGTCCAGGATCGAGTAGGCCCGACCGACGGTGTTGTAGTTGATGCGCAAGTCCGCTGCCAACTGGCGGATGGTGGGCAACTGCTGCCCCGGCTGCAACTGGCCGGTGACCACCATCTGCTTGATGCGGTCCACCAACTGCACATAGATGGGCACGCCGCTCTCCAGGTCTATCTGAATCTCCATACGCTCCAATCGCAAAAATGTTTCAAACAACTAGTTCAATTATATCACTTTCGACAGACAAGTCAAGGGCGGGATCTGCCAGGAAACTGACGCGGACGTGACATTGCTGCCCTGTCGGGACGAGGAGCTGCGACTTCCTCCGCGGACGTGCAAGGAGCCAAAGCGTCTGCCGCCAGCCCGAGGATGCGGAGAGGGGCTTGTGCTGCGGCGTTTGCTGCTCAGTCGAACGCGTCGCGGTTGACGAGGAACCAGAAGATGATCAGTGCCTGAACGACAAAGCCCGCTATCAGCCCGCCGAGGAGCGGCAGCGGAAGGCCGCTGAACCCGCTGCTGCCCGCTGCCCCGCGCATGAGGCCCGTGGTCGCGGCCACCTGCACCAAGCCGGCGATGAAGGCAAGGGTCGAGAGCACGATGACGGCGATCCTGGCCCAGTTCTTGAGCATCCAGAGCCCGATGCCGATGGCAAGGTTGATCAAGCCGGACACCAGCGAGACGCCGATGGAGATTTGCACATAGGGAGCGAACTGGTCCAGGTCGATGAGGCCCGCCATGCTCTGCTCCAGGAGAGCTTGCTGGAATGCCTGGCGCCCGCTGGCATAGAGGGCGCCCAGGGCAAGGGCACCCAGGATGCCCAGAAGCGCGCCCACGATCACCAACACAGCATAAATCGTGACACAGCCCGGACGCCTTCCCGGGTGCGGCCGGTGGGCGGCCCCGGCATCCCTCGCGGGAATGGCCCCCATCTGTGCCAGATTGGCCTGCGCCGCCCTTCTCACGTCCGAGTCGCCTGGCGCCAGTTGAACCGCCCGGCGGTAGTGGGCCACGGCTGCATCCCGATCGCCCAGCTTCTGGAGGGCATCACCCATGAGCAAGACGGCGTGCGGATCGATGGGCTGCTTGCGCAGCAAGGGATGGAGCCGGCTCACAGCTTTCTGGGCGTCCCCCGCTTCCATCTCCAGCCGTGCCAGCTCGCGGGTGACGGCCGGGTCCTGGCTGCCCAGCTCCTCCGCCTTCTGGTACAGCGTCAGGGCCCTGGCCGGCTCGCCGTGTTGGCGATAGACCGCGCCCAGATGGGCATAGAGGGTGGGGTCGTGCGGGGCGACTTCCAGGGCACGTTCGTAGGTGGCGATGGCCCGGCTGCGGAGGCCGGCTTCTTCGTACAGGGCGCCCACCTCGGCCAGTGCTGAAGCGTCGTCGGCAGCTTCCGCCTCGACCCGGGTCAGGGCCTCCTGAGCCCGCTCTGCCGCGTGATGTTCCAGGTAGCGGCGTGCCATCCCCAGATGATAGGCAGGGCCCTGGCGGAAATCGCCCAGTGTCTCGCCGCAGTGGGGGCAGGCTGACTCCTCCACGCCGGCATACTCGCCACACGCGGGACAGGCGACGATGAGGGGCAGATTGCACTGCGGGCAAACCGAGGATGAGGCGCGAACGCCCGCGCCGCAGCGAGGGCAGCGATCCTCTTCGGGTGCGGGCTCGGGGCTCGATGGCTCAGGTGGGGGGCTGGACTGGCGGAGCCACTCGAGGCCGGCCCGGGCACGGCCATTGTCCGGATTGATGGCTAGGACGTTCTCCAGGCAAATCTCTCGCTCTTCGTTCGAGTCTACCACAGCGCTCAGCCAGAGCCAGGCCTGTTCGTTCCGTTCGTCGAGCTTGACGACCTGGAGCAGGGCCTCCCTGGCCTCCTCTTTGCGGCCGGCCTTGGCCGAAGCGATCCCTCTTCGCAGCAACTCTGCTGGTTGGCTCTCGTCGCTCATGAGGCATCTCCTCCTCGCTCACTCTCCGGGCTGCAACCGCCCTGGCATCGCCGCCCGCCTCACTGACATTGCAGGTTGTCCAGGCTCTATTCTACCACAGTGGTCCCATCCCGGCAAACAGCGACGTGGCAGGTTTAGGCAGGTCGCACCGGTCCTTCCGCGCCTCGGCCAGTTTGACAATCCTCTGTGTGTTTGCTATACTGCATTGGAACGGTTCATGGGGAGCAGAGATCGGTCGTCGCCGCTCGAATGGGCATTGGCCAGTGACGTGCTCGGGTGTCGTCTTCAGGGTGGTGATACCAGTGAAGCGGTCGCGAAGGGCAACGGTACACACTCAATCCCCAACGCGCCCGTGTTGGAAGCGGAGAACTCGGTCGTGTCTGGCGGGTGCTCCCCTGCATCGGGCTATGGCAGCGTTGCCCCCTATCTCTAGCAACAACTGCCAGCATCGGTACGCCTCTCATCGCCGCCTCGAAAACCATCGTGGCAGATCGCTTCTGGCCGTATCTTTTTCCGGTTCTGGGCGGTATACTTCATGAAGAAGCACAGAGAAGACCCAGGCGAGGGCGCGACCGGACCTGTGTCGTTGGAGCATGAGGCTTTCCTCGTTGAACGGGCCAGAAAGGGCGATAAGAAGGCGATTGCCGAGTTGTACCGCCTGCACATCGAGGCGGTCTATCGCTATGTCTTGACCCGTGTCAGGGACAAATCTGTCGCCGAGGATCTTACTGCCCAGGTCTTTGTGGGCATGCTGGAAGGCCTGCCCGCGTACGAGTTCAGGGGAAAACGCTTCCTCTGCTGGCTCTATCGCATCGCCTGTGCCCGAACGGCCGATTACTGGCGGCAGCAGCATCGCCGTCGCGAAGTCCTCCTGGACGAGTTCTGGCCTACGAGCCATGCCCTACCCTGGGAGTTGTTGGAGGCGGAGGCAGACTGGGCGACCGCCATCAACCTCCTGGCACAACTGTCGGACGACCAACAGGACGTACTCATTTTACGCTTTGTCGGCGAAATGAGCCTGGTAGAAGTGGCCGAGACCCTGGCCAAAACCGTGGGGGCCACCAAGGCGCTTCAACACCGCGCCCTGGCCAGCCTCAGTCGTCTGCTCGAGAAGCAGAGGGACGATGGTTACAATGAGTAACGATCTGGCGACTACGCTGGACCAATGCCTGTCCCAAATAGAATCTGGCAAGGCAAGGATTCGTAGTTGCCTGGTTGCCTATCCTTCTCAAGCGGAGGAGTTGGAGCCCCTGCTCCTGGCCGCCGAAGCTCTGCGGGCGGGACCAAAGCCTGAGCTTTCGTCCGAAGCGGAGACGCGCATTGCCACCCAGGTCTTTGGCCGCGCCATTGCCGCTCCTCGCCCTGCGCGCCGGGCCGAAAGGCACGTCCGGTCTCGCCCCAACCGCTCGTGGGCGTTTGCCGCCCTCAGCGCGCTGCTCTTTGTGGCGGTGCTCAGCAGCTCAAGCCTCGCCGCTGCAGCAACGGGCGCTCTGCCGGGCTCCGCGCTCTATTCCGCCAAGCTGGCGACCGAGGCTGCATGGCTGTGGATCGCTCCTGCGCGAGAGGAGGCCGCGCTGCACGTGCGTTTTGCCGAGCGCCGCCTCGGAGAAACCGAGGCCCTGGCCGCTCAGAAGGGCGTCATCGAGCCCCAGGTACTGGAGACGATGGCCATGCACGTGGAAGATGCCCTCCAGGCAGCCCAGGCGCTGCCCGAGGAGCGTGGCGTGCCCGTGCTGGAGGCTCTCGTGGAGTTGAGCGGTAAACAGGAACAGACGCTCTCCGGATTGATGGGGCGGGTGCAGACCGAGGAACGGGTACACCTGGAGCAGGCTCTCCAGGTCTGCCGACAGCAGGGGCTTCAGGCTCGCGGGGCGGTTGACGTCTGGGCATCGCAGCTGCCAGGGAAGCAAGGTTCGGGCCTACCGGCCGACGAGAACCGGCCGCCGGGCCAGGAAGGGACAGGGCCCGCCCCACAGGCACCCTCCGAGGAGCAAAGACCGCCCGGCCAGCATGAACCGGGTCGAGACCCCGATGATGGGACCTCCAAAGACAAGAAGGACAAGGATCAAGGCGAGAAAGAGGAGACAGAGGTCAAGGAAGAGGAGAAGGAAGCCGAGGAGGAAGAGAAGGAGGCCGAGGAAGAGGAAAAGGAGGAGGAAAAGGAAGCGGAAGAGGAAGAGAAGGAGGCCGAGGAAGAGGAAAAGGAGGAGGAAAAGGAAGCGGAAGAGGAAGAGAAGGAAGCCGAGGAGGAGGAAAAGGAAGCGGAAGAGGAAGAGAAGGAAGCCGAGGAAGAGGAAAAGGAGGAGGAAAAGGAAGCGGAAGAGGAAGAGAAGGAGGACGAAAAAGAGGAGAAGGAGGACGAGAAAGAAGAGGACAAGGAGGAAAAGGATAAGGACAAGGACTAGGTACACAAGCGCTTCCTGACCTGGCGCCGACCAGGCTTTGCCCATCCAGCAGCAGGGCCGGAATCCAGGTACAGCGTACAAGGAGCGCGGCATAGAAGCCTGCATTACACGACAACCTCCCTTCTTGAGCCATCTCGAGCGGCAAACCACAAGCTGTAGCCGAGATCGGGCCTCAAGGTGACCCCTGGGGGGATTGACGTATCTGTTACGTTCTATCTAGCACAATCACGACGCGCATAGTCACTGCTGCTCCACGTCGAAACGCGCGGGACAGTAAGGGTAGAGTTCCCATGAGACAGCTTTTGCGACGCTTGCACAAGTCTGTGGGGCGGTGCGGCCCCACGGAGAAGGGACAGAGCCTGGTCGAGTTGGCCCTGATGTTGCCCTTTCTCATACTTCTCCTGGCCGTAGTCATCGACGCTGCCCGCCTCTTTGACGCCGCCATTGTCCTGGTACAGGCGGCGCGGGAAGGCGCGCGGTTCGCTACCATCGAGCCCTCGCCTTCGGTGACGCAGATCCAGGAGCTCGTCGTCCAGGACGTGGTGGGATCGGGCACGAACATCACCCACATGGCGGATTTTTCGCGATCCGACGTCGATGTCATCCTTGGCTCCACGGCCGTGACTGTCACGGTCTCTTACGATTTTGACCTCTGGTTCGGCGGCGTCGTTGGACTCCGGACCTTGAATGTGGCCAAGCAGTCGGTCATGCCCATGTATTACCAGGAGCCATAGCCATGCCCCTGCCACATGCTGCCCTCTCACCCGCTCACCGCTCGCCCCGGTGCATTGCAGCCCTGGGCCCTGTTCTGCGTTCACGGTGCACGCTCGGGAGCGCCCGGTCACGATTGAGTGGCCTGCGCTGGCCAAACGTCGCTGTGGCGACGCCCGGCGCCGAGCCACGAGGACAGACCATCGTCGAGTTTGCCATGGTCGTCAGCTTCTTGTTCCTGATCCTTTTTGGAATCATTGACTTTTCACGCTTGTTCTTTGCCTATGCGACCATGGCCAATGGCGTGCGAGAGGGAGCACGCTACGCAGTCGTCCACCCGGACGACAACGTGGGGATCATCGAGCATGCTCAGGCTATGATGGTCCTCATTGGCGACGAGGCAACGGTGACGGTGGACTTCCCGGACAGCGACGCGTACGGCAACAGCCGCTGCTCTCACTATTGCCGGGTGGTAGTGATGGCCACCTGTGAATTCGACGTCTGGACCCCCATCATCCCGGCCGTCGAGATTGTGGCCCAGAGCACGATGCATGTGGAGTAGGGGGAGAAGGAGGGAGAGTGATGTACCGAGAGGACGAGGACAGAGGCCAATCGGCAGTACTGGTGGCCATTGCCATGCTGGTCCTGGTGATCTTTGCTGCCATCTCCGTGGACGTGAGTAGCGCCTACCTGGGCCGCCGGACCGCTCAGAACGCGGCCGATGGCGCGGCGTTGGCCGCGGCCCGGCAACTAGCATACCAGTACAACGCCAGCGTCTACAACGACAGTGCAATCAAGATGGAGCTCAACGACTTTGCCGAGCGCAACGGCGTCGAGGACACCGGCGGCGTTCTCGCCGATACGGACAACCGTAACGTGGTTGGAATCTATCTCGACGAGCACCAGGATCCCATCTCCGGCGGCATCATTGGCTCGGGCAGCGTTCCGGTAAATGCCATCGGAGTGGAAGCCACAGTCTTTATCACCACGCCAGCCTTCTTTGGCGGGGTCATGGGACGCAGCGGCTACCCGGTCCAGGCCCAGGCCGCCGTGCTCCTCGACATTGCCTGTGGTGCGGATTGCATCGTGCCCATCGCCACACACGCTGACACGATTACCACGACCGGGAGTTGTTTCAACATCTTTAACGGCGACGGACCGGGCAATTTCGGCTGGCTGAACTGGTCCGGCCAGGGCATCTACTGCCACCAGGACGACTGCAGTTCCAAGTGCCTGGAAGAGAACCTGGCGCCGGGCACGTGCCGCAGCGGTTTCATCCGCTTTGGAGAGTGGGTCGCTGGCTCTCCTGGCGACATGAACAGCGGGTTGGTCCGCCAGCAATTGAACTACTATATCGATACACCAGAGGAGTTTACCGTTATCGTTTGGGACACGACGCGAGAAGCAGGCGGCTGCAACCAGGAGTACCGCGCGGTGGGCTTTGCGCGGATGCAGTTGCTGGGCTACCAGCTCGCCCAGGGCGGGGGCAATGCACACGGCCACGATGGTGTGGGCTGTACTCCCATGGGTCTGGAACCAGGGGAGGATCCCAACGACGGTGTCCGGCTCACTGCCACCTTTCTGGGCTGGGCCGGTGGTGAAGGAGGCAACTGCCGGGCCATTGGCACCCTGCGGGCGCCCAGCCTCAAAAGGTAGCTCTGCTGTCCCCGTTTTCGGGCAGAAGCCAGTAGGCAGCCGTTGGTGTTGGATTGACGCGGGAGCACGCAAGTACATTGTCCCAAGGAGGATGGCACATGAAACGACGGAGTTGGATTTGGTTCTTGATCAGCGTAATTCTGGCCCTTCTGGCGGGGGTGGTTGCCATTGCGGCCTTGCGCTTTTTTGCCGATAGGGTCGATCCTGAAATCCCGGTCGCCAGTCAAATGGTCGTCGTGGCGAACAGCCCAATCGCGGCCGGCTCGATCATCCGCGTCGACTGGGTGGCCCTGACAGAGCGGGATCAGATCCCCAGCGGCGCCATCGTGAACCCGGACGACGTCATCGGCCGTAAGGCACTGGCCGACATTGCCGCCAACGAGGTCATTCGGGTACAGGACGTCGAACAGCAGGCGCAGGGCCCGTCCCGTTCGGATATCCCCGCCGACAAGATCGCCGTGGCCCTGCCGGCCGACGATATCCTCAGCAAGTGGGGCGCGGTGATGCCTGGCGACCACGTGGACGTCCTCTTTACCCTCGACGTCATCCTCGAAACGGACATGTACCCCGAGGAGGTGCTGCGCGTGGAGGAGGGCGAGGTCCTCCAGCGCCTGGAGCGGGACCAGAGCCTGGATCACGTCTCGGTGCTCACCCTCCAGAACCTGGAGGTGTTGCAGATTATCGAAGAGCCAGGGGTGACTCTGCAAGAGGGGCAGCAGGCCCAGGACCAGGCGGCCAGCGTTCCGCAGCGGGCCATGGTCCTGGCCATCAACCCTCAGGACGCAGTGCTGCTCAAGTACTTGCGTGACACGGAGGGCATCCTTGACGTCGCCTTGCGCTCGCCCGACAACGGCACACTGTTCAATGCCGAACCGGTGAACATCAACTATCTCGTTCTGCGCTATGGAATCGTCTTGCCCGAACCACTTCAGTGAGAGCCTTTGCCATGGATTCTGATCAGCGATCTTTGCCCCTGTCCCTGACTCGCGTCCTCATCGTTCCCGGCCGAGATCCGGTTGGCGACTGGATGGCCAGCGTCGTGAGCGCCCAGCAGGACATGATCCTGGCCGGGATTGTGCGCGATCTGGGCCAGGTCGAGGGGGCCGTCGAAAAGCTCGCTCCCGACATCCTGCTGCTGGATATGGCCAGCGGCGTCCTGGAGCAGGTCGACCTGCTCCGCCGCCTGTCGGCACCCAGGGCGGGTCTGGCAGTCATCGTCGTGGCCATGCTCGGTGAGGTCGAGATCGTGCAGCAGGCCATGTTACAGGGCGCCCACGGGTTTCTGCTGAAGCCCTTTACCGAGCCGGAGCTGGTCAAGAGCGTGCGCCAGGCGCACGAGCTGCTGCTCCAGCGCCGGGCCGAGCTGTCGAGTATGGCCCGGCTCTACCCGGGGTCTGCCGCGGCGCCGGCCCGCGGGGAGGTGATCGTCGTCTTTGGCCCCAAGGGAGGGGTGGGCACGACCACCATTGCCGTGAACCTGGCCGTGGCCCTGCACAAGGAAACCGACAAGCGCGTCGTCCTGGTCGATGCCGACCTTGGCTTCGGCGACGTCGACACCGCTTTGAACATGGTTTCGGCCGCCTCCGTGGCCCAGGTTCTTTCCAGGCTGGCACTCATGGACGACTCGGTCCTGGAACAAAGCGTGGTTCCCCACCACAGCGGGATCCAGGTTTTGCCCGCGTCGCCGGAGCTGGGCGGGAGCGATGGACTTCAGCCCGAGGAGTTCAGGCAGCTCCTGTCGCGCCTCGCGGGCCTGGGCGAGGGATACGTGGTGGTCGACACCTGGGCGACGGTGGACGATTCCACGCTGGCCATCCTCGATTCTTGCCAGCACCTCGTCCTGGTGACGACCCCCCAGGTGATGGCCTTGCGCGACACGCGCCGCTTTCTCGACGCCATGCGGCTGCTAAACTATGACCTGGACCGCATGCTCCTGGTTCTGAATCAGTGCTATCACCGCGTTGACGTCAAGATGCAGGACGTGGAGCGCGCCCTGGGGCTTCCCGTGGCACAGATCGTAGAATACGCACCGGGTCCGGTGACCTCGTCCCTCAACCGGGGCGTGCCCCTGGTCACCGAGTATCGCAGCAGTCTGGCCGCGCAGAATATCGTGCGCCTCGCCGGGCTGCTGGCCCAGAGGAGCGCCCAGGAGGGATTGGGAGCAGGGGAGCAGCTTGCTACGTCCTCTAACGGCTCGAAAGGGCGCGGGCTCCGGGCGCGCAAGAAGGCCGGTTAACCCTGTACGGAAAGGAACGAGATCATGTGGTTTTTTCTGGTTGGCATCCTGGTTGCCCTTGCCGCGGGCGTGCTGTTGTATGGCCTGGGGCATGCACTACAGCCAGAGGACTCGGTGGAAGAACGCCTGGAGGCCTGGATGACAGCCGACGTAGCCGGCGAGGCGGCCGGAGGTGAACACTCGTCCGGGTTGCTCGCGGGCGTTGACCGGCGTGTGGCCAGGCGGGGTTTTGCGGCGGTCATTCGCCAGGATCTGGCCCGGGCGGCTCTGTCGCTGACGGTGACCGAGTGGTTGTTGCTCCGCGTGGGGCTCGTCGTCGTCGCGTTTCTCCTGGGATTCGCCCTCCAGCGCAATCTCATCCTGGCCCTGTTCCTGGCGGCCATTGCCTACGCGGCGCCCATCACCTACCTTCGGGTGCGGCAGGGCCGGCGGCTGCGCGCCTTTAACGCCCAGTTGCCCGACGTCCTGGACCAGATGGTCGGCTCGCTGCGCGTCGGCTACGGCCTGTCGCAGTCGGTGGAGTGGGTGGGGCGGCAGATGCCGGACCCCGCCGGGGACGAGTTCAACCGTGTCGTTCGAGAGATGCAGCTCGGTTGGAGCCTGCCCGAGGCGCTGGAGAGCATGGTACGCCGCATCATGAGCGACGACCTGGCCCTCATTGTCACGGCCATCGACATCCACTATGAGACGGGCGGGCGCCTGGCCGATATCCTCGAGACGGTGTCGCACACCATCCGCGAGCGGATACGCGTTCAGCGTGAGATCAATACCCTGACCTCCCAGCAACGATATTCGGGCTACGTGCTGATGGTCATGCCCATTGCCCTGGCTGTGGTGCTGATGCTCCTCAGCCCGGAGTACGAGAGCCAGCTCTTTGCGCCAGGACCAACCCTGTGCATCCCCATCGGTGCGGGCCTGATGATGATCCTGGGCTTTCTCATCATGCGCCGCATCGTCGAGATCGACATTTAGGCAGCCGGTGGAGGGAGACGAGGAGAATGCTCACTGGGACACTCAGTCTTTTGTTTGGCCTGGCAGTCGGCGGTGCGGTCCTGGCTCTGCTCCTTGGCCTGCGTGGGCGCGGCGAGGTGCAGGCTGTTGAACAGGAGCGGATCCACGCCCTCGGTGCCGCCTTTACCCTGGAGGAGGTCGAGCTCAGCCGCCCGCTGCAAGAGCGGCTGCTCAAGCCCATCTTTTCCTCGGTGCTGGCTTTTCTGGCCCGGCTTTCACCCCGGGCCAACCTTCAGGATCTGCACCACAGGCTGGATCTGGCCGGGCGGCCCAACAACTGGTCGGCGGTAGACCTGGTTGGGATACGCGTGTTGGCCGGCCTTCTTATGGGCGTCATGGCCATGGTCCTGTTGTTGTTGAGCGACCTGCCCCTGGTGCGCCGGATCTTGTTGTCGGTGGTCTGCGGGCTGCTCGGGTATTATTTGCCGCTGCTGTGGCTGAACAGCCGCGTGCGCAGGCGGCAGTGGGCCCTGGTAAAGGCCCTGCCCGATGGCCTGGACATGCTCAACGTCTGTGTCAGTGCGGGCCTGGGCTTTGACGCGGCCCTGAGCCGCGTCGGCGAGCACTGGGACACTCCCCTGGCCGACGAATTCAACCGCGTGGTGACCGAGATCCGCCTGGGCAAGGTGCGCAGGGAGGCGCTCCAGGCGCTGGCCGCCCGCACGGAGGTGAGCGAGATCGAGAACTTTGTGGCCACCATCGTTCAGGCTGACCAACTGGGGGTCAGCATTGCCAAGGTTCTGCGCACCCAGGCAGAGCAGATGCGCACGCTGCGACGCCAGCGCGCCGAGGAGATGGCGCGCCAGGCGACCATCAAGCTTCTCTTTCCGCTGGTGTTCTTGATCTTTCCGGCCATGCTCGCCGTTCTGCTTGGCCCGGCTGTGCCCCAGGTCCTGAACACCTTTGGCAGGCTGGGCAGGTGATGGGCACCGGGAGCAGAGCAACGTTATGGACGAAGCGGCGTGGACAACAGGGAGCCTACCAGGCTCCAGTGCGTGGGGTGCGCAGGTGATGGGCCAGGAGGAGAGTTCCGCCTGGGCCAGGCTGTTGGCGAGTGGTGAGGAGCAGAATCTGGAGCAAGAAACGGGCGCGGACCTGTCGCAGGAGGCGTCGGGCATGGATTGGGTGCCGGACCCGCAGGGTGAGGCGGATGCCGGCCTGGAGGACGGCAGCGGCGCGGCCTTTGAAGCGGGCGAGGTCGGCCTGGCCGGCGATGGGGAGCTGCCGGTCGAGGACGAGGTGGCGGAAGGGAGCGACGAGCCCGCCGCGTCCGCTGGGGACAGCTCGCCCGATCGCGTACCGTTCTTCGAGCATGAGCTCTATGTCGAGGCCATGCACGCACTGGCCTTTGACCAGGGGGACGTCGCCGTCTCGAATCTGAGGGAGCTGGCCGAGTTTTATCCCGACGAGCCGGCCATCAGCGACCTGTTGGTGCGAATGGAGCTCAAATCGGCCGTGGCCCAGGAGCGAGAGCTGCCCGCCAATCGCAGGCAGGCAGCCCCGGCCCTCCAGAACGCACTGACGCTCTTGCTCCTGGTGACCCTGGGCCTGGTAGGCCTGGCGGGTTTTTACCTGGCCTTTCAGAGGTTTGTGATTCCCATCGCCGAGACCAACCGGGAGGCCCTGGAAATCCAGGTCCTCGAGGCCGAGATCGCGCGCCGTTGGGATGCCCGTGACTGGAACGGTGCCATACAAACGCTCCAGGAGCTTGAGCGCAGGCAGCCGGGCAGTGAGCAAGTTGCGGAAAAGCTGGCCTACGCCGAGCGGCAGAAACAGCTCGGCGACTGGTATGCGGATGCCGTGGCGGCGGAAAATGCCGGTGACGTCGAGGGCGCCCTGGTCCTCTTGCAACAGATCGCCGGCCAGGAGCCGGGCTATCAAGACGTGGAGCAGCGCCTCCAGAAGGTGCAGACCCTGCAAGCGCTGGGCAGGGACTGGCTGGAAGCGGAAGCTCGGGTCCAGGCGGAGGACTGGCAAGGTGCCACGGCCCTTCTCCTCGAAATCCGGCGCCTCGACCCCGATTATCGGCGAGATCAGGTGACGGAGAGGCTTTTCCAGATCTATGAGCGGCTGGCCCGGCAGAGCCTCAACCAGGCGAACGGCGACCCCGAGGGCCTGCGCCAGGCCCTCGTCTTCCTGAATGGCGCCCTGGCCGAGCGGCCCACCAACCAGGATCTCGGCCGGGAGCGCACGCTGGCGCTGCGCTACATCAGGGGTTCCGATGCCCAGGCGCGGGGTGACTGGTTGGTGGCCGCGGAGCAGTGGGAGGCGATCCATAAAGAGCAGCCGGGCTACCAGGGTGTCGCGCTGGAGGCCAGGCTGAAGGAAGCATACCCCAGGGCAGCGCGCCAGGCCATAGCCGAGGCCGGTGGCTCCGTGGAGCGGCTGAAGCAGGCGGTCGCCTATCTCGATCGCGCCCTGGCCGACTCGCCCGAGGACGACGGCCTGCGGCAGGATCGAGAGCTGGTGGCGGCCTATCTGGACGGTGCCGAAGCGTTCGGCGCCGGCTTTTGGGACCAGGCCATCAGGCATTGGGGACCACTTTACGCGGCACAGCCGGGCTACCAGAATGGCGCGCTGGAAAGGAATCTGAGAACGGCTTGCGGAGCGAGCACCGAACCCGACCCCACGCTCTGTCATCCTTAGCAAGGGGTCGGGGAGGCTGTTCGTAGCGCCCCGGTGCACCGGCTGCGCTGCTCTGGCGCAGGCGGCCGCTACGGAACTCGGGATCCCCCCGGGATCCCTCCTTGATCACGCGCTGAAACCAGTTGTCGCCGGACCCACCGGTACCTGCCAATCATGACCTGGAGGGAACCATGACCAGAGTTCTCGTTCTGACCTTTATCCTCGGTGCGTGTGTAGTCGCGGTTCTTCTGAACGTGCTCATGCTTCCCTTCGGAGCCGCGGCCCAGGAGCCAGAGCCTCGCCCCAGCCCGACCCCACAGCCCTGGATCCACCTGGTGCCGGATCAGGCCGTGGCAGGAGAAGACGTTCTGGTCCAGGTTACCGGCATTTGCTGGCCGTATCCCGGGTTTGTCAGCCTGAATTGGGAGCGATGGGACGGGCCGCCGCTCTTGCCCGGTCCCGTCGCGGTCGAGCCGGATGGAGGGTTCGCAGTCGAGATCCGCATCCCCACGGAGTGGGCCACGCCGGGTAGCCACGCCATCTTGGCCACCCACAGCGCCGGCTACACCGTCGCTGCCAGCCTGGCATTCGCCGCACCGACGCCGACCGACACGCCCCTGCCCACCGATACCCCCCTACCGACAGACACCAGGGTGCCGCCGCCCTCGCCCACGCCCAGCCGCACGTCCACGCAGACGCCCACCGCGTCGCCGACCCTGACGCCGACCCCGTCGCG
Source organism: Anaerolineaceae bacterium (assembly GCA_012514775.1). The sequence continues at coordinate 16,825 of JAAYZQ010000192.1, forward strand.
GACGATGCGGCCGGTGACGCCCGACGTGACCAACACTCCGCTTCCGGCGGCCACGGCACGGCCGGCCGCCACGGCCACGCCCCAGCCCAGTCCCCTGGCGCCGACCGGCACCGAGGCCCCAACGGCAACGCCCTCGGCGACCTCCGTGCTTGTTGCCCTCATCAGCGCGACGGCCACCGACACGGCAACGTCCACGGAAACCCACACGCCCACGGCGACGCCCAGCGCGACGGCAACGCCGTCGTCGACCCCGGAGGCAACGCCCACCAACCTACCCGTGCCGCGCGAGACGCGGGATCCTGGCCAGCTCCTTTCCCGGAGCATTCCCACGCCCGGGCCCGCCGGCCAGGTGGAGGCGAGCCTCGTGGAGGCGAGTCTCGTCGAAGCCGGCCTGCCCCAGTCCGGCTCGCGCTGGGAGTCGGGTTTTGTCCTGGGTTTCATCGCCGCCGTCATCTTGCTGGCGCTCCTCATCATTCTTGTCCTCCTCGTCCTGGTGACGCTTCTGGTTACCTGGCGGATTCTCCAGATGCGGGCGCGGCAGCGGGTAGCTTGAGATTCTTCGCTCTCCTCAGAAAGGCAAAGGGGAAGGGCAGTACTCTAAACAAGATGGCATCCAGGTTGAAAGGGGGGAGGCGAGAGCCTCCCCCCTACGTGACGCTGTCAAGTTCTTCCTGCGGGCGCCGCAAGCCAGGGCGCTCCTCGCGCCCCGGCACCGGCGGCCAGTGTGTTGCTAGCTGGCCAGGTAGTCGTCGATGGCCTTTTTGGCGATGCGGTAGCTGGTACCGATCTTTTTGGCCTTCAGCTCGCCCGAGTTGATGATGGACAGGACGTCGTCCTCGCCGACGCGCATGTAGGTCGCCGCCTCGGAGAGCGTCATGATGTCGGGGACGCCGGCGGCCGCCGGAGCAGCTCCGGCCTGGCTGGGCTGACCGCCCCCGCCACCCGCCGCCTGGCTGATCATCTGGGCCATGGCTGCGCCCATGCCCACGCCGGCCCCCAGACCGACGCCCGCACCCGACATGCCCTCGCCCCCTGCCTGGGCGGCTTCGCGGATGCCCCGCGCCGTCTGGAACTGCAGGTAGGCTTGCATGTCGCCGATGGCGCCCATGGAAGCGCGCTCGTCGATGGCCTTGGCCGTCTCTTCCGTGGGGCTGATCGAGTTCACGTACAGCGTCTTGAGCTGCACGCCCAGGTTGGCAAAGTCGTCCTGGACCTTGGCCTTGGCGCCCGCCCCGATCTCGTCAAAGAGGGCCGGCAGGTCAAAGAGGCCGCGGCCCATCTCGCCCAGGAGGTCGGTAAGCTTGGCGACAATGATCCCCCGCAGGAAGCGGGTGATCTGCGCCGTCTGGTAGATGCCCTGGGCGCCGACGATCTTGTTGACGAACAGCGACGGGTTATTCACCTGGAAGGAATAGGTGCCAAAGGCGCGCAGTCGCACCAGCCCCAGGTCGGCATCGCGCAGGGCCACCGGCTCGGCGGTGCCCCACTTCTCGTCCAGGAACTCGCGCATATTGACGAAATAGACTTCTGCCGTAAAGGGCGTCTTCCCGCTGGTGGCCGCCTGGATCAGGTTGGTGAGCAGGGGGGCGTTGGCCGTGGTGATGGTGTGGCGCCCGGGACCAAACGCGTCGTAGGATTTACCGTCCCGGAAAAAGACTGCCGACTGGAACTCGCGAACGATGACCTGCGATCCGAAGCGAAAGTCCCCAGAGCCATACTCCGGCAGGCGCCGGACCATCTCGTCCTTTTGTTGGTTCGGTGCCTCAATAACGTCTATAATACGTGCCATTGCCTTCCTCCTGTCCTTCGCTAGTAGGTCTCAGCCTGTAGAATGGCTTCGTGGCGGTGATCGTAGCTGGTGTTGGCCTGGTTGATGGTCTCCACCAGGTCCTCGATGGCGTCGGCGACGCCCTCGCGGGCCGAGACGGCCGACGCCACCAGGTCGACCTCCGCGGCCACTTCGTCTACAAAGGCCAGCATCTCGTTGTCGTATTCGTACAGGGCGTCTAGCTGTTCCTCTTTTACCTTCACGGCGTCAAAAAGGCCGGCATAGCCGTAGGAGGCCGTTTTGATGCGATCGATGAGGAGTTGCAGCTTCAGTGCCGCACGCTCCAGGTCGTCGAGGTACTCGATCAATGCCTGGCTGACCAGCTTGTTCTGCAGCTCGGTGATGCGCTTTCGCTGATCGTCGAGCTTGGTGGCCACCTGCATGCGCAACAGCTTGTCGGCTTCGCGCCGCAGCTCCTTCTGTTTGTAGCCCTTGTAGCCCGGGATCTTGGCCGCCAGGCTCTCCAGGCCACCGAGCGAAGCGTGGACGGTCTCTCGCAGATCTCCCGTCCCTTCCGGTTCCATGCTTTCCCCTTGGTCCATGGTTTGTTCTCCCCTCCCATCGGTTTGAAACTGATTTTGACACGCGGCGTGCCAGCCTGGAGCTTGATTCCGGGGTCACGCTGCTTTCGTGGTGCGGCTTTGAACCGCATCCATTATACACCTATTTTACGCCACAGACAAAAGAATGTTGCCCGGGCGAATGGCATCAAGCTGACATTTGGCTGACAGGCCTAGACGCCCAGCCCCTGGAGCAGGTATCCCACCAGGTAGGCGATGCCCGCGGCCACGCCGCCGACCAACAGCATCTCCAGCCCGCTGCGAAACCAGTTCCGCTCGGTGACAAAGACCTTGGCCGCGCCGAGGCCAAAGAGAGCCAGCCCCGAGAGGACGAGGGCCACAGGAAAAGAGACGGCAGGATCGATGGGTGCCACGAGGCCCAACAGGTAGACGAGCAGCGGCACAGCGCCGGCCAGCAGGAAGGACACAAAGGTCGCCATGGCGCTGCGGAGGGGTTGTCGATCGTCAGGCAACAGGCCCAGTTCGTGGACCATCATGGCGTCGACCCACAGATCGTGGTCCTTGCTCTGAATCTCCATCAGCGCTTCGGCATCCTCCCGGCTGTAGCCCTTGGCCCGATAGATCTCGATCATCTCGACAAATTCCCCTTCGGGAAAGTGCTCGATCTCCCACGTTTCCCGTTCGCGCTCCCGGTCGTAATATTCCCGCTCGCTTTTGAGCGAAAGAAAGGCGCCCGCGGCCATGGACAGCCCGTCGGCCAGGAGATTGGCCAGGCCGAGGATGAGGATGACGCCTGATCCGAGGTTGGCGCCCGACACACCGCTGACGATGGCAAAGGTGGTCACGATGCCATCCAGGCCACCGTAGACCATGTCGCCGATGTATTGGTGGCTGGTACCGCCGTGCTGCTCGACTGCCTGGGTGATGACGGCGGGAGCGTGGGCTGCGGCGGAGGCGGCCATGTCTTTTTCAGCGTAGGCCTTGCGTGCCTGATCCAGCCGCTTCATAAAGCTCATAGCAGGTCCTCCTGGTGATCGTTGTGCAGCACATTATACCTTGCCTGGTTGAGGCCGGCAAATGGCCCGCCTCCCCTGCCCTGGCGGATCACCTGGCTTGTCCGGCTGTGCGCAAAATTCAAAACTGTGGTACAATGGAGACGGAACGTCGTGCGGAGGAAACAGATGCCAAACATCTCAGCGGAGCCCCCTGGCGAGTGGCTGGCACGCTGGCGTGTGGCTCGCGCCACCGTCGTAGCGGCCAGCAGTTGGATCCTGACCTTGCCCGTGTTGGCTCGATTGTTGAACTGGCACAGGCAAACGGCCACCTGGATCCAGAACATCCTGGGACCGATAAGCGGCCTGATCTGGGGGCGCATCGGCTGGGTCGGCGTCGGGCGCTATGGCTTTAGCAACGAAGATGCCTTTCTGGCCGGCGGCCTGGCGGGTGCCGTTGCGCCTACCCTGGAGCTGACCCTGCGGCGCCTGGGCTGGCCTCCCGGCCCGGATGCTGGCTCGGAGCTTGAAGGTGAGCGACCTTCCCTGGCCGCCTATCCCCTGGCCTGGTTCTGGGGCTTTGTCTTTGGCGGCCTCGTCGCCGCCCTGGGCGCAATCGCCGCTCGCCTGGCTCGCGACTAGTACATGGACAATAGCGTCTACCTTTTTGCCGGCGATAGCCTCGTCGAAGGTGCCTATGGCGAGAGCTATGTCGAGGGTGTGTTCGAGGCGCTTGCCGCGAAGAACCCGGAGTCCGAACCCAAGGTGATCAATGCCGGCCGCAGCGGCGACACGGTCTCGGCGCTCGAGGGCCGCCTCGATCACCTCTTGCAAGAATACCGGCCCGACTGGGTCGTTCTGGCCGTGGGCATCAACGACGTCTGGTGGCCCTGGCTCGCCGGCCACAGCCTGGGATGGAGGATCGGGCTGGCGATCCGCAGCCTGCGCACCGGCCAGCGGGCAACCCCCGACCTCGATCAGTTTGCTGCCGCCTACCGTTCCCTCATCGACCGCTGCCGCCGGGCAGGGGCGCGCGTGCTGGCCTGCACCGTGGGGCCCATCGGCGAGCAGATCTCTTTGCCCCTCAACCAGCAGGTGGCCCGCCTGAACGGCGTGATCAAGCACGTCGTGGCCGAGCAGCAGGTCCCCCTGGCCGACGTCTGGCAGGCTTCCGTGGAAACGCTCTCGGCCCTGCCGCGCGGCTCCGGCTACTTTTCTGGTGAATGGCTCTTTGCCTGGATGGATTGCAGGCGCTATGCCGCAACCGGCCCCGAGGCCATGGCCCAGCGCCGCGGGCTGCACCTGACCTTTGACGGCGTCCACCTCACCGCTCGTGGCGCCGCCCTCTGGTCCCGGACCATCGTCGATGCCCTGGAGCGAGCCGAAGGGGCAGAGACGCGCACGTCCCCTGTGGTGCCCGCCCACGTGGAACTTGCGCGCTGGAACCAGGGACCGCTCGAGGTTAGCTGTAGCCCCGGCTGGGAGCCCCGGGCCCGAGCACTGGCCGGCTGGCTGGGCCAGGCCTACGAGTCGCTGGCCTCGCTGGCCGGCGTCCGTCCGGCGATCCATCTGGCGGTACTCAATGAGCTGCACTGGCTCAAGAGTGCCAGTCCCGGGGCCTACCCCGCGCCCCGCTCCTTGTGGGACGGCGAGCAGGGCACGCTGTTTGTGCCCAGCGCCTACGAGGAGGACTACCAGCGAGCTCTCGGGCTTCCCGAGGCAGTGTCCAGCGCCACGGCGTGGCCGGTGGCCCTGGCCCAGCTCGGGGAACCTGCCAAGGTGACCGCCCTGGCCGACCTTCTCGCCCTGGAGGAGATGGCCCGCCTCTTCTTGCAGGATTTGCGGGTCGCCCCCGCCGACCCTGCCCTGGTGCGCCTGTTGGCTGCCTACCTGGCTCAGATCGTGCTCCACGAGCCCGAAAGCGAGGCCGGCGGCCTGCTAGGCCCCTGGGATGAATGGAGTGCCGCCCTGGCCCGGGCAGGCAACCCCGATGGCCGCATCCGCCGGCAGGCAGCCAGGCTCTACAGGCAGCATGGCCGGGACCTCGTCCCGTCGGTCACCGGTGGCCAGCCGGCAAGCGAGGTGGCAGCCCTGGCCCGCCAGGCCTGACCTGCTATGTGCGGCGGTCAGGCGGTCACTGCGGCCGCCTGCACCGCGATTTGACGGGCATACCCCGGCCGCAGGCGGCGATCCCCCGCGCTGCCAGCGTCCGTTTGAACCAACCGGGCGCCGTGCGCGCGCTCCGAATCTCGATCCCAGGAGGTGACTATGGTGCCGGCCAGGTTGCTGGTGGCCCTCGCCCTGCTGTCGTCGATCTCGCCCGTCGCTGCTCCCCTGCCAGGTGCGCGGGCCGTGCCCGCGGAGGAAGTAGTCTATCAGCTTTTGCTAAACCCCGGCCTCGAAGAATACGAGGCGCCCTACGGGCAATTCCAGGGCGTTGCCTGTCAGGTTGCCAGCGGCTGGCAGCGCTTCTGGACCGGCGAGGGCCAGCCCTGCTGGACCGACACCCGCGCCTTTGCCGCGAGCGAGCTGGGCGTCGGTTGGGTGGAGAGGATCGAGGGCGAGACCTCGCAGATGATCCTCTCGACAGAGCCCTACGACGCCGGCCTGTGGCAGCAGGTTGGCGGCCTGGTGCCCGGCAAGGGATATGGTTTTGCCGCCGCCATGCTGACCATCTTTCAGACTTCGGCCCAGGAGGCGGTGGATGGCACGATGATCAAGCAGGTGGGCATGGATCCCACGGGTGGCACCGATCCCCTGTCACCCGACGTCGTCTGGAGCCCGCCCGACGATCACGACCAGGGGCCCTGGGACGTGGACAGCGTTACGGCGGCCCATGCCGTGTCGTCGACGATGACCGTCTTTGTCCGGGTGAACAGCTTTTATCCCTCAGGGGGACTGCCGTTGCTCAACCTCAGCTTCCTCGACTCGGCCATCCTGGCCGAAACGGGGACGGTGGCCGCCGTCGCCCCGGCCCTGACCGCCGAGGAGAGCTTCCAGGTGCGCTGGGACCACGCCGTGCCCTCGCCCGGCGGGAAAATCCGCTGGTACGACGTGCAATGGCTGGACGAGGCCGAAGGCACGTGGCACGACTGGCTCACCAGGACCGAGGAGACATCGGCCACCTTTGCCGGGACGCCCGGACACGCCTATCGTTTCCGGGCCAGGGTCTGGCAGAAGTATCCCAACGGGGCGCACCTCTGTAGCCCCTACGCGCCCGAGGGGGATGCGCGGACGTGCGTTGCCTGCTCGGAGGTGCACGGGCGAGTGCTCGCCCACGACGGGCGGCCGCTGGTCGGGGCGACTGTGGCCCTGTCGGGGACCGTCTTCGCGGCGGCAAGCCAGGCCGACGGGGCATACAGCCTCACCTTTCCGACCACGGCCCAACCGGGAAGCCTTACCGCATCGCTGGATGGATGGTCTTCCCCGCCGCCCCTGTTCGACCTGGCCCTCGCCCCGCAAGAGTCCCAGGCCATGACCTGGACGCTGACCCTGCCGGGCGATGCCATGGCCAATGGCGATTTGGAGGCCGGGCTGGACGGCTGGTTGCCGGGGCCGGGGGCCACAGCCGTGGCCCAGCCCGTGCACACGGGCCGAGGGGCGCTCGAGCTGTCGGGCGCCGCCCAGCCGGCCAGCGCCCGCCAGGCGGCCGCGGTGTCCGGTGCCTGGGAGCCGGCCCTGGCCTTCTGGTACCGTCCGGAGGCTGCCGGCGCCGGCGACGCCCTGGAAATGGTGGTGGCGGTCACAGGCAACGCTGCGGCGACGGCGCCCCTCACCGGCACCCTGCCCGTGACCACGACCCAGGTCCTGACCCCCTCCCTGGAGGCCACCGGCTGGCAGTTCTTTTCCTGGCAGCCGGGCCCTCCCGGCGCATTTCTGACCGGCACCGTCACAGTCGAGTTTCGCCTGCTCGAGGACGGCCAGGACCCGGTGGCGGCCGTCTACCTGGACGAGGTGCGCCTGGCGCCTACCCCCGGAGGGCCGTTCAGGGCCTACCTGCCGCTGATCAGCCGTTAGCCCCAGTACGCCGGTGGCGTTTTTCCCACCCGGCGAAAAATGTGTTAAAATAGCCCCATTCATCAACCGTCGGGGGAGGATCTGCCATGGAGCTGAAGCTTGTGCCGGTGGAAAAGCCGGAGGCGATCAACTTTATCCTGGGCCAGACGCACTTTATCAAGAGCGTCGAGGATATTCACGAGGCCATGGTCAACACCGTGCCCGGCATCAAGTTCGGACTGGCCTTTAACGAGGCCTCGGGCGAGTGCCTGGTGCGCTTGACCGGCACCGACGACGCCATGATCGAGCTGGCCAAAAAGAACGCCGCGGCCATCGCCGCCGGCCACGTATTTATCGTCTTCTTGGGTGAGGGCTTTTATCCCATCAACGTCTTGAACGCCCTCAAGATGGTGCCCGAGGTGTGCCACATCTACTGCGCTACCGCCAACCCCACCGAGGTGGTGGTGGCCGAGACCGATCTGGGCCGCGGTGTCCTGGGCGTCGTCGATGGCTTCTCGCCCAAGGGCGTCGAGGACGATCGGGGATTGGCCTGGCGCAAGGGCTTCTTGCGCTCCATCGGCTACAAGCTGTAAGGTCTGATCGGGATTTGAGCCACAGCGTGCTCTTCTTGTTTCTCGACGGGGTTGGACTGGCGCCCTCCGGGTCCGGCAACCCGTTGAGCGGCGTGCCCATGCCGCACCTGGGGCGCCTGCTCGGCGGGCCGCTGGTCCAGGAGACCGTGGACGGCCTTGCGGCCCGCGACACGCTCGTCCTGCGGGCCGTCGACGCCTGCCTGGGCGTGCCCGGCCTGCCCCAGAGCGCAACCGGCCAGACCGCGCTCTTTACCGGGGTGAACGCCGCGGCGCTCCTGGGCGAGCACGTCACCGCCCACCCGACCGCTCGTCTGCGGGAGGTCATTGCCGAGCACAGCATCCTCAAGCGCGCCGTCGAGGCCGGCAAGCGGGCCCTTTTCGCCAACGCCCACTCCGAGCGGTTCTGGCAGAAGGTCCGCGAGGGCAAGGGCCGCCTGGCGGCCTCAACGCTGACGGCCATGGCCGCCGGCCTGGAGATCCCGACCCTCGAGGATCTGGCCCGGGGGCGCGCGGTGTTGTGGGACATCACCCACGAGATCGCCTCGACCCACATGGGCTACGAGCTGCCCCTGGTGGAGCCCGCCGAGGCCGGGAAGCGGCTGGCCCGCCTGGCCGCCGAGTTTGACCTGCTCCTCTTCGAGTCCTTTCTGCCCGACCTGGCCGGGCACCGCCGCATCGAGCCCGCGTGGGTGCTCGGCATCCTGGACGATTTTCTGGGAGGCGTGCTGGCCCACCGCTCGCCAGGGACGACGCTGGTGCTGTGCAGCGATCATGGCAACCTGGAGGATACGACGACCAAGATGCACACGACCAACCCTGTGCCCCTCCTGGCCATAGGGCCGGGGGCGGCCCGCTTCCGGCAGGCAACGGCCATCACCGACGTGGCGCCGGCCATCCTGGGACTGCTGGTGGAGGAAGCGGCCGGAGGCACACCATGACCGACCTACAGGCCGTGGCCGAGCTGTTGCTGGAGAGCGCCACCCTCAAGCGCATGCCCCGCGCGGGTTGGGCCATGCGCGGCGTGCCCTACATCGAAAGCGTCGCCGAGCATAGCTTTGGCGTGGTCCTGGTGGCCCTGGCCCTGGTGGACGTGCTGGAGGACGGCGCGAGGGCGGAGGAGCCGGGCCTCGACCTGGAGAAGGTGCTCATCATGGCCCTGCTCCACGACCTGGCCGAAGCGCGGCTGACCGACCTGCCGGCATCGGCCGCCCGCCTCATCCCCGAAGAGGTCAAGAGCCGGGCCGAGGAAGAGGCGCTGGCCGGCATGCTGGCGCCCCTGCCGGGGGCCGGGCGCCTGCGGGCGCTGTGGCAAGAGTTTGAAGATCGGGCCAGTCCCGAGGGCCGGCTGGTGCGCGACGCGGACAAGCTGGAGATGATGGTCCAGTGCCTGCGCTACGAGCAGGCGGGCAGCCGAGGGCTGGACGAGTTCTGGGAGGCCGTGGACCGCCTGAATTGGCACTATGGCGCCTCCGGGGAGATCTATGCCCGGCTCAGGTCGCTGCGGCCTGGCAACGGAGCGTAAGGAGGCCGGTATGATGATCAATACCAGCACCGGCGAGACCCTGGCTTCCAGCGTCGTCCGCTGCGACTCGTTCTGGAAGAGGTGGCGCGGCCTGATGTTTCGCAGCCGCCGCGCCCTGGCCGGCGAGCAGGTGTACCTGTTCGTCGAGGGGTGTGAGAGCGTCGCCCGGGCGACGATACACATGCTCTTTGTCTTTTTTCCCATCGCCGTCCTGTGGCTGGATGGGGAGCGGCGGGTGGTGGACAGGGCGCTGGCGCGCCCCTTTCGCCCCTATTACGCGCCCCGCAGACCGGCCCAGTACTATATCGAAGGCCATCCTTCGCTTTTGGAGAGAGTGCGAGTTGGAGATAGGCTCGAATTTGCCTGAGATGAAACGACGTCGTTTGGCAGGCGCCATCGCCTTTGGGTTGTTGGCCCTGCTCCTTGCCGGCCTTGCCTGGCCGGTGTCGGCCCAGGATGTCGTGCCAACCGATGCGCCGCCCAGCCCCGAGGTCGAGGAGGGCGCGGAGGCCGAGGATCTGCCCGAGTACGTCGTGCAGCCTGGCGACACGCTGTTCGCCATCGCCGAACGGTTCGGCTCGACGGTGGAAGCCATCGTCGCCGCCAACGACATCGCCGACGCCAGCGTCATCCACGTGGGGCAAAAGCTGCGCATTCCCACCGCCGAGCCCGAGCGGGTGCCGGGGGTCGAGGCCCGGCCCAATCGCCGGCTGCATCCCGTTCGCCCGGGCGAGACCCTGCCCTTCCTCGCCTTTCGCTACGGTACCACGGTCTGGGACCTGAAGCAGGCCAACGACCTGCCCCGCCTGGACGTCCTGTGGCCCGAGTTGGTGCTCGAGATTCCGCCCGCGGCAGTGCCCCACGACGGCGTGCCGCTCCTGCCCGAGATCGTGGCCGAGCCCGCGCCTGTGGTCCAGGGCCAGACGATGCTGGTGCAGATCCAGGGCGAGAGCCCCCTCGAGCTGAGTGGCTGGTTCCTGGGCCACGACCTGCGCTTTGTCGAGGGAGAGGAGGGCTACTGGGCGCTGGTCGGCATCGATCCTTTCACGCCGTCGGGCGCCTATCCGTTGGTGCTGCAAGCCTCGGAAGGGGAGAGCGGCGACAGGCTTTCCATGCAACAGACCTTTACCGTAACCGAGGGCACCTTTACCACCTACAACATTGTCGTGCCGCCCGGGCGACAGTCGCTGCTGGACCCCGAGCTGAGCCGGCTGGAGCGTGAGAAGGTGGAGGCCGTCTTTGGCACGTGGAGTGAGCACCGCCTCTGGTCGGGCCCCTTTGGCCTGCCCCTGTCGGGCGTGGAGCTGCGCATCACGTCACCCTTTGGCCAGCGGCGCTCCTACAGCGGGGGGCCGCCCAGCAGCTACCACGCTGGCGTGGACTATGGCGCCGACGAAGGAGTGCCGGTGCTGGCGCCCATTACCGCCACCGTCGCCCTGGCCGAGCCCCTCCAGGTGCGAGGCAACGCCGTCATCCTGGACCACGGCCTCGGCGTCCTGACCGGCTTCTGGCACCTGTCGCGCATCGACGTCGTGCCCGGCCAGGTGGTGGGCAGGGGCGAGGTCGTCGGCCTGGTGGGCGACACGGGCCTGTCCACCGGCCCTCACCTCCATTGGGAACTGCGGGTCCTCAACGTTCCCGTCGACCCGCTCCAGTGGACGGAGCGCGCGTTTCCGTAGGCCATGCCGGTGCTCAATGGTCGAGACACAGCCTGCCAGCCGCTATAGCCCATCTCCGGGAGGCGAAAGCCGCCGCCCGGCCGTCCGCGTCGAGGGGCTGGCTCTCGTCGCCATTCTTCTCCTGGGCTTCGGGCTGCGGATCGTGGGCCTGGGCGCCGGGAGCCTGTGGTACGACGAAACGGTCAGCGTGCACCTGGCGGGCAAGGCGCTGCCGGCACTGGTGGCCCATACCGCCCGCGACATCCATCCCCCGGGCTATTACCTGCTGCTTCACCCCTGGCTGCGCGCGGCCGGCGACAGCGAATTCGCGGCAGCCTACTTCTCGCTGTTTTTCGGCCTGTTGCTGGTGGCCCTGGCCCACCGCCTCGGGCGTCGCGTCTACGGGCAGGGAGCCGGCCTGTGGGCCGCGCTGCTGGTGGCCCTTTCGCCCTACAACCTGTGGTATTCCCAGGAGGTGCGGATGTACACCATGGGAGCCGCCCTGGTCGCCGGCCTGATCCTGGCGACCCTCGCCCTGCTCCGATGGGAGCGAGGGCCGGTTCCCTGGTGGCGGCTGGCCGTATATGCGCTTCTTGGGTCGGCGGCCCTTTGGACGCTCTACTACTCGGCCTTTTTCCTCGTGGCGCTGAACCTGATGGTGGCGGCCTGGTGGCTCGCCCGCGGGCGCCGGCGGCCCGCCGGCCGTCGCTGGGCCGTCGCCTGGCTCCTGGCCCAGGTGGGAGCCCTGCTGCTGTACGCGCCCTGGCTGCCCGTAGCCTGGCGCCAGGCCACCCAGCCTCCTGTGCCTCCCTGGCGCGGCTTCACGCCCCTGGAACAGGTCCTGTCCGAGACCTGGACGGCCCTCAGCCTGGGCCAGTCGGCGGATCCGGCCTTGGCCTGGCCGGCGGCGCTCCTGTTTGCGTTGCTCGTCGCCCTGGGACTGGTCCGCCGCGGGGCACGCCTGCGAGCCTGCCTCCTGGCCGGCTCGGCGCTGCTACCCGTGCTGCTCATCTACCTGGCATCCCTTGCCACGCCGCTCTACCACGTGCGCTACGCCTTCACCTACTCGACGGCCTTTTACGTCGTGGCCGGCGGCGGGCTTGCCCTCCTCTGGCGACGGGGGCGGCCCGTGGCCTGGCTGAGCCTGGCCCTGGTGGCTGTCCTGTCCCTGGCTTCGATCTATGCCTACCACACCGATCCCCGCTACGCACCCGATGACCATCGAGCGGCCGTGCGCTTTCTGGCCGAGGCGTGGCGGCCGGGTGACGTCGTCCTGGTGGATGCCGGCTATGCCTACACCGCGCTGCTGACCTATTGGCCGGACGACCCCGCGCCCCGCGTCGCGCGCCTGGTGGACGGCGACGAGGCAGCGAGCGGGGGCGATGCCGGCGGCCCCGCGGTCCTCCTGGCGGGCAGCGTTGGCGGCAGCCCTTCCCTGGGCTGGGGCGATCCCCGCTCGGATTTCTATGCCATGGGGAAGGACGAGACAGCCGCTGCCCTGGTTGAGCTTTTTGCCGGGCACCATCGCCTGTGGCTCTACCGCGTCTATGATACCGTGACCGACCCTGACGGCTTTATCCGTTCCTGGCTCAAGGCCCATGGCCGGCCCTTCGAGGATCGTGTCTTTTCCGGAGAGTCGAACCTGCGGGTGCAGGGTTATCTCACGAGCCGCGATCCCCTGGTCGGCGCCGAGGAGCGAGACGCCGCCCTGGCCGATGGCTCGCTGGCGCTGGCGGGCAGCACGCCCCTGCCCGCCGCGGTAGAGGTGGGGGGCGCGCTGGACCTGGCCCTCACCTGGCGGGTAGGCGAGGCGCCGCCCACCGATGCCTTGCTCTTTGCCGGCCTGTTCGACGCGGACGGCGGCCGCTGGGCCCAGGTGGACGAGCGCCCGGCGGGCACGCTCTATCCTGCCGGCGAGTGGCAGCCCGGGAGCCTGGTGCGCACGCCCCTTCGCATCCTCATCCCGGCGGGCACGCCCCCCGGCGGCTATGCCGTGGTGGTGGGCTGGTATCGCTTCCAGGACGGGCAGCCCATCTGGCTGCCCTGGGCACAGGGCGACACGCTGCCCCTGGGAGAGGTCGAGGTCGTGGCGCCTGCCACGGGCTGGGCGTCGCTGCCGCTGCCCGCCGCGGCGCAGCGGGCGGGCGTGGACGTGGGCGACGGCGTGCGGCTCCTGGGGTTCGACGCTCCCCGGCTGGAGGGCCGGCCGGGGGATGAGCTGCCCTTTGTCCTCTACTGGCAGGCCAGGAAGGATGGGCCCCAGGCCGGCCCCCTGGTCCTGCAACTGGCCCGGGACGATGGCCGGGTGGTCGCCGAGCAGGTGGCCGTCCCGGCGGGCGGGCGCGCGCCCTTTGTCGGGCTGCAAGGGGGGCAGGTCGTCCGCGACCCGCAGACACTGACCCTGCCCGCCGGCGCTCAATCCGGCGTCTACAACGTGCTTCTCGGCCGGCGCGGGCCCGACGGGTCCCTGCTTCCGGTGCGCCGGGGCCCGGTTCCCCTGGGCCGGATCTATCCCCTGGCAACCGTCCACGTCCAGGGCCGCCCGGGGGAGTGAAAGCCCCGGTTTGACCTCCCCCGCCGCCCGGTGTATAATCAAGGTGCCGGAAGAACGGACCGGCGACGGTTCTCGGAGCCCGCGGGTCGCTTGCCGGCAGGTTGATCCCTTGTGGACCAGGAGGCGGCTGTCTTGTCTCAGCGCACTTTTTTTGGAGGCCGGTCATTGGTGGCGGCGTCCGACATCCGGATCGAGGGCGTCGGAGTCAACGCCATCGACGCGCGACGCGTCGACGTGGCGGTGGACCTGACGCCGTTTCGGGAGCCGGTCAAGGTCGAGATGGTCATCGTCGGGCCCGACGACGAGGAGCTGTGCAGCACGGTGCTCCTCGAGAACCGGGAGTGGCAATTGGACAAGGTCCTGCACCTGCGGCGTGACGCCCAGTCCGGGGCGCACATCCTGCACGTTGGAGTGTTCCTGGACGACGAGCTCGTCGCCCGGGCGGCCCGGAGCTTTGCCTTTCCAATGGCGGAAGGGGAAAGTGGTGTTTAACGTGTTTCGCTGGCCACCGGGATGGGCGACGCTCTGGCTGTTGCCTGCCCTCTTTATCGGGTTCACGGTCCACGAGTTGGCCCATGCCCTGGTCGCCTTTCTGCTGGGCGACACGAGCCAGGTAGAACGCAACCGGTTGAGCTTTAACCCACTGCGCCACGTTTCGTGGGTGGGCGTGGCGACATTTTTGATCATTGGCATTGGCTGGGCCAAGCCGGTGTGGATCGATCACAGCCGCTTTCGCATGTCCAACCGGGCCTTTGGCACCTTCCTGGTGTCCATTGCCGGCGTGTCGGCCAACCTGGCGCTGGCTTTTGTTACGCTGGCGGGCATGGTGCTGACCATGCTCGTCGTTGGCGTGGTGGAGGGGACGCCGGCCATGAGCCGGGCCTACAGCTTCCTGACCTCCACGAACCCGGGACCCGACCTGCAGGGGGCGGCGGTGGCCCTCTCCTCCTACGTGGTGTTGGTCAACCTCCTGCTGGGTATCTTTAATCTGGTCCCGCTGCCCATGTTCGATGGCTTTCAGGCCATCGTAAGCCTCGTTCTCGCCATCAAGACGGCCCTTGGCCGCCCGGCGCCTGCCCCTGCCCCAAGGCAGCCGGCCGTTCCCGCCGTGTTAGCGGGGGGCGAGGCGGGCGAGGCGAGCGACATGGGCGACGCCAGCCCTGCCCAGATCCACTTCGAGATCGGGCTGGTGTACCACCGCGAGAGCCAGTGGGACGAGGCCATTGCCCGATATCGCCAGGCGACGGACCACGATCCCAACTTTGGCCTGGCCTACTACAACCTCGGGCTGGTGTATTGGGCCAAGGGCCGGCTGCCCCTGGCAATAAGCGCTTTTCGGGCTGCCATCGATGTGCGGGGTGGCGATGGGGTGCCGACGATGGCCAACCTCCAGCTCGAGCACCTGATGCGCGTCGCGCGGGACCCGTCCTGCGAGGCGGGGCCTCCGCCGCCCCCGGTCGAGTCCGTCGAGGAATCCTGGGACGACCTGAACCAGGACGAGCCGACCCTGGACCGCGAGACGGTGCGGGGTGTGTGGCGGCGACTGGCCTTCGGCGGCGCGGCGAGCGTGGTCCTGGCCGCCGGCGCGTGGCTGTACGTCACGGCGGTCACGCTCATGGCCACCTAGCCTCGGGCATGGCGAGACTCACGTGCGCCATAACCCGTCCAAAAGTTGACGTGTTTGGAGCGATCAGGTATAATGTCTCTCGACGATGCGGGGTGGAGCAGAGGCAGCTCGTTGGGCTCATAACCCAAAGGTCGGAGGTTCGAATCCTCCCCCCGCTACTCTGAAGCAGATGGCGCCTGCCATCTGCTTTGGCTATCGGCGAGGTAGCTCAATGGCAGAGCAGGGGACTCATAAGCCCTTGGTTGGGAGTTCAAATCTCCCCCTCGCCACTGACAGAAAAGCGTAGAATATCATCGGGTGCAGACAAACAGCGCGAGCCGAACGTCGTTCGGCTCGCGCTTCTTGTGGCCAGGCGGTATCCAGTGCACAGCCGGCTATGCAACCGGCTGTGCACTGGATCTATCGACGCTTATTGAGTCGCTTCCTCGACGGTGACGCTGGCCGTCATGTCGGGGTGCAGGGTACAGAAGTAATCGAACGTCCCAGCTTGGTCAAAGGTGTAGCTGAACGTATCGCCCGGCTGAAGCTCACCGGAGTCGAACTCGCCCATAGGGCTGTCGGGCGTGCCCGCCGTAACGGTGTGGGCCACGTCGTCGTTGTTTGTCCAGGTCACGGTGTCGCCCACCTGAACGGTCAGATCTTGCGGATCATAGTTAAAGTCGGCGATGTTGACCTCCACCTCGCCGGCCATGCCGGTGTCCATCTCCTCGGTGCCGGTCATGGGCTCACCCACCCCCGGCTCGGCGGGAGGAGGCATGGGCTCTGTGACACCCGGCTCGAGGTCCTCGTTGCCGGTCAGGGGCTCGCCAACGCCCGGCTCCTCGACCATGGGGGTCTCGTCAATTCCCAGGCCCATGTCGGGCTGGTTCTGCGCGCCGTTGGTGGCCGTTCCCCCGCAGGCCGCCACGAGCAGAGCCAGCAGCAGCAGAGGCAGGAACAGTCGGAAAGTGTTTCTCATACTTGTCCTCCTGATATTGTCAAAGCGTTGTATACAGATTCATGAGCAGTGGACCCACTCACGCGAGCGGATGCTCCACGTACAGCCAGGCGGTCCTTGTCTCCGGCTGCACCAGGGACTCTTTGCAGAGGCCATGTGCCCAGCCACGCCGTAATTATACGGGATGTAACCGAGTATAACAGACGCAAGTGGTTTGTTCTACGATTGAAGTTGGTTAGGGAGTGTTAGATTTCTGTTGGAGAAGCGGCCGCGGCCTGGCAAGCGCCAGGCCGCGATTGAACCGTTCCCTCAGGCGCTTTCGATGCCGTCCAGCACAACTTCGAACCGGGACAGCGCATCGTCCACCACGTCGTCGGTGTCGGCCATGCTCGTGTAGAGCCTGCTGCCGGCCAGGGTGATGATGCCCTGGGCAGTGTAGGCCGCCCCCATCTCTTCCATCATGTGCTTGCGCGGCTTCAGCTCGCGCTTGAGCTTGAGCGGGTGGCGAAAGTCGAGGAGCATGACGCCGGCGGTCTCCAGGTGGACAATGGAGCCCTGGTTGTAGGCCACAAAGGGCAATCCCTTGCGCTCGATGATGGCCTGCAACCCTTTGCACAGCCGGTCGCCGGCCTGCCCGGCCTTGATCGGGGCATTGGTACGCTCCATCTCCAGCAGAGAGAAGTAGCCGGCGGCGCAGCTCATGGGGTTTGCCGACAGGGTGCCGCCGACGTAGGCGCGCTCGTTGCTGCCCCCGATGCCGGCCGCCAGGTGGAGCATGACGTCGCGCCGGCCGCCGATGTCGCCGGCCATGGGATAGCCCCCGGCGATGCACTTGCCAAACACCGTCAGGTCAGGCTTGACGCCAAAGTAGCCCTGGGCGCCGCCCAACCCCAGCCGGAACCCGGTGACCACCTCGTCAAAGATGAGCAAAGCGCCAAACTCGTCGCACAGCTCGCGCACCTTCTGGGGCACGTCGGGGTAGATGGGGCGCGTGCCGCTTTCCGGGCCGATGGGTTCGAGGATGACGGCGGCGGTGCCGCCCCGGAGCCGGTTGAGGGTCAACAGGCGGCGCAGGTGGCCCAGATCGTTGGGATAGAATTCCTGGGTGTGCCGGCTGGCGGCTCCGGGAATGCCCGCTGCTTCGTAGCGCCTGCTGCCCGGGACGTGGAGGCCGTAAACCATGGGATCGCTCCAACCGTGGTAGGCGCCCCCCATCTTGATCACCTTCTTGTGCCCGGTGTGCACGCGGGCCACGCGAATGGCAGCCATGACGCTCTCGGTGCCGGAGCCGAGCATGCGGAACATCTCGACGGCGGGCATGTAGCGGTGGACCAGCTCGGCCAGCTTGTACTCGTACTCGTGAAAGAGGCCGGTAACCGGGCCGGCGCACTCCAGGACCTCGTGCACCTTCTCCCGAACAGGCGCATAGTTGCTGCCGAGGACGGTGGGGCCCCCGGCCTGGAGCAGGTCGATGTAGCGGTTGCCGTCCACGTCCCACAGGTAAGCCCCTTCGGCCCGGTCGATGGCCAGGGGGAAGGGGTAGTTGAAGGCCAGGTTGTGCTGCACGCCGCCGGGGATCAGTTCCTTGGCGCGGTCGGTCAGCTCCTTGGATCGCCGGCAGCGGGTCTCAAAATAGTCCAGGACCTCGGCCATCCTGTCGCGGCGCAGCGGCCGGATGGGCAGGGCGAGGAGGGCTTTCAGGCGGGCATACACTTCGTTGGTGTCGTGCCACTGCGAGATGCCGTATGCTTGTTCTGTCATTTTCTGCCCCACGCGTCCTACAGCCCCATGCTCTTGAAGGGATCGACCCACGTTTCCAGGGAGACCTTTAGCTCCGGGTACTCCTGGGCTGCATCCTCCAGCGAGCGGCCCTCCATCGTGGCCTGGATGGCCTGGCGAAAGGCCCTGGCGCCGGCCACCGGTCCCTGCGGATGGGCGTGAATGCCGCCGCCCGAGCCGATGACGATCTCGGAGCCCAGGTCCTTGACCACCTGGGGCACCATCTTTGGGGTGATGCCGCCGCTAGGCATGGGGAACGCGGGCTTCAGATCGTACAGGGGGAAGCTGAGGTTCTGGGCCACCCGCTGAAACTTTTCGGGGAGCACGGGGGCCTTGCCGTAGGGCGCAGGAAAGACGACGACGTCGGCGCCGGCCAGGCGCGGCAGCTTGCCCAGGACCAGGTGTGAGCTCATGCCGTGCCACTCGGCGGCATAGAGTGCGCCCGCGACGTCCATGTGGGCCAGGATGGGCACATTGACGGCCGGGTTCTCGGCCAGTGCCCGCAGCACGGGAAAACCCGTCGCCAGGTAGTTGACCATGATGGCGTTGCAGCCCAGCTCCACGGCGCGGCAGGCATTGTCGAACACCTGGGGCACCTCGTCGGTGACGTTGACGGTGTAGAGGGTGTGCTCGCCGGTCTCTTCGTACACCTGCCGCTCGGCTTCCATGTACAGCTTGACGCGCGCCTGTATGGCATTGAACGAGGCGTTGGCGATGAGCTCGTCGTCCTTGATAATGTCGCAGCCGCCCATGGCCGCGGCCCGGAACAGCTCGACGCCGACCTCCGGCGTGTAGCCGGTGCAGGGCTTGATCATATTGTTCAGCAACGGGCGGCCCACGACGCCCAGGGCCCGGCGCACGCCGGGGATGCCAAACTTGGGGCCCTGGAAGCCGGCCACGAACTTGCTTGGGAAGCGGACGTCCAGCACCTTGATCCGCCCGCCCATGCAGATGTTGCCCACGACGGACGTCAAGAGCATCGGGATCTGGCTGCCGATGTTCACCTCGGGGAAGGCGACCTGGATGATGTAGTGGCGCTGCTGTACCTCGGGCGGCACCATCCACTCATAGTCGGGCGCCTCGTAGACGCCGATGACCTTGGCCACGTGCCGGCGGCGCACCTCCGGCGTCTCGCCGGGGACGGGCACCCACGTGCCCGTGGATTGCTCGATGGCCAGGGCCGGGGCCAACTGCGGCACCGGCACCGACTTCGGGTACGACACCAGGTAGGTGGCGATGAGATAGTCCTCGTAGTTGACGCCATCTGGCAGGGCAAGGGGCAGTGATTCGATATCGACCTTCATGGTTTTCTCCTTAACATAACGTTTACGGCCCGGCTCAAGGGAGCGGAGCCTGGCCGCAGCGAAAGCGCTCCTCGTTGACCTCGTGGTAGAGGCGGCGCAGGCAGTGGTAGAGCTTGTGATAGGCCCGGTACAGGATCTCGTAGCATTCGGCAGCGTCGGTGCGTGGCTCAAACTCGTGGGTCACAGAGACGACGCTCCGCAGCGATTGAAAGTCGGGATACAGGCCCAGGCCGACGGCGGCCGTGAGGGCGATGCCCACGGCACCCGCCTCCTGGGGGTTGGCAACGGCCTGCACCCGTCGCCCAGTGACGTCGGCAATGATCTGGAGCCAGGGAGCGCCGCGCGCTCCGCCGCCGACGACGCGGAGCACAGGCAGCGGAAAGCCAAAGTTCTTGTCCACGATCTCCATGATCCAGCGCAGGTTAAAGGCGACGCCCTCGTACACGGCGCGCAGCATGTGCTCGCGGGTGTGATCGCTGCTCAGGTTAAAGAAGGTGCCCCGCACCCACGTATCGGCGATGGGCGCCCGCTCGCCAAACATCCAGGGAGTGCACAGCAAAAAGTCAGAGCCAGCGGGGATGGTCTGCACCTTCTCGTCCATGAGGGCATAGACGTTGGGGATGGCGGGATCGGCCTGCTCGGCTTGGTAGAACTCGTCGGCGATCCACTTCAGGCAGGCTCCGGCCGTCTCCATCTCGGCAAAGAGCAACGACTTTTCCGGGTCAACCGACTGCATGGAGACGACGCCGTGGCGGCCGGTGGGACTCTTGCTGGTGACGACGCCGACCCAACCGGAGGTGCCGAGATAGATGTGCCCCTCGCCCTCGCCTACCGCCCCCGAGCCGGCGGCGGCACCCTGGGCGTCACCTCCGCCGCCAAAGACCGGAGTGCCCGCCAGCAAGCCACACTCACGCGCCGCCTCGGGCGTCAGGCCCCCGACCTGGTCGATGGAACGGACCAGCGGCGGGAATTTGCCCATGTCGAGGCCTATGTAGCTGATGACGCCCCGCAGCCAGTCCTTCTTCTTCTGGTCAAAGCCAACTGCCGAGGCGCAGGACCATTCCATGACTCGCTCGCCGGTGGCCCGGTAGACGAGGTAGCCGTTGACGTCCAGGAAGCAGGACATCTTGTCATAAACATCCGGCTCGTTTTCCTTGAGCCACAACAGCTTGGGCATGCCGTCCTTGCCCGACAGCGGGGTGCCGGCGATGGCGGCAAAGACCGCCGCGCCCATGAACTTTTTCATGATGCGCCGCGCCTGGCGGGTGGCCCGGGCATCGAGCCAGATGATGGCCGGGCGGAGCGGCCTTCCATCGGGGCTCATGGGGACAATGCCCAGGAGCTGCGTGGTGTGCGCCACGGCGAGGACGTCGGCGGGCGAAATGCCCGCCTGCTCCATGACCTGGCGCGTGGTGGATACGACGGCGGCCCACCAGTCTTCGGGGTTTTGCTCGGCCCAGTCGGCGCGAGGATAGTGGACAGGGTAGGGCGCAAAAGCGGTGGCACACGCGCGCCCCGTGGCGTCGACGAGCACCGCCTTGTTTCCGCCGGTGCCCGCGTCATGAGCGAGCAGGTAACCCATGGCGCACCGCCTTTCTCGATACTTGACCGCCCGCGAACTTGCCAAAATCGAGCAACACGGGCACAATATCGACGTTGGCATTATACCATGGATTGTTGCACAGTGCAACTGTGAGAGCCGACGGTTGCAGCACGATCGAAGGGGCGCGTTAACCTTATGCCCGGTCACGACTATTTGTTGGACCTGGATCGAAGCAGGGACCAGACCATGCGCGAGCAGGCGCGGCAGGCCATTATCGAGGCCATCCGCAGCAGCCGGCCGGGCTTTTGCATCGGCGACCGGCTGAGCACGCTCCAGCTTGCGCGCCAGAACGCGGTCCATCGCAACACTCTGATGCACGTGATGGACGACCTGGTGCGCCTGGGATTTCTGCGCCGCCTGCCCAACAAGGGCTTCGAGGTGGTCCATCCCGCGCCGCAGCGGCCGCCGCTGCTCACGCAGCAGATCCTGTCGGTGACAGACGTGGCCGAGCGCGCCCACCTGGAGTCGCGATCGCGGGTGATCGCGGCAGAGACGGGAATCCGCAAGGCCCGGGAGCTGACGGGGCCGCTGGCCCGGGTGCGCAAGGACCTGGGGCTTGCCGCCGGGGAAGCGGTAGCCGTCCTGGCGCGCTGCCGGTCCATGAAGGACGAGGGCTCCGCGGCGTGGGTGACGGTGGCCATCGAGCAGTCCTTTATCCCGGTGAGCCGCGTGCCCGGCTTTCTGGAGGCGGCCATGGCACAGATCGAGCGCGAGAAGGACTTTTCCGTGTACCGCCAACTGCGCCGGACGTTTCCCGACGAGGAGTTCTTCAAGGCGCATTACGAGATCTCGCTGACCCCACTGCCCGAGACGCTTGCCGGCTGCTGGCCCTCCTCGCCGGAGAAGCGGATGTGCGTCGTAACGGTGACGTACTGCTCCCAGGGCCCCATCGAGTTAACCCGGACGTGGTTCGACACCAGCCGGGCGGTGCTCCTCGCCGGTTCTCTGGACGTCAAGCTGACGTGACGCCGGGCTGTCCTGGGCAGCTGGCACGTACCCCCATCTTCCGGCGCTCACGATCGGGCCAGGACGCTACCACTCGATGACGGTCGTCATGGCCGGATGGTCGGACTGGGGGCCCGGCAAGTACTCGGAATCAGCCACCTC
The DNA here is from genome assembly GCA_012514775.1 of Anaerolineaceae bacterium. The sequence continues at coordinate 38,846 of JAAYZQ010000192.1, forward strand.
GGTCCCGGGCGAGAGGAAGATGTGGTCGATTCTCCGGGCCGGGTCGATCCCCTGGCCCTCGTTTCCCCCGGGCCACTTTTGCAGCCACGAATCGTCCAGCATGGCGGTTGTCATGCGGTACTGGTCGGTATCCGGCCGGAAGTTAAAGTCCCCCATGAGGATGACGTTTTCCTTGCCCTGCACTTCCTGAAGCACTGCCTCTTGCTGGACGATGGGCCCGCCGTTCCCCAGGTGCGTCACGAACACGTCGAACGACCGGCCCCCCACCGTGATCTGCGCCTCGATGGTCGCCGTCTGCTCGCCCTCGCTGTACATGTAGAACGTCCTCGGATTCTCGATGGGGTACTTGCTGAGCAGGGCAATGCCAAAGGTGCCCGGCACCGTTTTAGGGCCATAGTAGGAGTGCATGCCCAGCCTGTCGGCCAGGTACTTGACCACGTCGGCGTTGCCCCCGGCGATGCGGGCGGTGTCCGATTCCTGCAACCCGACAATGTCGGCATCCACTTCCCGGATCAGCGCCAACTGCCCTTCGTGGTCGCGGAGTCCGTCCCGGTTGTATCCCTGCTGGATGTTGTAGGTCAGGATCTGCAGGGACGTCTGCGAGGAGGCGAGGGCCTCCGGCCTGGCCGCCACGAGGACCGCGCCGAGGATGGTCGCCACGGCGACCAGGACCATCAGCGCAGCAAAGGCCTTACCGTGCTCGAATTCGAGGCCGGTCCCGCCCAGGTCAACGGCGCGGCGGCGCACCAGGAGCACGGGCAGCGCCATGACGGCTGCCGCCACCAGGAAGACGAGCCAGAATTTGTCCCTGAAAAAGGGACCCACGACGGGGATATAGTCGTATACCGTCGTAAAGACCTGGGCAAAAATCATGAACAACAGGTAGAGGGACGCCAGGCTGAACCCAGCCCCCAGCGCGCGGAAGGATGGCCTGCCGGCGACGATCTCCCGGACAAAGAGCATCCAGTCGACAACGATGACGGGTAAGAGGAGCAGCGTGACAAAGAGGGGGATGTGGTGTATCACGCTCACGGAGGGTTCTGGAAGCGGATAGGCGCCGGCATTGGCCGGAAAGCTGACCTGGTGGGCGAGGATGGTCAGTACCAGGGACAGGCCAAAGATCAGGTTCCAGCCAAGGACCATGCCCGGTGTCAGTGCCGAGAGCAGGCCGGGCCTGGCAGCCAGTACAACGGCGAACAGGCCGAGAACCAGCGCGGCCATCGACACGATGGGCAGGGCGCTCACCCCGGTCCACCGGGCCATGACGTGGGGGCTGGCAAAGGCAAAATAGCACAGGATCAAGGCGCTGACCAGCCCCAGGCAGAGGCCCACGGTCTTCCAGGCGGGCAGGCGCTCGTGCCTGGCCGCATCGGCGGTCCTGGGCGACGCCGGTTCCGGCCTCGCCAGCCCCAGCAGCAATGCGCCGGCGGCGATGGCCAGGATCCAGCCTATCCCCTGCGACCAGCCGATCGTGGACACGTCGCTCCCCGAGCCGAGGGTCCGGAACAGGATGGACAGTGACAGCGCCACGGCCAGGCTTGCCCCCAGGATCAATCCGCTCGACGCACCCTCTCGATCCTTTCGGTTCCAGA